>CAMAWN010000067.1 GCA_945861865.1 Candidatus Kuenenia stuttgartensis | reverse complement strand
CCTGCCTTGCCGGGTAACAGGTCTTGGATCTGGTTCCATTGAGCATCGGTCAGTTCGTGTCGGCGTCGCATGCGGAACTCCTCCTTGTGTTCCCAAAAGACTCCTCAAAAACACCGTGCTCCGCCAGATTGAATGTCCCTACTGCCTAGTACTCGGCCAGCGACGCAAGTACTCAACGCCGCGAAACGGTCGAAATGACGTAAACCCAAGCCGGTTGTCATAAACATCGACTCCGAACAAGCGACAACCAAGGTTGCCGCCATCCCGGAGTCGGCGGGATTGATGCCAACTGCGGTTGCCATCTCTCTGAAGTCGGCAGGATTGATGCCAACCGTCGTTGCCGCTAATCCGGCCGACTCCGCAAAGGCAAACAAATAAGTGGACGTCAATACGTTCGGCTCCGCAGAGGCAAAAACCTCGGTTGGCATCAATCCGGCCGACTCCGAGATAGTGACAACTCCGGTTTTTGCTCGTACGGATGACTCCGGCCAGCCGCCGACCCGCCCTTTGGCCATCCCGTACCCGACCCGGATGGCCAAGACTCAAGTGGGGAGAGAGGTGCCGACTGAGCGATTTGCCAATCCGATGAGATTGGGAAAGGTGCCCCCCGTCCACATGGCAACCGCCGGTGTCGCGGCGAGTCCTCGCGACCTCCGATCGCGGGCCGGCACGTTCGACATGGACTAACGCGTCGCGCTCGACAAGAAGCTGAACAAGCCTTTTTGGGCGTTCGCGGATTCGCCGGGCCTCTTGTCGGCTTCTTCCGATTTTGGATCGAGCTGTTGAGCGAGCTGTTCGATCGCCTTCGTGATGCGCGATTTGGGAGCGTGCAGCAACAGCGGAATTCCGTTGTTGCGCGACTCGACCATCGAGACGTCGTCGTTGGGCAGTTGAAAATAGATCTCACGTCCGATCGTTTCGAGAGCCTTGTTGAGGCTGATGCTTGCGTCCTGAAGTCTGATGCGGTTGACAATGATCTTCATCTTTTCGGTCAGCCCCGGCCGCTGGTCGAAGAACTGCATCAGCCGCACCACGTTTCGCAGGCAAGGCAGATCGATCTGCGTGACGAGCAACACGCTGTCCGAAGCTTCCATCGCCGCGAGATCCAACGCGCTGAAGCTTTTGCTGACGTCCAGAATCAAATGTGTGAAAGTGGACTTCAACAACTGGAGAACTCGGCGCAGTTCGTCCGGAGAGATGGCCGGACGCTCATCCATCTGTATGGGCCGAGGCAATAAATACACGCCACGAGAGTGCTTGGTCAGCGAGCGTTTCAAGAGTGAGTCGTCCAGACGGCGGATGTTGTCGGCGACATCCTGGATCGTGTCGTCCGGAATGATGTCCAGCCAGACGTCGGCGTCGCCCAGCGCCAAATCGAGGTCGATGATCGCGACGTTGTTGTTCGGATTCTGAGCCAGGATGCACGCGAGATTGACAGCGATCGCCGTGCAACCCACACCGCCGCAGACTCCGGCAACGGTGATGATCTGCGAGGTTTTCGTGCGGCGGCCTTCGTCGGTGCGGCTGTTCTGAGTGTGCGCGATGCGGTCCAGCGCGGGCAAGAAATCGTCGAACCGCAACGGCTGACTCAGGAACTCACGCGCGCCGTTGCGCATGGCTCGCAGGATCAAACTGCCTTCTTGCGAGCCGCTGATGACCAGCGCGGCGCAGTTCGGAAAGTTCGCAGCCACTTGCGCGACCAAGTTCAGGGCTTTGGTCGGGTCCGAGTCGATCGCGATCAGCGCGATGTCCGGCTGAGTTTGCGTGACGACATCAAAGAAGTCGTCGTAGCTGGAGCATTCCGCTTCCAGCCAGACGGCATCAATGCCCAGCAGCAGATTCTTGAGAGACGCGCGGCTGGCATCCTTCGGATCAACCAGTGCGAGTCGGACAACGTTCATGGCGGCAGGTCACTTGTGATCGAGTAAGGACTTCAGATCTCAAATTTGAACGATCAGACTTCTCAGTTCAGCGTGCAGGTGGCTCAATGAAGCCCGGATTTTTGCCGCGGCTCGAATTCGCGTTGGCCTTCGAGTTGTTCGTTTCTGTTCCATTGAGCACTTCACATCCCTGTTTTCGATGTCCCCTGTTCCGCTTGAGTCGGATCGAACAAATCCTTCGGGGCGACCGGTGTGCCGTCGTTCATGCCTCGCAACGTCAGATGCAGCTTTCCTCCACTGAGATCACCGGCCAGCTTCAACAGCCGAGCCTGTTCGTCGAGCGACTGCCCCGACAGGATGTCCGCCTTGGCGACGAGTACCTGACCTGTTTGCGTCGCCTTGTTTCGACACGACTTGCTGAACTCCCAACATGGCCACCAATCCGCACATCGCGGCGACAGCCAACAAAGCCAATGTCTTCGGTCGCATGGGACACCATCCCTTCCTCGTATGATCGGCACCGTCTGGGCAAACTCTTCAGCCGATAACGGCTTTGCCGGTCGCGGGGACTCTCGGAATCAGAGGAAACGCCTTCCCCATTCGAATTCCATTCGGCCAGACGGCACCGCGCCACGGGGGATTACGTGACTGTTCCTGCCGTCGTACTCTCCCAATCTGAACCGGATCGAGAGACTCTGGACGTTTACCAAACGTCGTTCGCTTGACGGTCGCGATCAGCCCACGTTTGCTGACGTTCCTGCGGCCATCGAACAGACCCTGACTGTCGATCGGGACTCACTCAGGACCCTCAATTTTCAGACCTTGGAATACGTCTCAATCTTGGCCGCGTGAGGTATAATCCCGCCCCGACTCGGAACCGTTTCGGCCATTTCCCGTTGATTGTATTTCTGTTCGAGCGGACAAATTTTGATCAGGACCACGAACGATGACGGATCGCATTTTCAATTTCTCCGCAGGCCCCGCTGTGCTGCCAGTGCCGGTGTTGGAAGAGGCTCGCGAGAATCTCCTCTCCCTGGGCAATAGCAGCATCGGCATCTGCGAGCACTCACACCGCGGCAAGGCATTCCTGGCCGTGTACGACGAATGTGAAGCCCTTTGCCGTGACGTCGGCGGAATCTCGGCGGACTACAAAGTGCTATTCCTGCAAGGCGGAGCGTCGTTGCAGTTCGGCATGATCCCGATGAATTTCCTGTCGAGCGACGCTCAGGCCGACTACCTGGTGACCGGAGCATGGTCCGAGAAAGCCCAGGAGGAAGCGGGGCGTTTGGGCAAAACGCACGTCGCATGCAGCAGCAAGGATCGCAACTACTGCTACATCCCGCAGACAGTGCAGTGCGATACCGGCGCGGCCTATGTGCATTACACGTCGAACAACACGATCTTCGGTACGCAGTGGCATCGCTTTCCAGAAGTGCCGGCAGACTCGACGGTGATCTGTGACGCCAGCAGCGATATTTTCTGCCGCCCGATTGACGTGGCGAAATACGGGATGATCTACGCCGGAGCGCAAAAGAATCTCGGTCCGTCGGGCGTGACGCTAGTCATCATCCGCAACGATCTGATCGAGCGCGGACGGTCCGACTTGCCGACAATGTTGCAGTACCGGACGCACAGCAAAAACGACTCGATGTACAACACGCCGCCGACCTTCGGTATTTACCTGATGGGCTTGGTCTTCAAGTGGATCAAGTCAAACGGCGGCCTCGCTGGGATGGAGCAGCGCAACCGAGCCAAAGCGGATCGGCTGTATGCGTATCTGGATCAAAGCCGTCTCTTCAAGGCGACGGCCGACAAAGACAGCCGCTCGCTGATGAACGTCACCTTTGTGACGGGCAACGAGGAACTCGACAGTCAGTTCGTGAAGGTTGCGACGGCCGCTGGCCTGGATGGACTCAAAGGCCATCGCAGCGTCGGCGGCATGAGAGCCAGCATCTACAACGCATTTCCGATCGAGGGAGTCGATACGTTGATTGCCGTAATGCAGGACTTCGAAGCGAAGCACGCTTAGCGCGACGAAGGGGCGTCACGAACATTCCACAAGAACGCCGCCCCACTTGAGTTTCCCGAAGTGGAACCCAGCGAGGCGGCGCTTGCGATCAGCATTTTTCTGCCGCAGCAAGAGTTGGATGTCTCAGGTTCCAAATCGTAAATCTCGATTTGGTTCACCGACGAATTGGCCGCTGGAATTGGTCGAACACCGTTTCCTCGTCGGATTGCAGCACCTTTGAGGCAGGTTGTCGTGGAGTCTCTGCGGCGTCGTCATCTTCCCAAATTGTTTCGCTCGTCGTGGGCAGTGTTGTCAAAGGTTCCTTCTGAAATTCCATTTGCTCGATCGAGGACTCGGAGTCCAGAACAAATGGGCTTTCATTCGTCGCGGGGTGCACTCGGTTAGGTTCGCGTGGTCGTGTGGCGCTCGAATCAGGCAGTTCCTTTTTCGCCGGGGGGATAGGAATGGCCGGCTCGGCAGGCAATTCGGGCTTCGGCAGCGGCTTCGATTCGGTGAACGGGAGTTCGGCTGCTGGGACAGGCTCCGGTGCCGGAGCCTGTGTGAGGTTTGATCCTGATGAATTGGAATAGACCGCAGTGCCGAGTTCCACTGGATCGGATCCGTCCGAAGAGAATTCTTCGGGTTGCGTTTCAAGGTGGTCGGCGTCGAAGGCATGGCTACGTGCCCAAGCGTGACGCACGGCTTGTGCATAGGCTTCTGGATGCGACAGGCTTTCGGAGAGGAAGACACTGTTGTCCTCCATCAACGTTCCCTTGCGGTACTTCATGTCCAAGATGGCTCGGTTGTAGCCGACCAGACTTTGGTAGTAAGCCTTCTCGGCAGTCGCGAGACTAATCTGTGCTCGGAGCAACAGGTCAACGCTGCCCTTGCCTGCTCGATATTGAGCGTCGTTGGCTTGCACGCGACGCTCGGCCGCGCGGCGACGATTGAAGTAGGTCTGAGCGGTTTGAAAGGTCGTGTCTGCCTGACGAAAGGCATTGGCCAACTCGTGACTGATTTCGAATTCTTGAGACCCCAGCGCGGCGCGTGCTTTCGCCAGCTTGAGTTCCAAATTGCGGACCTGTGAATGAGCCGCTCGGAAACCGATCGGCATGCTGAGTTCAAAGCCCAAACCGCCGCCCGTTTGATTGGTGGAAAGCAGGTTTTCATAAAAACTGTTCGACCGTCCGTTGCTACCGGAAACTGAAGGTGCGTGTTCCGCCCCGCCGAACAGTTGATCGCCGAAGCCATTGATCTGATACCGCGCCACGAAATCGAGTCGCGGATTCGTGAGGCTTTTCGCGGCTTCGAGCTGGAACTCCAGGCTCTTGATGTTCCACTTTTGCTTGCGAAGCTCCACTCGGCGAGTCAGCGCCTCGACCAAGCTGGTGCGCCAATCGGGGAGGAATTCCGCAGTCGTCGGCTCGTTTGCCGGGCGGATGATGCGACCGTCGTTGACGGGAAGTCCGAGTAACCGCCGAAAGCGGCCCTCGGTGTTGTAGACGTTCGACAGTGAATTCTCCGAAGCGGCTCGCGCATCGAAGTAGCTGTCGCGAGCTTGCGCTTCGTCCGCAGCACTGCCACCTTCGAGACCTTGATCGGTCTTGGCTTTCACTTCACGCCAAGTGTGCAGAAAACTGTTGCGAGCCGTGGTGTCTGTGTCGTAGGCGCGATAGGCGAGATACAGCTCCCAATAAACGTCTTCGACGTCTTTGACCAAACCGATCGTGGCCTGTTCAAAATCCGCGAGGGCGATGTCGGTACGAATGCGAGAGATCACGACACCTTGATTGACCTGCGGAACATTCTGCAGCGTCGGCCGACGACTGATGGGGCCGGCGATCCGAGTGAATCGCGTGCCTCCGCCAGCCCACATCGGCTGACGATAGTCAAACTCGAGACCTGGAGTTCCACCATTCTGCGTGGCACTGGAATTGTTGGTGAAGTACGACTGAAACAGCCGTGGATTTGCGGACCCACTCGTTCCATTGTTAAACGATTGATAGAGCACGTTGTGCTGGATCGATAATTGGCTGCCGTTCGCGAATATCTTCGACAGAGTCGCTCGGAAGTCTCCCGAGTCTGTCGCAAGAGTGTCGCCGGCCTGAATACTGTTGAAGCTGCCGGATTCGGAAATGCTCTGGTTGCGTCCGAAGAGCATGTTGGCCGTGAACTGCGCGTCGAATTCGGACAACGCGGCCTCGACGCCGTTCTGACCAAACAGGGTGCTCGTGTCTTGCAGCGCGGGATCGTAAACCGACTGCACGAAATCGGGATTTGACAGCAGACGATTGCCGGGCGAGAGGAATTGGCCGTTGTCCCGGATGATTTCGTTGTTGGCCAGTGCGGTGTGCAGCGCCTCTTCAAGATCGAGGTTCCAAATCTCGTCTTTGCGCGGATTGCGGATTCGTCGCGGCTCGTCGGTAAAGCTGACTTCGTCGGGAGTTTCTTGGTCGACCGTCGGATAGTCGATCGAGGTGACGACATCTTTGTAGTGCTGCAAGTCCGTGTCGCCGACGTAGCTCAGCTTCTTTTCAGAAGTCGAGCAACCGACGAGTAGGCCGCCGCTCAGGACCACGTTGGCCCACTTCCACGGACGCCAGACAGTTCGCAATGGCATGGAAACACCCTTCAAGACGGTCAAGATCCGCCCAATCATCTGAATCAGTATCGGTTGGGTGGTCGCCGTAGCTTTGGCAAGAATTTCCGGATGTGCTGGTTGCAGGGTGGTTCAAGACTCCTGGTTTGGGTTTGATCGGCAGAAACGGCGGGCCGTTTGTGGTACGGGCGGGTTGTCGGCACGAAATGGCAGAGTTGGAGGCAGGCGAGCCGCCCGCACCACAACAAAAAGCGGAACCGGCTTTCGCGCGGCTCCGCTAGCAGAGAACAATCATTCGGCCACTGACCGGTCACGCGCCGCTCTTGCGTCGCGGAGTAACGGTGAACTCATCGAATCGAAACTCTAACATTCGCTGCCGACGCAGGATCATGGTCAGCGTCCCTGTGGAAGTCGTTGCGAGCGCGTTTTGGACGTGAGGCTGGCCGGGCCTTCCCGGGAAGGCATGGTGTCACTCGATGTTCTCTCCCACAGGGATTTCACTTTCCCCCGCGTTGTGGACGGTGAATTCCGCCGGCTCCAATGACGTTGCGGAACTGCGGGCGGATTCGCTGAACTGCCGTAGCAAGAGATGAGCTACGAGCCTTGTCCCGCGCCGGTCATGCGGCCGACGAAGCCGCCGCCGGCAACATCTTTGAGGCGTTCACCGACGGTTTGCCCTTCGTCACCATCCAAATGTTGTCCGCCGAAAGTTGAGAGCCAGAACTCGATGGCGATGACCACGAACAGCAAATAGATCAGCGGTCGCCAGATTTCGTGCTCTTGGCCGATGCTGCCGTGAAGCTGCTGGGTCTCGGCGGAGGCGTCGATGACTTTCAAGTCCACGTTCGGCAGGAGTTCTTTCAACTGCGTCTCGTTGATGAGCGCGAAGTTGGATTCCTCGCGGGCGAGGTTCACGGCGAAGGCGAGCGATTCGTGTTTCGGCTGTTCGATGCGACCGCCTCGGACATCGACGTCATAGAAGCCCTTCTCGGCGGTCGCGGAGAACGCTCCGACTTGGCGGCTGACCGATTTCTCGAACGTGACGGGCAGGCGATTGCCCTCGACGTTGACGACCTCCGCTTGCAGGTTCTGCCAAGTCTTCGCGACGGAGATTTCGGCGGTGGTGTTGGCGGCGACAACCGACGGGCCTTCGACACCGGCTCGCGTGCGGATGTGGCTGACGAGCCGCAGCACCAGCGGCACGAACTCCGGTTTCAGCGGCAGGTTCGTCCACTTCGAGGTCATCGGAAACGCGGCCAGGATCACTCGGCCATCGCCATAGCGGCTTTCAACCAGCGCGGCTGTGCCGTTCGAAAATTCGAGCAGCGGCCAAGTGTTGCCCCGCTCAGCCGGGAGTTTCAACGGGAAGCGGCGATAGACGGAGACCTTCGTCAGATAACGGGCTTCGCGATTCTCGAAGACCGACAGCACGGGGTGAGCGAAGTCGATGCTCGTGAAGCGTTCAAAGGTCTCGGACTTCTCGACATCCCCATCAGCCGGCTGCAACTGCGCCGTCGTCAGGAATTGATCCGTTGTGCCGGGAATCGCGAACAACTTGTTGTTGTATTGGTCGTGGTTGCACTTGTCCCCTGGCAGGATCATCAACCCGCCGCCACGCGACACATGATCTCGCAGAAACCCGCATTGCTGATCGTTGAGCGTCCCGCAGTTGGCGAGGAGCACGACGCTCGCCTCTTTGAGGGCATCGGCGGTGACTTGGTTCTCATTGAGTTCGACGACATCCAGCGACTTCACAAAGCGTCGGTCGGCTTCGGTGAGCTTGCTGTCGCGGGGTAGGTTTCCAACCTGTCCGGCTTTCGTGGCGTTTGTCGAATTCTGGCCGGGCACGTTGGAATCGTGCCCCACGTCGTCCGGTTCGGTCGCCGTGAATGCCGTTTGCAAATACAGCGCTTCGTTCTCGAACGGGTCTTTCGGATTCTTCGTGGGGTTGCCGTTGACGATCACGACTCGCACTTGTGGCTCGACCGAGATCGTGAAGAGAAACGTGTCGTCGTTCGGAAATCGATCCGCCGAAATCTCGAAACGGCCTTTGAGCGTGCCAGCTTCGGTCGGCACGAACAGAAACGAAGCGTTCGCCGTCTCGCCCGGTTTGAGCGTCAGACTCTTACGAGCGATCTCCTTGTCGTCGATCAGCAAGCTGACCGTGACGTCCTCCGGCTGATCCTTCGAGAAATTGACGACGCGCGTCTTCAGCGGCAGCGGCAAGCCCGCAATCGCGCGATGAGTTTCCGGAGGTTCGCCGATGACCGCGCGGTTCGGAATCTCGCCAGCCGACGAACCGACATCAATCACGAACAGCTTCGAGCCTTCCGGAATCAGACCCTCTGCCGGTTGTTCGCGCAGTTCGCGCCAACCACTGGCCTGCGAGTCCGTGAAGAAGTAAATCTGCGGCTTGAGCGTCATCGGCAAACCGCCGTCGAACAACTGCGTGAACGTCGCGAACAAGTTCGCTCGCGAGGGACTCGTCTTGAGTCCGCCAAGTTTTTCTTTCAACGAGTCGGTGTCGGCCGTGACCTTCGAGACGATCTCTTCCGGCTTCGACGCGACACGCACGAGCGTCACGAGATCATCGCTCCCCAACTTGTCGATGACCGCCGATGCCGCCGTCTTCGCCCGATCAAACGCCGACACGCCGTCCGTCGCCGCATTCATGCTCGCCGAGCAATCGACCAGCAGAAACACATCGCGGCCGCCGCCCGTTCCACCGAAGAGCGTGTTCCAGTGCCGGATCATCGGTCGAGCACACGCCAGAATCAGAAACAGCAAGAACAACGTGCGGAGCAACGCAATCAGCGCGTCCATGAACTTCATCTTCCGCCGCTGCTGCACATAGGTGTCGAACAGAAACCGAAACGTGCTGAGATCCACCGTCCTCAGCCGATGCAGCGTCAGCAGGTGCAGCAAAACCGGAATCGCCACCAACGGCACACACCACGCGAACATGCTGAGATGGACCAGTTCCATGCGATCGGAGTCCGTGCTGAGGAGATTGAGGGACGTTTGCGATTCCGCCACCGGCGGACTCGGAAGGAACGGCAGTATCCGAGTCAATCCCGTCGAACGCAAGTTTCGAGTGCGGATCGCATCACTCGCGCGGAGTGTTTGGATGGCAGAAGCCCGGCTTTTCCGAAAAGCCGGGCTTCCTGACAGCACAATCAATTCTTGGAATGCGGATCACCAGCTCCCTCAATCAAGTGGTGCAATTCGTCGGCGGGTAGCTTCGTCCAGGTTTCCGTTTCACCCCCCAGCCAGTGGACCCGAACCTCGTCGACGGTCTTGGCATCTCCGACAGGAATGAGCAGCCGGTCGTCGTGGCTCGCTTGAAAACTCTCTCCGGAGGAAATGTGCACGGCGATGGTTTGGTTTCCAACGACCACATCGACACGCATTCCTGACGGTTGTCGAGCCGAACGTGTGCCGATCAATTTCAGTTGCAACACATGGCCGGCTCGGCGGCTGTCGTTGCGAAGCAATGCCGTGGGGGCGAGGAGATGGCTGACGACCAAATCTGGATCGCCATCATTGTCTAGATCGCCGACGGCAACAGCTCGTCCCAACCAGCGTTCTCGAAAATAGTCTCCGACCACTGCGGTCACATCCTGGAATCGCTTGCCACCGGAATTGCGAAGCAGACTCGGACGCATCCGATATTGGTGGCCAGCGGCTGCGTCTTCCCAGAGATGTCCGTTGGCGAAGAATAGATCCGGCCACAGGTCCGCATCAAAGTCCGCCAGAACGATTCCGAAATTCAAGAGCGGTCGCGACAGCGGATCGAGGCCCAGCTCGGCGTTGTTCGCAATGAATCCGTTCGGACCATTTCCGGTGAAAGCGTCGACAACTTCTCCGGCAAAGTTGGTGACGAACAGATCGAACCATCCGTCGCGGTTGTAGTCACCCACCGCGACTCCCATGCTGCTGCCGATCGAACCATCCTGGCTGACCGCGCAACCGCTCGGCACGCCAATTTCTTCGAACCGCAGTCCGCCGAGATTGCGAAACAGAAAATTCCGAGTGGTGTCGTTGGCGACGTAAATGTCAGGTCGGCGATCGCCGTCGAGGTCGACGATGGCTACGGCCAAACCTTTGCCTTCGCCGACAATCGCCACGCCCGCTTCGGCCCCGATGGATTCGAATCGACCGTCTCCAGAGTTGCGGTACAGCAGATCGGGCAAGCCGTTGAAATCCATCGGGCTGGGAATTCGCTTTGATGTGACTCGATCCGGCGTCCAATCGACGTAGTTGGCGACGTACAACTCTAGATTCCCGTCGCCATCGAGGTCCGCAAACGCCGCACTGGTTCCCCAACTTGAATTGGCAACGCCTGCCGCTTGAGTGACATCCGCAAACGTTCCGTCCCCATTGTTGTGCCACAGCCGATTGCCTTCGTAATGGGCGACAAACAGATCACAGAATCCGTCATTGTCGTAATCCGCCGCCGCACAACCCTGACCGAAGCCGAAAGCCTGCAAGCCGGCCGGCAACGTGACCTCTTCAAACTGCCAATCGGCGACCTGTCGGTACAGCCGATGACTGGCACCGACCGCTTCGGCCGGTCTTTTGAAATGCGAACCATTCGCCAGGAACAGGTCGAGCCGACCATCGCCGTCGGCGTCGAATAATGCCACGCCGCCGCCATTCTGCTCGGTCATGTCGTGTTCGTCGCTGGGACTTCCGAAATACTCGAAGTCGATACCCGTTTCGGCTCGCGGTATCAGCGCGAACCGGATCGGAGAATCAACCTCTTTCGCCGTTCGTTTATTGGGAGCGACAACACTGCGATCCGTGGCCGGTGGACGATCCGCATGTGACTTCAATTCCGTCCCGCGTTGCGACCGATGCCAAACGATCGTCCCTGCGGCAGCGAGCAGGATCGCTGAAACGGCGAGGATCGAACATCGTTTGAGTTTGCAAACCATCCGAATTACGGACCCAATCTTGCCGGAGTTTTCACTGCGATCTGTCGTCCGAGTTGACGCCAGAGGTCAGCCGGCAGACTTTTGCCAAGCGACTCGTACAGCAGCGCGACTTGCTCACATTCTGCCGATTTGGGATCGCGCACTCCGAGTTCTCGTGACAAGTTCCACAAATCCAATTCGGCCCGAGCCAATTCGTGCGAACGAGTGTACGCCTTCTGAGCTTCTGCAGAGCGTTGCTGTCTCTGCAAGAGTCGCGCTCGTCGCGCCTCATAATCCTTGTTGAGCGGCCGAATCGATGCCGCACGGTCAATTTCACAGAGAGCACGTTCGTACTCACTGCGGCCTTCGGCGATTCGGCACCGCAATTCCCAGAATCGATCATCCTTTTCGAGCACACTCGTGTCGTTGATCGCCGAACTCGACGGACTCTCAGGATCGCCGAGCAAGACAGCCTCAGCACGGTCGGGATCGCCTTTAGCAATCCAAAATTCGCAGGTGAGAAACCGAGCCTCAAAGTCTCGCGGCCCACGATCGAGAGAATTGTGCAAAAGGGGTTCGGCTTCATCCAGGTTTCCGAGTCGCAAGTAACAGCGTCCAAGTGCCAGCTCGGCATGTGGTTGATCGCGATGCCGATTGAAGGCAGATTCCAGCGTCGTCAAGCAATCCTGAGGTAACGGCGCATGGAATTCCGATGACGCCAAATCGCGCAGCATCAACAAGCGATCGGACAGCGAGATCGGGTCGGACGCGGAGAGCAGCAGAAACTCTTCCTGAACCTGAATGGCCTCACGCGAACGCAATTCCGTGAGGAGCAGTCCGAACAATTGCCTGCGAGCAATCACTGACTTCGGGTATCGAACGAGGTGACTGCTCAGCACTTTTTCGGCGTGATCGAGTTGTTGATCGGCCAATAATGCACTCGCCAGAAGACCCTGTGCAGTCTCATGTAACTTGGAGTCCTCGCCTATGCGTTGCAAGTGTCCAATTGCCGCAGGCAGATTGTTCTGCTTCAAATCGATGATCGCTGCCAAATGGAGCGATGGCGGGTGGTGCGGTGCAAACCACAACAGCCATTTGAGCTCGTCACGAGCCAGATCTAGCTTGCCCTTCACCGCGTATGAGGCAGCATGCCTCAGGGTACTTTCGGACGAATTTCGTACGTAGACCCCGAAGAGTAGATAGGCGAGTCCCGTCATGGCCACGAGCAACACCGCAATGATGGCGACGAGACGAGATTGCATGGCTGAGAGACACTCCGAACTCAAAGCGGCACCGAATCGCCACTGCCCAAGTAACTCAGCCGTCAACTTCTTCACACTTCTCGAATCGTTGGCTAACATCCTAGTCACATCGGAACGAAGCGAACAGATTCCGCGAGTCGATATGGGAGGTGATCCGTATTCTGCATCGCATCAAGTACGGAAGAACGTTCGCCGGTTGTTTGCTCGCGTTGGCTGTTGTCATCGGCTATGGCACACTGCGTTGGCGGGTGCATGCCAATTCGGCCAGCCTAATCCGCGAGGCAGAGGGTTGGTTGCGAAAGAGGGACAACGCCCGAGCGCGGGAAACTCTGAGAACGCTGCTGTGGTTTGAGCCGAGGCAATACCAGGCACTGCTGATCACCGGGATCAGTCTCAACGCGGATCGAAAGTTTCCGGAAGCCATCGCCGTCTTGGAGCGCATCCCGGACACCAGCGAACAATTCGAGCAAGGCGGAATCGCACTAGCCTCCTCACTAATCCATGACAAGCAGCTTGACCATGGCGAGTCGGTGTTACGGCGGCATATGCAACTCTTTCCGCGATCCCTCGCCACCTGTGAGGAACTCGTCCGCTTGAATCTCAAGCTCTTTCGACAGCGTGAAGCGATCACACTGCTGTTGGAGTTTTGGGGCCGCGGCGGGGATGACTTTGGGGCATTGCCTCTGCTGTTGGAATTGGAGGTCAAGACGGCGGCTCCGCACGAATCCGTCGCTGCCCTGGAAGAGGCTGATCGCCAGCATCCGCATCAGGCAGCGGTCGTGTTGGCGTTGGCGCGTGCCTATTCATTGATGGGAAAAACAGAACAAGCACAGGCTCAGTTTGAAGACGCTCTGCGACTCAAACCGCAGGATTTTCTGACAGGCCTCCTGGCGGCCGAGTTTTTTTTCAATCGCGGAGACGTGGAATCCGCTCAGCGGCTGTTGAACTTGGAGTTCGAAAATCTGAACGACGATCGCTACTGGTTCCTCCGCTGTCGCATTGCTGAACATTCCAGCCAGGTGGAAGAAGCGTACTCCTTTTTGCAGAAGGCGTTGGCGCTGCGTCCCAACGACGAAACCTACGTCTTGATGCAGGCCACGTTGCTGCGTCGCCTGGGGCGGATCGAGGAATCGCGAACCATCGCACTGCGTGCGGCTCAACTTGTCGAGGACCGCAAGCACTTGTTTCTGCTTTCGCATCAATTCGACCGCGAGCACCCCAGCCCAGATCTCTGTTTGGAAATTGCCGATCGACTGGAACGGTTGGGACATCTCGAACAAGCGAGTGCCTGGCGACGAGTCAGCCAGATGATCACGCCAGTCCAACCTGCGAACCCCGCACCGTAACCGGAACGGATACCGCCCAACTGCATCGCTGGTGTTTCATGACAAAAGGCTCCCTGACAACCGCTCGTCACAAGAGAACTGCGGGACTCATCGCTCTCGTTCTGGTGCTCGTTGCAGCGGGGAGTCTGCTTTATTTCGTCCCGTGGTCTGGAAAACGAGTCGAGTCGCCGGCAAGCCAGCAGTTCGATTCCACCGAGCAAACGGGGAAAGTCGGTGAAGGACAACGGCCGAATTTGGTCAGTTCCGTTTCGGAGAAACCCCCGTTCCATTTCGAATGGATGACTCCCCAATCGGGAATCGACTTCGTGTATTACGGTGCGCCAAGCCGCGAGAAATACATGACCGACCAAAACGGCGGCGGAATCGGCTTGTTGGATTATGACAATGACGGGCAACTCGATTTGTTTTTCGTCAACGGTTCGCACTTTCAACAGCCGGCCACAGAATTGAGCCAGTCAAACCGGCTCTATCGGGCCGTGGAAAATTTCCGGTACGAAGCGGTGACGGTGCCGTCCCACTTAGTCGCACACGGATTTGGAATGGGTTGTGCCGCGGGAGATTACGACAACGATGGATTTACTGACCTGTTCGTTGCAGCGTATGGACGTGACCGACTGTGGCGCAACAACGGCGATGGGACATTTGCGGAAGTGACCGACGAGGCGGGAGTCGGCAGCGACCGCTGGGGCACGAGCGCCGCATTTGCCGATCTGGACGGCGACGGTTTGCTCGACTTGTACGTTGTGAACTATGTGGATTGGTCCCCCACGGAACCACCTTGTCATCCGCTCGGTCATCCCGAAATCACCACGTCGTGCAGTCCCATCGAGCGATCCGGCCAAGCGGATTTGCTGTATCGAAACACGGGCAGCGGATCGTTTGACGAGGTTGGTATCGCGGCGGGAATCGCTCGCGTGCCGGATGGAAAGGGATTGGCGCTGGCCATTGCCGATTTGAATGGCGACGGCCGGTTGGACATCTATGTGGCCAACGACACCTCACCCAATTTTCTCTTCCGCAACCTGGGCCGCATGCGCTTTGAAGAGGTGGGCGTCCTGGAAGGGGTGGCCGTCAGCAACGATGGAACTGTGGGTGCCGGAATGGGGGTCGCCTGTGCGGACTACGACCACAATGGCTATCTGGATCTGTGCGTCACAAATTTCCGGAATCAGGTCAATGACGTATTCGCGAATCTTGGCCCGGCTGGTTTTACGGCGACGAATACGTCTCTGGGTGTCGACTTGGTTTCGCGATCACCGCTGGGGTTCGGCGTCGTGTTGACCGACTTCAACCTCGACACTTGGCCAGACATGTTCGTCGCGAACGGGCACATCTGGGACTTGACCTCGCTGGGGCCAGGGAACGAATACAAGATGCATCCGCAGTTGCTCTGGAATCATCAGGGCCGACGCTTTACGGACGTCTCGGCGCTGTCTGGTGATTACTTCCGCCAGCACTGGTTGGGCCGAGCAGTCGCGTTCGGAGATCTTGACAATGACGGCGACACCGACCTCGTGGTGTCACATTTGTCCGCCCCGCCAGCCGTCCTGCGCAACGACTGCATCCGCGCCGGAAAAAGCGTCCGATTGGATCTCATCGGGACTCGATCGTCGCGGCAGGCTCTCGGATGCCAAGTCACCGTCGTTGCAGACAAGGTACGACAAGTCAGCCATGTTCCGTCCGGCGGAAGTTTCCAAGCGAGCCATGACCCGCGACTCCTGTTTGCGACAGGAAACTCGACGTCCATCATCGAAGAGATTCAGATCGTCTGGCCAGGTGGTCAGATCGAGGTCTGGGATCACGCGGTTCCTGATCGACAGGGCACAGTGCATCTGATCGAGGGGTCGGGAATACCAATCGATCGAGATGACCAATCACGGGTGCGAACGCCGTAATTGGGATTATTCATGAGCCAACCTCAGCACGACGCACTTGAAGCGCAAGCCGCAAAACTTGGCGCCACCGCCGCTCGGATCGCGGAATCACTTGGCGATCGCGGGATCATTCGACGGAGTACTTGAGACCATCGTGGAGTCCTTTGTCGGATCCAACGACGGGTCTTCAGCCGGCGGAAGTGTCACGCCGGCTTCTTTCCCACCACCACCACCACCACCGCCGCACCCACTCGCCAGCAGAGTCAGACTCGAGAAGACCAACGGTAACACTAACATTCGCAACCATTTCTCGAATCGCATCACTCGTCCCTTTCGTGAACCTCAAGACCCGGGCTTGGCGTGATCTCGGTAAAGTTTCCAGTCAACGTCTTTTCTAGCGAAAAGAAACGCTGGCGTTTCACACGAACACACCAGCGCCGTATCAAGACTCAAATGTTGTATCAGCGCCTTAGTAATTACCGACAGTGTTACCATCGGCCGCGTAGCTGATCATCCCGTAGAGGCTGTTCGTGATCGTGTCATTTATGAACTTCACCGATCCGTCCCCCATGACGAAATGCGCGCCTCCGACGTGCGCGCTGGATGCGGCACCGCCATGGTGGTTCACGTACAGAAGCGCACCGCTCCCTTCGCACCCCGGAAATTCGCGCGGACCGTTGATGTGGTAACGTTTGTCATTGATGTGAGGCATGGCAGCATTAATGGGTGAAGCCGCTGTCACGCTCGGATGCACCGAAATGTAGTTGCTAACCCAGGTGTAGCAACTCCAGGCTGCGGAATGCTCGGGATTGACGATCCCCTTGGCAAATTGGGTTCCTAGCCCCTGGCGAGCCTCACCGAACATGCAAACATTTGCGGTCCCGTCTCTGATCCCCGCAATCGTCGCCGCACCGTTATGCCCGAAGATACCGTAGTCTAAGACTCCGAGCCTTCCATTCGGCAAGGTACGCGACCCCCTGACTGGATAGGAAGCGTTGTTACTCCAGCCGCGGCTCCCGCCACACGGAAGATAGTTCGTTCGGCCAACATCCCCATTCGGCCTATCTGCCGCCGATGTGGCTCCTGTGCTGTAGTGTTGCGTATCGTAATTACCGTTGAGGAACGAACTGCCGGCATCATCCGAAGGACAGAGATAGCAGGAGAGTACCTTGGCGCGGAGCAGCATGTTGGCGTTCGGCCAACCTCCAGCAAGACCGGCCGTATTGGCCGGCGCGCCGGTGAATAATACATTCCCCGTCGCCAGATTCATGTTGAAACTCTTGAAGAGCGGAGCCTGATCGACGTAAGGCAAGATGGTCAGTGTGACGACATGGTTCTTGACCTGATGAACCGCACTTCCTTCGGTGATCCCGCCGATTCGATTCGCGTTAATGTCTCCTGGCGGAAACACCTTGAAGCTTGCCTCGTAATTGTGGCACGCCAACCCAATTTGCTTGAGTTTACTTTTGCATTCCGCACGACGCGCCGCTTCGCGGGCTTGCTGGACGGCAGGCAGCAGCAGCGCGATCAAAACTGCAATGATCGCGATGACGACGAGAAGTTCAATCAGGGTAAAACCACGCAAGCGTCGAACGGATTTCATCGGACACTCCTGTCGGAAAACTAAGGCGAGAGGGCAGCCCTCAATTTTCAATTTGGGGAAATGTGATCGACCAACACAGGGACAAAGTCTCAGCGGAAGCGATGGAGATCGCAGCGTTTATAGCACCTCATCACGGCTCTGCAAGCGCCCGGCGACTTCACTCCAATTCGACTCGAAGGCAGAGCCTACAAGCACAACCCTGAAGAGAACGTGAAGCCACTCCAGTTTTTGCCTGAACCGTCTGTCTACCAAGCACGACTTCGGTCAGGCACCGTGATTCACCGCAACTCACTGGACTTACCTTCGTCTTGAATTCCACCGCCTCCTGAGTCCCTGATTCTTGCCGCAATAGTTGCCACGATCTCGACTTTGCCGTCGCGCAGACTTCAAAATTTTGAGTTTTTGCTGTTTATGAAAAACAAACCACAGAACATTCCTGACGACGCACAAGTCTTGGACGCCTCATTGACCGACTCCAGCACCTTTCAATACCGTCCACTTTCGCATCAATGGCTCCTGTTTTGTCGATAGATACTGTAGGCTTGGCCGTCCAGCGTTCGGACACCTCAGAAGTCGGTCTCCAAGCGATGAATTTTGGGAGATACTCACATGCTGACCCTCGAACACGCCAGACCGACTCGCAACTGCCAGGGGATGTCTCGCCGCACGGCGATCAAGGCCGGATTCCTCGGCATCTCCGGCCTGACGCTCGGCGACTTGCTGCGACTGCGAGCTTCCGGCGCGGCGGAAAAGAACGACAAGTCGGTCATCCTGATTTGGCTCGACGGTGGGCCAAGTCAACTCGAAACCTACGATCCAAAGCCGCACGCACCGTCCGATTATCGCGGTCCGTTCGGAGCGTTGCAGACCAACGTGCCGGGCATGATCGTCTCCGAGACATTGCCGCTGCACGCGAAGCTCGCCGACAAGATGGCGTTCATTCGCTCGGTGCATCACGACAACGGCGATCACTTCGCCGGTGGGCACTGGATGCTGACCGGGCGGTTCGGTTCGAACGCGGCCAGCTTGCCCCAGAAGTATCCGTCGTTCGGTTCGTACATCTCGAAGCTGCGCGGACCAAACGTCGCGGGGATGCCGGCGTATGTCGGACTGCCCGCCGCTCAGAGCATTTATCTCTTTCCCGGTTACATGGGAGCCGCGTATCTCGGAGCGGCGTACAACCCATTCGACGTGGACACCGAGCAGAAATACCTGCACTTCGCTTCTCAAAACAAAATCGGCCGTCCGAAGTGCCTCGATAGTTTCGGCAAGCTCGAAAAGAGTCGCGCGGGAGATCGCCAGACGTTACTCAGCGGCCTCGATCAGATCGAGCGGCAAGCCGATCAATCGGGCTTGATGAAGACCGTCGATCGGTATCAGCAAGATGCGTTCTCGATGGTGCTGGGTGGGAAAGCTCGCGAGGCGTTCAATCTCGACTTGGAAGACCCAAAGGCGATCGACAAATACGGCAACAACCCGTGGGGCCGCTACACGCTGATGGCTCGGCGTCTGGTCGAAGCGGGGACGACGTTCGCCACCGTCGACATGCCGCACTGGGACGATCACTCGAACATCGAAAAAGGCCACGGCGGCAAACTCGAAGCGGTCGATCGCGCCGTCGCCGCACTGATCGATGACCTCGACGTGCGCGGCATCCTCGACCGCACGCTCGTCATCGTGATGGGCGAGTTCGGCCGCACTCCGAAGATCAACAACGGCCAACCCGGCATCGCCATCCCCGGACGAGACCATTGGGGCAATGCAATCTCTGTGATGATGGCCGGCGGCGGCTTGAAGGGCGGCGTGGTCGTCGGAGCCACCAATTCGAAAGCCGAGTTCCCAATCGAACGCGCGCTCAAGCCCGCCGACATTCTCGCGACGGTCTATCACGTCATGGGTATCGACCCCGCAACGTCCTTCAAAGATTTCTCCGGCCGCCCGGTCCCGATGCTCGATGAAGGGGCACCAATCACCGAGTTGATCTGAAATTGAAGCAGAGGAAGACGATGATCGATCTCATTCGTGTTGGCTCGCGCCGTTGGTTTCTGCAAACCGGATTGGCAGGCTTCGGCGGACTGACTCTGCCGGCGTTGCTGCAAGCGAACGAAGCGGCCAAGGCGTCGGATCGCAAGGCGATCATCCTCTTCTGGCTGTCCGGTGGACCTAGCCATTTGGACATGTGGGATCCAAAACCGGATGCGCCACGCGAGATTCGGGGGCCGTTCTCGTCCATCGAGTCATGCGTGCCGGGAGTTCGCTTTGGTGAGCATCTGCCGAAGCAAGCCTCGATCATGGACAAGCTGACGATCATCCGGTCGGTCGATTGCAAGACGAGCAATCACACGCCAATCACGATGCAGGCGGGGAACCCGCTGGCTCGGCGGCTGGACAAGATCAAGGACGGCGATGGCTATCCGTCAATGGGTTCGGTGGTCGCAAAATATCGAGGCTCGAACGATCCGCGGATGCCGGCGTTCGTGGGACTGGCTCCCAGTTGGAAAGCAGACGTCTGGGAGTCCGGGCACATGGGGTCACAGTTCGCTCCGGTCGATGGCGGAGAACTCGCCGGTCGGATCGCGTTGCCGCAGGGCATTCAGTTGGATCGGCTCGGCAACCGCGATGAACTGCGGCGACAGTTCGATCAGCTTTTGCGAGACCGCGACCGCACCGAAACGATGGCGAACGCCGATCGCTACACGGCTCAAGCGATGGACCTCGTCACGTCGGGTCACGCCGCGAAGGCGTTCGATCTGAGCCAGGAAAAGGATTCTTTGCGAGACGCTTACGGCCGCGACTCCGTTGGCGAAAAGGCACTGCTCGCGAGAAGACTCGTCGAGGCAGGTGTGACGTTCGTGTTGGTCAGTGCACGCTGGGGTTACTTCGACAACCACGGCGACAATGTTCCGCCGTGGGGCGGCATCGAAAAGGGACTCGGCCCGATCCTTCCGACCGTTGATCGCACGGTTTATCACCTCGTCACTGATCTTGAGCAGCGTGGTCTGCTCGACAAGACGCTCGTCCTGATGATGGGCGAATTCGGCCGCGGGCCGATCATGACAAAAGACGCTGGCCGCGATCACTGGCTGAATTGCATGAGCATGATCCTCGCCGGCGGCGGCCTGAAGCACGGCCAAGTCATCGGCAGCACCGACTCGCGCGGCTACGACATCAAGGATCGTCCGGTGCGTCCGCAAGACCTCGCCGCAACGGTGTTCAAACACGTCGGCATTGACCTCGCGACGAATTGGGTCAATCCACAAGGCCGACCGATTCCGATCGTGACCGAAGGCGGCCAACCGATTTCGGAATTGCTCTGATGTCGCGTGGGGTAGGTTTTCAAACTGCCCGTGAAAATGCTGGACGGGCAGGTTGAAAACCTGCCCCACGTTCAGCCCACAACGAACACGGTCATCGAGCGCGGGCCATGTGCGCCGATGACCAGCGACTGTTCGATGTCGGCGGTCTTCGAAGGGCCGGAGATGAAGGCTCCGAAGCTCGGCGCGTCGAACGACAGTCGGCGATACGCCTCGTGCATGTTCGAGACCAGGTTGCTCGCCGAGACGACCAGCGCGAGATGCTGCGCGATGAAATAGATCGCTCGATGTTTCACAGCGAAATCCGTCACCCAGACCGCACCGTTTTCGGACACCGCGAACTCGCCGGGGAGAATTGCGAAATCGATGTCCTCGGTCGTGTGCGGGTCGTCGATCTGAGCGAGGTCCGTATTACCAGCGATGCCGGTGACGAGCGAGACGATCTTCTTTGCACTCGACCAAACCGGCAGCAACAACAACTCCGAATTCACTGCCGCGAGATCCGCCGCCAAAACGGCTCGCCCGCCCACGGATTCGAGGACCGATACGAACTGTGCCCGAGCGTCACAAAATTGAATCCAACCGTGGTCGAGGCTTGGCAGTGGAGCTTCCGGCAAATGATGCTGGCGAATGGCAGCGAGGATGACTTTTCTGGCGGCGGTCATGCGGGGAACAAATCCGATCGGAGGTTGGGAAAGGAACTTTCGGCCGGTCAAAAGAGGACTCGAGTTTGCAGGAATTCGAGCAACTCTCGCAGCCAAACGTAACCCAGCGACCGGCGACCGCAGTCGAGTTTGGCAATCACGCTGGAGCCAGGACGCAGATCGGGAATCTCTTTCGGATTCAATGAGACCTTCGCGAGGGCCGAGAGTTCACCGACTTGATCCAGATCGGTGGCGAGGTTCACGGTGTCGAGTTTCGCGGAGTACGTCGTCGTCGGCGACATGCGAAACAAAAACCGCACGGGAACACCGCCCGGCTCGTCATGCACTTCAGCCTGAGCGGCGAGCACATGCCGCACATGTCGGTCGGGAATGCGCAGCTCAATCTCCCACGGGCCGGCGGGATCGACCACCTGCATCAGCAATTGACCTTGCCGCACCGGCCGCGATTCGAGCGAGCGGATGAGATCCCAACGCACGACCTGCCCAGCGAGCGGCGACCGCAGCGTCAACTCAGCGATTCGGCGATTCACGATGTCAAGCTGGCGATTGAGGCTCGCGATTGATTGCTTGAGTTCTTCTTCGTCCGCGGTGAGTTGTCCAGCACTCGACGAGTTCGAACCGCGACGATCCGGATCGCCACGAGAAGCCCGGACCGCCGCCAACCGCGCGTTCGTCGTCGCGATCTCACCGCGAACGCGCTGCTCTTCGAGATCCAACTCGGGGTTGCGCATCACCGCGAGCGATTCGCCGACGGCGACTTGGGCCGCGTTGCTGACGGCGACCTGAGTGATAATCCCATCGGCCGGAGCGTACACCGATCGGCGGCGACTCGGTTGCACTTGGCCGTGCGCTTCCAATTCCAAGTCGGCGGGAATGAGGGTGAGCGCGAGTACTACTCCCAGAATCGAAATCGCAATCGTGCGTGCTCGACGTGATCGTGCCAACGATTTCCACCGCAGCAAACGGCCACTCAGCCCGTGAGCCTCGAAGGCCGCGGCATTCGCCAACGCGGTCGCCGCATGTCGGCAAACTTCCGCGACTCCGTCGTAATCGGGATTGAGTGGTTCGGTGCCGAAGGACTCCAACACGACCGCACCGCACGCACCTTCCCAAGAATTAGGCTGCGGACCGAGCGGCTCGACTCGCACACGAGTCGCTCCCGATTCCCGCAAGTAGGCCCGCGCGGCTTCGTGCGTCTGATCGGCAGAGGTCCACGGCAGCGACGTTCCCAGTCGGCGGACTTCGAACACAAGCTGTTCGATGGCGCGACTGGCATTCGCGCGACGATTCAACTCTTGGACCGCAGTCGCAGACTCCAAACGAAATCCGGACGCATCGGCCAGCAACACACTGACGCGATCAACCCGCAGTGACGTCGCCCCGTCATTGGCCAGATCAAGCGCGATGCGTCGGCGATCCAACGTCGAGTGCAGCGTCTGACACAACCCGGCAACGCGATCTCGCTCCACCGACAACGAAAACATTCGCGTGAGCTGTCGGCCTCGATGAAACTCCACGATGACCGCTGCCACAGCCGCGACGACGTCAGCGATGTTTTCGCCGCATTGGGCCGCCGCCGGCAACCGCACATCGAGCGTCAATCGCAGCGATGGAGCCACTGACACGCAGGCAATGCACCGAGCAAACTCCGTCGCATTTGGCCAGCGGCCACCGACAGCGGGCGGGACAATCACCGTACGATCCGCTTCCAAACGCCCGACCGGTTCGACGAAGGCCGCGATGCGATCCGAGTCGCCTTGTGTGTCGAAGAGCAGTGACGCACTCTCCTCGCGAATTGACCACGCCGCGACACTGTGAGCTTCGAGAATGTCTGCCAACTCACCCAGCACCTGACCGTAGTACTCGGAGGTTGCCACCGGCGTTCGCCCCAAAGTCTCGGCATGCTCCAACAACCCGTCGACGCGCATCATCAGCGAAGCGGAACGGGCGACCGACTCGGGTTGACTGGGACTATTCATCACGACTGCCAAATGCTCGATTTCAAGATCTCACTGCCGTGGTCGAGAACGGTAAGCCGTGGCCAGAACGGATGCGAGTGGTCGTCATGATTTCCAGACTGCCGGCGATTACTGCCGGAGCTCTCGTGACTGGCGACTCTTCCCAGTTTCTGCAACTTCGCCGCATTCCCAGGCCTAACGATTTCACACAGTCGGAGAGGATTTCCACAGATCTTAATCCGCAGAATCGGAAAATTTCCTCTAATCGTCAAAGTCAACCGTCGATTCTCAGACGGTGTGTTCATCGCTGATGACTGCGCGAAGTCGTGCGCGCAGTTTTTGCGATCGAAAGAATCGGTGAGTTAGTCTCCTCGCCTGTCCTGGAAATGTCACGGATGACCGTCAGCCTCCGCAGTGACCGATTGAAACCGATGCCGTGCCGCTTTGCGGTTCGGCGTGCGGCGGCGCTGTTGATCCTTTCAGCCACGCTGTCGGGATTCTTGGGTTGTGCGTCGTACGAAACCTACAAAAAGACGGTCGGCAACAATACCAGCGACATCGACGCCATCACCGCCGAAGCCGAAAACCCCATTCCAGAGGTTTATCAGGCTGCGTACTCGGCCGCTCCCATCACCTCAAAATCGCTGCGGGACGGCCAAGAGATCAGCTACCGTGATGTCTCCGTCGGCGAAATCTTGCAGATCGCTCTGGAGAACTCGGAGGTCTTGCGTGAACTGGGTGGCACGATCCTCAGAACTCCGGAGGCCATCCGCACACGCTACACAGCCGGCTTGCAGCAGACCGATCCCCGCTTCGGCACGCATGCCGCCTTGAGTGCGTTCGACGCACAGTTCAAGGGGTCGGCGATGATCAACAACAACAACCGTATTTACAACAACTCGTTCTTCGCCGGCGGTATCAACTCCTACCTGCAGAACCTGGACGAGTACAAGACCGAGCTTTCCAAGCGTGCGGCCACGGGCGCGCTGTTGGTCTTCCGGAATGTGTCCGAATCCGATCGAAACAACGCTCCCGGTAACTTGTTTATCGGTGCGTGGAGCTACTACACGGAGGGCGAAGCTCGGCAACCGCTGCTGCAAGGTGGCGGGTTGCAATTCAATCGCATCGCCGGCCCCAGC
Organism: Candidatus Kuenenia stuttgartensis; assembly: GCA_945861865.1. Classification (GTDB taxonomy): domain Bacteria; phylum Planctomycetota; class Planctomycetia; order Planctomycetales; family Planctomycetaceae; genus SXKJ01. The sequence continues at coordinate 3,793 of CAMAWN010000067.1, read as the reverse complement.
GGGGCGCCGGGCCTTTACAACGGAATCCTAATTGCCCGCGTCAACACAGATATCACACAGACTGATTTTGAGATCGCCGTGCGAGACTACGTCAGCAACGTGGTCAACGTGTACTGGGATTTGTACTACTCGTACCGCGACTTGGACGCTCGTCGCCGAGCCATGCAGTCTGCACTGGTATCGTGGCGCAAGGTGAAAGCGCAGGTCGATGCGGAGGGTCTGTCGGCCTCGAAAGAAGCCCAGGCTCGTGAGCAATACTACCGCTTCAAGCAAGAAGTGGATGACTCGCTCTCGGGCCGGCTGCTGCAAGGCACACAAACTCGCAACGGCAGTACCGGCGGAACACTGCGAGCCAACGGCGGCGTGCAAGTCAACGAACGGCGCTTGCGGTTGATGATCGGCCTGCCGATCACAGACGGCACGCTGCTGCGGCCCTCGCAAGATCCGGACGAAGCGGAAGTCGTCTACGACTGGGAAATCCTCATGCAAGAGTCATTGGCTCGTCGGCCAGAGTTACGACGCCAACAGCTCAAGGTCAAACGTCGCGAGATGGAATTGTTGGCCGCGCAGAACTTCATCATGCCGCAATTGGATGCTGTCGGCCGCTATCGTTTCCGAGGCTTCGGTGACAAGCTGATCCAACACAGCGGCACTCAAGGTGGCGGCAAACCGGTCTCCGCGCTGGGCAATCTTGCGACATTCGAACATCAAGAATGGATGCTCGGCCTCGAGTTCTCGATGCCGATCGGTTTCCGTCAAGGTCACGCCGCCGTGGCGAACGCCGAACTTGCGCTCAGCCACGAACGGGCCATCCACCGCGAACAGGAACGCGAGGTCGTCCACGACCTCAGCAACGCGCTGTCCGACGCAGTCCGCGCCTATGAGTCGTGTCAGAGCAGCCTCAATCGTTACATCGCATCGCGTGAGGTGCTGCTGTCGCTGGAAGCCGAAGAGAAGAACGGCCTGCCCATCGACATCGACCGCATCTTGGACACACAACGCCGTGTCGTCGAATCCGAGATTCGCTACTACCAGTCGCGAACCGAGTACGCCATCTCGCAAAAGAACGTGCAATTGGAACGGGGCGCTCTCGCCGGAGAAAACGACCTGTGGGTCATCGACGGAGTCGACTCGTCAGCCAGCGGGGACCAACCGATCACGGTGCCGAAACGAGTGCCTCCCGCACCAGAACCGGCCGTCGACGATGGAAAGCCGATGCCTCAACCCGAGGGTGCCAAACGGATTCCCGACGTGGATCCTGCAGTCGAACCTGTTTCGGTGACGGAGCGTTCGGCCGGTTCGACTTCCGCCGAAAAAATGACGATGGCCAAGTCGCTGATGCAGCAAGCCCGCCAAGACTTGGCAAAGGGAGACATCGCGGCGGCTCGTGACAAGGCTGAGCAAGCCGCCGGCATCGACATTGCCTACTCCGTCTTCGATGAACGCCCGGAACAACTGCTGACGGAAATCGATCGTCGAGCAAACAACGCCGACGAAGGGACTCCGGACGCTCAGGGAATCGCGCAGACTCCGAAGCCGATCAAGCCAGCCGCGACCACGAAGATTCAAGCCGCCTCTCCAATCGCCGAGGAAAGTCCAATTGACGAGGACGTTCCCGAAACGAAACAAATTGCCGAGACAGCGGAACTGCCGTCGTCTGTCAACGACGATAAGCAAATGGCTCAGCGCCTATTGAATCAGGCTCAGATTGCCATCAGCAAAGGTGATTTGGAGAAGGCGCGGTCGCTCGCGCTGGAAGCCAATGAGCGCAATGTCGCGTACGACTTGTTCGATTTGCGGCCGGAGCAAGTGTTGGCTCAAGTCGATCGTGCGTCGAACAACTTGGCAAACGCGAAGGAAAAGTCCGCCGCGAAAGAGTTACTGGACACCACCTCGTCTGCTCCGGCGACGAAGCGTTCGACCGGTTCGTCTTCCGTCGAAAAAATGACGATGGCCAAGTCGCTGATGCAGCAAGCTCGCCGCGACCTCGCGAAGGGAGACATCGTGGCGGCTCGTGACAAGGCCGAGCAAGCCGCCGGCATGGATGTTGCCTACTCCGTCTTCGATGAACGACCGGAACAACTTCTGGCGGAAATCAATCGTCGAGCAAACAACGTCGACGAAGACACGCCGCGCGCTCCGGACCTCGCACAGATTCTGGAACCGACCAAGCCGGCCACGACCAAATCGGCGGAACTGCCGTCGTCGGTCAACAACGACAAGCAAAAGGCTCAGTACCTGCTGAATCAGGCTCAGATCGCCGCCAGCAAAGGTGACTTGGAGCAGGCGCGGGCGCTCACGCTAGAAGCCAATAACCTGAATGTCGTCCACGGTTCGTTCGATTTGCGTCCGGAACAAGTGTTGGATCAAGTCGATCGTGCATCGAAAAACCCGCGAATCGCGAAGGGCAACTCCAAGGCCAAACCCAGTGCGAAAGAGTCGTTGGGCATCTCGCCACCTGCTGATAAAGCCAAGCCCGCCGCCAAACGTTTCCCCTCGACGAACAAGGTACAGCCGGCTTCCGCGAAGAAGGACATGCTTCCTTCCCCGGTCCCTGGAGTTCGATGACTCGCCATTTGAGCCGGCAGACAACGGTTGATCATTGCGCCGCCGGCTTCCGAACTCGACAATTCGATGCCCGTGCCACCGGAGCCAGTCTTCGATGATGTCTCGGCAGTGCCGCCGAAACGGAACTTCGGCGACTCGCTGCTCGTGCCGTCTGCGTCAGACGATAACAATGACGGCGATGACGAAATGTCGGATGAGTTCTGGGACAAAAAGTGATTCGGCGTTCGCTGGCATTTTCCGCGTCGCTTTCCGACGATCCTCGCCAATGGCGTTCGGCGTTCAGTGGCGAGGAGCATTCCATGCAGCGGTCTCTGATTCTCTCGATGTGTCTGGCGTGGTTGAGCAGTCAACTGCTTCGAGCGGATGAACCACCGAAGTCGCTCGATCCACGGCTGAAGATCGAACTCTTCGCCGAACATCCGCAGATCGTCACGCCGACGGGACTCGACGTCGATCATCGCGGCCGAGTCTTCGCCATCGAGAGCAACACGCACTTCCCGCCCGAAGGCTACAAGGGACATCCGAGCGATCGAGTGCTCGTGATGAGCGACTCCGACGGCGACGGCAAGGCAGACAAGATCGTCGTCTTCACGGACGGACTGAAGTTCTCGATGAGCGTCGCCGTGCGGCCGCTTTGGTTTCCGGTCGCCGCGACGAAGGACCAGCCACAGCCGAAGCAATCGGTTTACATCGCCACACGCCGCGAAATCTTCCTCTTCCACGATGATGACGGCGACGACAAAGCCGACCGCAAAGAGTCGATCGTCCATCTCGACACGAAGGGCGATTATCCGCACAACGGGCTGGCCGGATTCGCGATTGATGCGCTCGGCTGGATGTACTTTGGGTTCGGCGAAAACCTCGGAGCCGACTACAAGATCATCGGTTCGGACGGCACATCACTGAGCGGTGGCGGCGAAGGGGGGAACATTTATCGTTGCCGGCTGGATGGCTCGAAGCTGAGCCAGATCGCGACCGGGTTTTGGAATCCGCACGCGAGCTGCTTCGATGCGTTCGGGCGGCTCTTCACCGTGGACAACGACGCCGACAGCCGTCCGCCGTGTCGGCTGCTGCACGTGATTCCGGGAGGCGATTACGGCTACCGCTTCCGCAACGGCCGCAAGGGACTGCACCCCTTCACCGCCTGGAACGGCGAGATTCCCGGCACGCTGCCGATGGTCGCGGGGACCGGCGAAGCTCCCTCCGGCATCCTGGCCTACGAGTC
>CAMAWN010000066.1 GCA_945861865.1 Candidatus Kuenenia stuttgartensis | reverse complement strand
CTGCTCCGCCGAGCCGGACTGAGCCTGCTCAAAAACAACCTCACCCACAAAATCGGTGTCAAAAACAAACGACTCATCGCCGCCAGCGACGAGGACTATCTCCTGCAAGTCCTCTTCAGTTCGTGACTTCATGTGCAATTGCCCTGGATAATTACGGAATCTCGAAGAAGAATGGCGGCACTTTGAAAGAGAACAACGATTTGACGAAGAAGAGTGATGAGTGCTCTGTCGAGAGCCATGATTCCTCGATCCAGAGGGCTGACCCGGCTCACAACGGCCCACGCTACTTGAACGCTGGAATCTCGGTCTTGGCACCTTTGCCGAAGTCAATGAGCTTCATCTTTCCGATGGTCTGGCCAGTTTCCTTGCCGTCTTGCTGCACCCGCATCGTGTAGTCCTGCGTGACGACTCCAAACGGGACGGAGTTGTGCAAGCGGGTGATGTAGGTCCAATCGTGCGAAGATTGGTCGGGCTGGTCGGTCTTTTCCTGGGTTTTCCGCCCCTTTTCCTGGGCTTTCCGCCCACCGCATACCAGTGTCCCACGCCTGGTCTCCACCGTCACTGGAGACAGTTCCTGCGTGTCCTGGATGGGGCCCCGCAGGAACCGGCGGAGCGAGGTCAGTTGCGGAGCGCCGGTCCCTTTCAGGTCAGGAATCTCCTGGGTCACACCACCCGCGACTTGCGAAAGCTTGTGCCCTAGCCGATGGACGCGGGCGAGCGGGTCGGCCCCTTTCCTCAGAGACTTTTCGGGAATGAGCAGCTTCCAAATGTGGGTAAACGGCTGCCCCTGGTGCTTCATTTCCATGCGGATTTCGAGCCAGCGGCAGACTTCGCCTTCGACTCGGACGACTCCCACGGAACTGAGCGTCACCGTGCCCTTCATGGCGACGTCTTTGCCACCAGGTTCGCTCCCCGAGACGTCAAATTCGAAGCGCGACCACGTCCCATCCGGGGGCAGTTGATCGATCAAGCCCTCGGCCCGCACGGCGGACGGCAGCAGCAGCGACAACACAACCAACACGCTGCGGAATTTCGTGAGCATCGGAAACCTTGTGGATCGGGTTCCTGCACGGCGTCGCTCCATCAGCCAACGCACTCAACGCACGGTTTATCCCGCTGGCCCGCCCATTGTCAATCCGCGGCGGCCAGCACGACGCACCCGCGAGTGGTTCGGACCATCACCACTCGCGAACGCGTCGTGCTCACTCCTGCGTGAGTCAACAACGTCTCGGAATATTCGGATCGGTGGGACTCGGCGACCGCCGACATTCGGAAGGGAACTCAGCAAGGTCTTGCGAGGCGCCGAGAGGGCCCGTCATAATCTGACGCCGAGACCATTTCGATTTTGTGTTCGCCGTCACACGGCACGGGGCCTTTCATGCTTGCGACTGCCCGACAGATGCGGCCGCTGCTGTTCGCGACGCTGGCGATCGGCCTGCTCGCGCCGGCGGCGCTGGCTCAAACGAAACGAGCGACCCTCACGCTCGACGGTGGTGCTCTGCAAGTGATCGAAACGGCACGGCCGGATCAACCAGCCGTCCCCACGCCGCCGAAGCCCGCACCGAAACCGGGAGAGGTCAAGCCGGCTGATCCCAGCAAACCGGCAGACCCGAATGCTCCGAAAAAGGATGGCCCGTCACCGCTGACCACTCGGCCGGTGAAACCGCAGATACCACCGAACCCGGACGAACTGAAGAACCTCAAACCGGACGCGGACGGCAAAGTGAAGTTCGACCTCAAAGGGCAACCTTGGCCGGACGTGCTCGATTGGCTGGGCGAGACCTCGCAGAAGAGTCTCGACTGGCAAGAGCTACCCAACGACTACCTGAACCTCGTCACGCAGCAACGCTACACGATCGACGAAGCTCGCGACTTGCTGAATCGGCACCTGCTGTCACGCGGTTTCACCATGCTCACGCACGGTGAAACGATCTCGGTGGTCAATGTGGCCAAGATCAACCCCGGCATGGTGCCCCGCGTCGAGCCGGACGATCTCGCGACGCTCCCCGATCACGACTTCGTGAAGACCTCGTTTCCGCTGGCGTGGCTGCTGGCCGATCAGGCGGAGACCGAACTCAAGCCGATGCTCAGCCCCAACGGCAAGCTGACGCACCTGACGAACACGAATCGGCTGGAGGCGATGGACTCGGTCAAAAACCTCCGCGAAGTTTGGACCGTCATTCAAGAAGAGCAATCCGGCGGCAAGCAAGAGCAACTCGTCCGCGAGTTCAAGCTCAAGCACACGAAAGCCACCGAGGTACTCGATCAATTGCACACCCTGTTGGGCATCAACAAACCGAACTCGCAGAAGAAACGGGGCGGCAGCAGCGGCGGTGGTGGTGGCATGGACCCCAATATGATGGCTCAGTTCCAGCAGCAGATGCAGCAGATGATGCAGCAAATGCAGCAAGGAGCACAGCAAGCCCAAGCGGGCGGGGCGGCCAAACCAAAACCCGGCGAGATCCGCCTGCTGGCCAACGAGCGGGAGAACAGCATTCTCGCAACCGCGCCTCCCGACAAAATGGCGATCGTCTCGCAAGCGGTGAAGACGCTCGACGTCCAATCCTCGCATGAGCATCTGCTGCAGAACCTCTCGCGAATGCAGGTCCATCGACTCAGCGGCATCGAACCGCAATCGCTGGTCGATCTGCTGGAGGAAGTGGGCAATCTCGATCCAACCACCAAGCTGCAAATCGACACCAAGAACAAGTCGATCATCGCGTACGCTTCGCTGGCCGATCATCTGACGATCAAGATGCTGGTCGAAAAGCTCGACGGCACCAACCGTAAGTTTCAGGTGATCCCGCTGCGCAAACTCGGAGCCGATTACGTCGCCGGCACCATCGAGTTCATGATGGCCGGAGGTGAAAAGGAGAAGAATCAAGGCCGCCAAAATCCGTACTACGGTTACTTCGACGGCTTCTCGATGATGGGCGGCCGATCGTCGCAGTCCGACAGCAACGACAAGTTCAAAGTCGATGCCGATGTCGAGAACAACCGCCTGCTGCTGTGGGCCAACGAGATCGAACTCCGCGAGATCGAAAATCTGCTGATGAAGCTGGGCGAGATTCCCCGGCCCGGCGGAAATCGCAACACGCAGCGTTACCTCGATAACCTCGATGCGGATGACGCCGACCAATTACTGGAACGCATCCGTCGCATCTGGCCCGGCATCAGCCCCAATGAACTCATCATCGAGGACACCGGCCCGTCGCGCCGGCCACGACAGGCCGAACCGACGGTGTCGCCGGAGTCCTCCGCACCTCGCAACGAACCCTCGAAAGAGAAGCCCGCGGCCAAGACCAAAGGTCCGAAAGCGGCGACTCCGAAGAAGTCCGCTCCGTCTGCTCGTGCGCCGATGCCACCGAAGGCCCGCGAGGTGATGCTGGCCGTCGCCGACTCCAACCTGCCCGCTGAAGATGCCGAAGTTCCACCGGCAGTCCCCTCGAATCGAATCGAAAACCGCAAGCGATCCGGACAGGTTGAAAACCTGCCCCACGCCCCGGTTCGCATCCGACGCGGTCCCGATGGTCGGCTGATCCTCGAATCGCAGGACACGAACGCTCTCGACCAACTCGAAGACTTGCTTCAAGAAGCCGCGCCTCCGAAACGCGATTACAAAGTCTTCTACCTCAAACATTCGACCACCTGGGCCTATTCAGTCGAACTCAGCCTCAAGGATTTCTTCGAGGAAGACAAGAAGAAAAGCGGCAGCAGTTTCAACCCCTATTCCGGTCGAATGGAGAGTAACTCGAATCAGGATTCCGCGCGCCGACTCTCCAAGAAAAAGCCGCTGAAGTTCATTTCCGATTCGGACAGCGGCACGATCATCGTCCAAGGTGCTGACGCGGCGCAGCTCAAGGTCATCGAAGAGTTGATCAACATCTACGATCAACCGCTCGCCACCGACGGCAAGCAAGTTCGCAAGACGCAGGTCTTCACGCTCAAGTATTCCAAAGCGACCGTCCTCGCCGAGGCGATCAAGGACGTGTATCGCGACTTGCTTTCCACCAACGACAAGGCGTACCAGAACAACCAACCCGGCAAAGAAGGTCAGAAGCCTCCCGAACGCAACTACACCTTCGTCTACAGCAACACTGAAAGCGACGACAAATCCAAACAGGAAACCCCGATCAAATTCAAGGGTTTGGTTTCGCTGGGAGTCGATGACATTTCCAACACGATCATCGTCTCCGCCCCGGAAAGCCTGATGGAGAACATCTCGGAGTTGATCGAGCAACTCGATCGCGCCGCGCGGCCAACCAACTCCGTGCAGATCGTGAAGCTCGACGGAAAAATCAACTCCACCGAATTACAGAAGCGACTCCAGAAAATCCTGACGAAGCCTCAACAGAAGCCGCCGCCGCAAAGACCGCAACAACCCCAACAGCCGCAGCAACAACCGCAAGAACAGCCCGAAGAGCAAATCTTTCTGCCGTAGCCGCCGCTTGAGGAATCTCGCCGTCGCTAACGTCGCGAGACATCCAGGAAAGAAAGCGAACGTAGCCCGTTTCTTGTCGGATAACGCAACCTTTGAGCGAGCGCTCGCCGAGATGATGTTGCCAGTGGTGACTTGCCCATCGCGTAGCTGTGCTGCCCGGAGATTCATACGAGCGTTGATTCGCAGACGCCGTTCATCAGCCAGTGATCGACGTCGGAGAGCATCTTTGGGGTCGGCGATTCGCTGGAGTCGTAGGCTCGCAGCACGGCCTGAATTCCGAACGAACGGAGCAGGCGGCCGAGGCTGGTGACATCCGCAATTGAGCAGCGACTGTCGCGCACGCCGGCACTCAGGAAGACTCGCTTGCCGCGCAGTTCGTCGTAGTTTTCGAGAGCAGATTCGAGCTTCGTGTTTCTGATACCGAATGCCAGCGCTCCGGCGAACCATTCAGGACGTCGCAACAGCATTCGCAACGCGACCAAGGCTTGATCGCCGAAGCCGGCGAGGTAAATCCGTTCGCTGTGGACGTGGAACTCACGTCGCATCTGTGGCACAACGTCCTTCAACGTCTCCAGCAAACCATCGAGCGGGTCGAGGCTTCCCGCCGGCGACATCGACCCGGAAGCGAAACGGTTCGTCGGAGTCAGTCCTTCGACTGCGAGGCCCACATAATTCTGGGGGCTGATGCGCGGAATCAGGTCGAGCAATTCGCGAGCAGTCCATTCGGCGTCGTGCAGCCAAACGATCAGCGGGTAGGCGTAGTTCGGTTCGTAATGCGGCGGTAGATGCACTGGCGATTCATCCGGTAGCGCGAAGTGCCCCCACGGCGAGTCGGCTCCGGCAACCGCGAGTTCCAACGACAGATCCCCCTCTGCGACAGGATCCGTTGGTACGGCATGATTGGCGGGCACGAGCGTGTCCCACGGCTTGCGTTGGCACAGGTCCATCGACGGTGACTCGTGCGGTGCGAACCAGCGGCCATTCCACGAATTATCAGCATGTGCGGTCATTCGCTGGTTCCTCCTGCGGGAATCACAAAACTTGGGGACGACACACGGTCGCGGAAATTACCGTCGCGCGAAGTGAAGAACGGAACGTCTTCCGAGACGGCGATCTCAGACAGCGGAAACTGCTTGCCGGGGCAGGCAGTCGCTTTGACGTCGCGATGCCCGACGACTTGGCTGCTCTTGAGACCATATTCCCGTTTCAGCACTCCAACCAATCGCTTGACCGACGCCAACTGAGCGGACGACGGCCGATGATCCTGAAAATTGCCGACCAGACAGATGCCGATACCGTGCTGGTTGTATTCTTCGTTGCCAGCGTGAGCACCTTGCATCTGTTGCTTCCAACGGAACGTCGGCTCAATCTCACCGTCGCTCATTCCGGTGCCGTTACCGATCAAAAAGTGATAGCCGATCCCCTTCCAATGGTTCCCGTTCTTGTCTTTACGATTGAGATGCTCGGCGTGAATCGTGGCCACACTACCTCCTTCGGAGGCGGTGTGATGAATGACGATGTGTTTCCAATCGCGAAGAGCCGCCGTTGGCTTCCAAGGATTTCCAAACGGAAGCTGAGGCATCGCGGTTTTCGGCAGTGGTTTGATCTCGTGCGGTTCAGGCACTGCCGGACGTTGGCTGCCGTGCCAAACCAGCGGCGGAGATTGCACCACCGGACGCTGGCAGCCACCGACGCTGAGCCAGGAAATCGCAGTGAAACAGAGCATCCACGCACCGAACTTATGCACGCCGTCCTCCGTGAACAGCAGGGCCAAGAAGTCGCGATCAGACCACAACTGATCCAGCGGTGCGAGACAGGAATCCCTGTACGCAATGCCCGTCAGCCGGAAAGCGGGGCGGAATGTAGTCCGCTTCAAAAAGTCGGTCAACGTGAGGCTTTCGGACGTAACGCCTCTGCGGGTTGTGCGAGCCTCAACACTGCTCGAAACGTGTTAAACCGGAGCGGTCCTAGCGATTTCGCAGCACGTCAATCGGCCGCGAATTGCGGCGCGTTTTGCCCAACTTCCCCAACCACTGCGACCGACGCGAATTCGACATTTTTCAGACGACTTCGCTTGCGTACTTTCAGTTCGTCGGATCGCAGTGAATCATTCCTTCGACGTGGGTTTCGAGCCGCCACTCTCGGACGGCTTCGAGGCACCGCCCTCCGACTTCGCGCTGGAATCAGACTTCGACGAAACGGCTTCGGATGCGGATTTGTCAGCCTTCGCGGCGTCCTTGTAGGACTTGCTGCGATAGTCGGTGAGATAGAACCCGGTCCCTTTGAAGATCAGCCCCGCACCAGCCCCAATCAGCCGGCGAGCTTTCTTCTTTTTGCACGCGGGACACTTCTTCTCTGGCTCGGCCTTGATCGATTGAAACAACTCCCACTTGTGATTGCAGGCACCGCACTCGTAGTCGTAGGTTGGCATGATGGCAGGTGAGTCTCGCAGAGGATCGGAGATTGCCGACGGCATTCTGTCACCATCGACCTGCGAAAAGTAAGCGGAGGCTCTCTGATTGGGTAGCCTCAGCCGACCGCTATCGCCCGCGATGCTTGTTGAGCGTGCGTTCGTAGAGGTCCAACATGCGGGGCAACATTTTGTCGAGGCTGTAGTTTTCCTGGATCATGTGCATACCCGCCTCGCCGAGGTGGCGATAGGCCGCCGGATCGTCGAGCACCTGCAGGGCGAGTTCGGTGAGGCGATCCACATCGAAAAAGCCGCCGAGCAGGCCGTTCTCGCCGTGGCGAATCATTTCTTTGACCGGAGCCGTATCGGAGGCCAGCACCGTCGCTCCACATGCGAGCGAATTCATCAGCGACCAACTCAGCACGAACGGGACGGTCAGGTAGATGTGCAGGTCGCCCATGCTGATGATGTCGGCGAGCTGATTTGGCTCGACTCGGCCGGTGAAGATGAAACGGCTCAGGTCGTAGTTGTCCTGCTTCAAAATGTGATCGCGGTAGCTTTCGGCGTCACTGATGCGCTGCATGTCGCCGCCATAGCAGACTCGGTCGGACCCGACGCAGACGAAGACCACATCCTTGCGAGCGTCGCAAATCCGCTTGGCGACCTTCATGAAAATGTCAAACCCGCGCATCGACTCAAATCCACGTGAGACATAGGTGACGATCCGCGTGCCCGGCGGAATCTCACGGTCACCAATCCGACGCGGCACGCTGCGGCGATGCCAGACGTTCGTGTCGATGCCGTCGAAGATCGCGTCGATCTTTGGCTGGTACTCGACGGGGAACAGGCTTTTCTGCCACTGTGTCGGCGAGTACCCCGCCGCGCACGTTTGCAGGTCGAGCAAGATCATCGCGTTTCGCGTGCGAGAGCGGAGCAGGTCCAACTCTTTGACCGGAATCTCCGGACGGAAATCGAGGTCCGAATTACGGCCGTGGTAGAAGTACTCGAAGTAATTGATCATCGGGCAGTCGTAGAGATCGGCGAGGAACGTCGTCGAGCCGAACCCGCTGTGGCCGACGACGAGATCCGGCTTCACTTCCGGATGCGCCTTCATGGTTTCGTAAACGCCGTGCGTGTGCCAGACACAGTTCTCGAACGTGCGGCTGCAATAGTGGACCGTCTTGGTCGCACCACCAGTCAGCTTGTACTGAAACCGCTGAATGCCATCGAACACCCCTGATGGCAGCTCGCAGACGAACGAGCAACGGAAGCCGTGCTTCTTGATCAGATAGCTGGCGATGTGTCCGAACTGAGCGGGGAAGTTTTTGTGGACGAACAAAACGTGCATGAGGCTCTCCGAGGAATGCTGCAGCCGTTGGCCGATCGGCACTCGGCCGGAGGAACGTGATTCGAAGTCAGGCGGCGGCTTTCTTGGCGAGGAACCGTGTCGTGGCCGGCATGTCATCCGCGTCTTTGCGTTGAGCGTCGAATTTCAAGACCGACAACCCATCGCCTTCGAGGTGTTTGGAGTTGCTGTAGATCGTGTCACGCCAGTTCGGGACATGCCCGCCGAGCACGGCATCGACCATTTCTTGGACTCCCTCGACTAAGTCGATGGAGGCTCGGAAACCGAGAGACCGACGAATCTTCGAGAAGTTCACACGGTAGTTGCGAGCGTCGTCACCGTTGCGGACTTCTTCGACTTCGATCCCCGGACAAGACTGGGCGACGATTTGGCCGAGTTGCGTCAGCGTGTAGTTCTGGCTTTCGTCACCGACATTGAAAATCTGTCCGCCGACTTTCGCCAGCGGAGCTTCCAGCGTCAGCACACACGCACGAGCAATGTCTCGCGTGTGAACGAAGGGACGCCATTGCTCGCCGTTGAAGACTCGGATCTTCTTGTCCGTCACAGCTTGAGCACTGAAGAGATTCGCCACGAGGTCGAACCGCGGGCGATGCGACCAGCCGTAGGCCGTCGCAAACCGCAGGATCGTCGGTTGAAAGTCGGCATCGGCCGTGTCGAGCAACGCGCGTTCGGCGTCGATCTTGGTCGTCGCGTACAACGAAACAGGATTGAGCGGCGAGTCCTCGGACATGAGGTCTTCCGAGTCGCCGTAGACACTGCACGTCGATGCGAACACGAACTTCGTGACTCCATTCGCCTTCGCCAGTTGAGCCATCATCTTCGCCGCCGCGTAGTTCACGGCGATGGTCATTTCACGGTCGAGAGCGCAGGCCGGATCGCCAACAATTGCCGCGAGATGACAGACTGCGTCCATTCCTCGCAAAGCGCGGGCGGCGTCTTCGATGTTGCGGAAGTCACCAATGATCACTTCCAACCGCGGATGTTCGAGCACCTCCGCCAGTGACTTTGTGCCAAACAATTCGAGATCGAGCACTCGCACACGATAACCCGCGTCGAGCAACTGCCGAGTCAACATCGAGCCAATGTAACCCGCTCCACCAACGACGAGTACCGCTTCAATTTTCGTATTCGCCACCTCATCGCGTGAGACCACTCGGAAATGTTCCCCCACTTTCATGCGCGAATACCGTACCGCTGCGACGACTGCGCACAGCAGCGTCCAAGCCGGCAAACCGACCTCCAGTGTCTGCTGAGCTTTGTCGAACGCGAAGGCCCCGAGAATGAGGTGCGCGATCAAGCCGACCGCACTCGCCAACGCGATCGCCGACATTCGCTGCTGCACTCGTGAAAACGGCACAGGCTTGTAAACGCCCGTCAATGCGAACAGCATGACGGCCGACAGTCCAAACCAGCCGGCATTCATCAAATAAGTGGCGTTGACCTTGTCGAAAAGTTGACCGACGGGGTTGTCCCAACTCAGACCACCGTTTGCCACCAAGCGGACGATCGCTCCCTGAACCAACACAATGTTGGCGACCACGAAATCGACAAACACTCGAACTGCCAACTTCTCTGACGTCAGCGTGCCAAAGAGTTTCGTCCACGTTTGCTCGAACAGCTTGCGAGTGCGTGGCACGGCCGCAGGCGGAAAGACCTTGCTGGAAAACTCGCCACCCGCCAGGCCCGGCTGCATCAGGCATCCCTGCGACATTGTTTGCTCCTTCACCGACGGCGTCTGCTGTTGAGACTGAGTGGAGAATCTGAGTCCCCTGTGAGAACAGACCTCGAACCCATCCCTGCGGGCGTGACTTCGCCCATCAGCTTTTTCGGACATCTTCCAGCGGGAAGATGAGCAAACTTTGACGGTCACACGGACGAATACGATTCCGTGGTCTGCGCCAACGAGGCACGAAAGCGGCAACAACTGCCGGACTACGCCGCTCGCGCGAGCGGCATCAGCGATCGCTGCGTCGCATGCGACATGACCTTTGCGACGGCGCGAGCGGTGTCGAGCATGTCCGGTTCGCTGAGCGTCGGATGGACGACGAACATCAAACTCGTGTCACTCAATTGCCGAGCGTTCGGCAGCCGTTGAACGGGTTTGAGACCGACGGCCTCGAACGCGGCTTCCTGATAAATCTCGCAACAGATGCCGCTGCCACTCGGAATCCCTTCCTTCTGCACGGCTTTCACGATCAAGTCGCGACTCCAACCTTCATGCAGTTGTTCCGGTCGCACGAAGGCATAGTGCTTGTAGTAGCTGTGTCCGTAATCGCTGCCGGGTGTCTCGATGCGGATGCTGGGAATGCGTGACAAGACACCATCCAGCGTTGCCGCATTGCGGCGGCGGGCCTGTACCCAACTCGGCAATTCGCGCAGAGCACAACGGCCAATCGCGGCTTGCATCTCCGTCATGCGCCAATTCGTGCCGAGCGACTCGTGAGTCCATTTGAAGATCGTCGGATGCTCGCGGTTGTAAACAGCGTCCCAATCTTTGCCGTGATCTTTGTAGCTCCACGCGCGGCTCCACAAGTCTTTGCGGTTCGTGACGAGCATCCCCCCTTCGCCGCCAGTCGTGATGATCTTGTCCTGACAGAACGAGAACGCGCCGATGTGCCCGATCGAACCGACGGGCTGTCCCCTGTACGTCGCACCATGAGCTTGCGCGCAGTCCTCAATCACAAACAATCCACAGTCCTGAGCCAGATCCATAATCTTGTCCATCTCACACGGCCAACCGGCGATGTGAGCTGGAATGATCGCCTTCGTGTTCGACGTCAGCGCGGCTTCAATCGTCGCGGCTGACAAGTTGCCGCTGATCAGATCGACGTCGGCGAAGATCGGCCGAGCACCTCTCGCCCATACAGCGCTCGCGGTCGCGATGAATGTGCGTGGCGGGACGATCACGTCGTCTCCTGGCCCAATTCCCAAGGCGTGCAACGCCAACTCAATCGCCAGCGTGCCGTTGGCCAGCGAGATCGCGTGGTCACAATCAACCGCAGCGGCGAACTCTTCCTCGAACAACCGACACTCTTGCCCAGTCCAGTAATTCACTTTGCCGGACTTGAGCACCGCCTGTACGGCATCGCATTGAGCTTCGTCAAACACCGGCCAAGGCGCAAATGACTTTTGGCGCACCGGCACTCCGCCATCCGTGGCGAGGAGATTGAGAGACATATCGGAATCCTTTCCGCAAAGTAGACCGGCCGCTCCGTGACCGGAATTTCATGTCACGGAGTGACACGACTACTTGGACCTACATCGCCCATCGCAGCATCGTCGCGCCCCAGGAATAACCGACGCCGAAGCCGATCAGCATGACGCGGTCGCCAGTTTTGAGGCGGCCGGCTTTGTGAGCTTCTTTCAACGCGATCGGGATCGTGGACGAAACCGTGTTGCCGCAGTGGCTCATGGAAACGTAGAAACGTTCCGGCGGGATTTCGATTTTGTCCCGCAGGTGTCGCAGCATGTATTCATTGGCTTGGTGGAAGACGAACAGATCGACGTCGTCGAAGGTGACGCCAGCGCGATTGCAAATGCCGGCAACCAAATCGGGCACGGCGTCGAGCGTGAAGAGGAAAATCTCTGGCCCGTTCATGTAGAGCGTCGGCGGAGTCAGGACATGCTCATCGGCGTCTTCGTCACCGCCGCCGCTGGCGAAGCCGGCGACCGGCTTCCGCATCCCACCGGTTTGGACGATGAGGTTTTTGGCTCCTCTGCCGTCAGTGCCGTACACGAACGGCCCGATCGCAGGGACATTGCCGTCCAGCGGTTCTTGAGCGCTGATCAACGTCGCGGCCGAGGCATCGCCGAACAGCGCGCGAACCGACATGTCGGTCGGCGTGATGAATTTCGTGTACGTCTCGGCGGTCACGACCAGCACGTTGGTGGCTTGCCCGGTTTCGATCAACCCTTTGGCCATGCCAAGGCCGTAAATGAAACCGGAACAGCCGAGGTTGAAGTCCAGCGCTCCGCAACTGGTCCGCAGACCGAGTCGATGTTGCAGCAGGCACGCGGTGGTCGGCAGGAAATAATCGGGCGACTGCGTGCAGAGCATCAAATAGTCAATGTCTTCCGGCTTGCAAGCTCCCGACTCGAACAGCTTCGTGACCGCTTTGACCGCGAGATCAGACGACAGTTCTTCCTCTTCGGAAATGCGGCGCTCTTGAATGCCAGTCTTGCTTTGGATTTTCTGCGGTGACCAGTTGGGCGCGATCACGCACAACTGCGGGTTATCCAGAACCTGCGGCGGAAGGTAGTACTCGATGGCTTTGAGAATCGCCTGCATGAATCATTTCTCGAGGGCTTTAACGAGTGGAAGGATAGCCGCCGCCCCGCTCATGCCGCCATCTTCGCGGGGGCGAGGTTGACGGCGACTTCATCCATCAAATCCTCGACGGTGTGGCAACGCAGAATCGTCCCAAGAGCGATGCGCACTCCAAATTCTTCGTCGAGCATCGCGATCAGGCCGATGAAGGTCATTGAACTCCAGCCCGGTATGTCCTGTAACACCGAGTCTTTGTGGATCGTACCGGCACTAACATCAAACAATTCATGCAACGCGGCGAGGAACTGAGTCGCATTCATACGGTCTCTCCAAGGCCTCCAAAGGGCGCGGCTTGTAGCAGAGGCCGCCCAAATCCAGCAACACGAGTTCACGAATCCGATAGCCGTTCGTCAGACCGAATGCCGTGAGCCGGTCACCGATAGCCGTTATCCTCTTTCTTGAATCGTAGGTTCAGAGAAATTGGCCATCGGCTTTCGGCCGACACAACCAGACGGAGTTCATCACCATGTTGATCGGGTTTGTCAGCGACGAGCGATACGTTGCGGTTTCAGACGTCCTGTTGGAGTTCGTCAACATGCAAGGCGAGTCATGGGAGACGCGTTCTCGCGCCAGCGGATCAGTGCATCTCGACCTGCCGAGCGGCGAGTACGTCGTCACGTTGCAACGGCCCGGCTTCGGCAGCAAGCGAGTCCGATTGACGTTGCCAACCACGCAGCCGCATCACTTTCGGCTGTTGTCCGACGGACTGCTCGGCTACGCGTGGCCGAAGTGCGTGCGATCTGGCGAGGAAGCCGAGTTCCGTGTTCACTCGACCGAGTGCTTTCATTTGGAACTGTGGCGGTACGGTTGGACGAAAGAGCGTGTCTGTGGACTCGGCTGGCATGACGAACACGGGCCGCGAGCGATGATGCAGATCACGCCCGACGGCGACTACACACAGACTGGCGTCGAGTGGAACAAGTTCGGCTACACCAGCCCGGCTCAGAAGCAGATGGTCAAGGCTCCACAACGGTCGGGCTTGTACTACTTCCACGCGAGCACCGCGTCGGGCCGAGCCTTCGCGTTCCCGTGGGTCGTGGCTCCAGCCCAGCCGACTGCGCCGGTGGCGGTGCTGGCGTCGAATATCACTTGGAACTGCTACAACAATTTCGGAGGTCGCAGTAACTACATCCACGCGAACGCGCTTCCCGACGTGCCAGTCATCAATTCGCGGCAAGAGATTGCTCGCTACATCGATCCGAAGTTTCAGACGTGGGGCTGGAACGACTACTCCCCGCTGTCGTTCGAGCGGCCGGAGCCGATCAACGACATCGCGCTCTCCGAACAGATCACCGATCCGATCGAAGGCCGAGCCGCGTGTCACATCGCTCCGGCCGAGTGGCGACTGCTCGGATGGCTGGAGCGTGAGAACTTCGCGTACGACTTTTACTCCGAGACGCAGCTTCATGGCGGAGTGCTCGACCTGTCGAAGTACAAGGTGCTCATCATCAGCACGCACCCGGAATATTGGACGCGGACGATGTACGACCGCGTCAAGCACTGGGTTTTCCACGAGGGGGGCCGGCTGATGTATCTCGGCGGCAACGGCGTGAACTGCGAAGTCACGCTGAATGACAACGACACAATGACGGTCCATAACGGCGCGATGACTAGCCTCTGGCCCGAAGGGATCGGAGCCGAAAGCCGGCTCGGCAAGCGGCACGAATCCGAAGCGAATCTGCTGGGCGTCGTCTTCACGCCGGCGGGCATCATGACCGGCGCTCCGTACCGAGTGATCGACGACAAGCATTGGTGCTTCGAGGGGACGGGCCTGAAGAACGGCGACACGTTTGGCGAAAAGAGTCTGCACCGCCGCTGCCCCGGCGGAGCCTCCGGCCACGAGACCGACAAAATCTCAGCAAGCTCGCCGAAGAATACTCGATTGTTGGCACGCGGCCTCAACCCCGACGACGGCGGCGCGGAGATGTCGATCTTCGACACCGAGTCCGGCGGCGGCACGTTTTCAGCCGGCTCGATCTGTTGGCCCAGCAGCGTTCCGATCGACGAGAACGTCTCGCGGATCACCGCCAACGTGCTGAGACGGTTTCAGGCGTGAGTCGGATGGGCACTCATTCCCGTCCGTTGATCGGCAGGAAGAAGACGGGCAAGAACGCC
This sequence comes from Candidatus Kuenenia stuttgartensis, assembly GCA_945861865.1. Taxonomy (GTDB): domain Bacteria; phylum Planctomycetota; class Planctomycetia; order Planctomycetales; family Planctomycetaceae; genus SXKJ01. The sequence continues at coordinate 13,841 of CAMAWN010000066.1, read as the reverse complement.
CATCCGACAAGGCATTGCATGACCGACGAGTTGTCCCAAATCGACGTGAAATGGTTGCGACGGTTTCGAGCGGCGTTGCGACGCTGGCACGCTCGCGGCGGGCGTGATCTGCCGTGGCGAAACTGCCGCGACCCATACATGGTCTGGATCAGCGAAGTCATGCTGCAACAGACAACCGTCGCGGCCGTGAAACCGTATTTCGAGCGATTCCTCAATCGCTTTCCAAACGTCGCCGCGCTATCCGCCGCAGACGAGGCCGACGTGCTCCGACTGTGGGAGGGACTCGGCTACTACAGCCGCGCTCGCAATTTGCGCAAGGCGGCTCAAGTGATCGTCGCGAACGGCGGCGAGTTTCCACAGTCGATCGAATCGTTGCTGCAATTGCCGGGCATCGGCCGTTACACCGCCGGAGCGATCCTCTCATTTGCGTTCGACCGCCCCGCCCCGATCGTCGAAGCGAACACGCTGCGGTTGTACTGCCGGCTGCTCGGATTTCGCGACGACCCACGTTCGACGGCAGGTCAACGCTTGCTGTGGTCGTTCGCCGAGAAACTCGTCCCAGCGAAATCGCCCGGCGAGTTCAATCAGGCGATGATGGACCTCGGCGCGACGATCTGCACACCGACCGAACCGCACTGCGATGAATGCCCCGTCGTGTCGAGTTGCCTCGCGTTCGCCGCGCAGGCTCAGGCAGAGATTCCCGCTCCGAAGCCACGTCCCGAAATCACCGAGACCCGCGAAGCATACGTCGCGGTCGAGTCGTCCGGTCGCTATCTGATCTATCGCCGCCCCGAAGGTCAGCGCTGGGCCGGGATGTGGGATTTTCCAAGATTCGAATTGCCGCTCGCCAGTGAGCAACAATTTCTCGAACGCCGCATCGCTGCCGACTTCGGCCCGCGCGTCACGATCACCGAACGACTGACGCAACTGAAACACAGCGTCACGCGCTTCCGCATCACGCTCGACTGCTGGCTGGCGGAATCAAACGGCGACGACGGCCTCACCACGCCTCATCCCACCGCCTGGGTCGTCCCGTCCGAGTTCGCCCGCTACCCCTTCTCCACAACCGGCCGCCAATTCGCTGAAACCCTGCTGCGCGAGTTGCGTGAACCAAATCTATTCCGCGCGGTTGGTCAAAACACATAGTCCGCCGAACGCCCCCCGACGGCGAGAGGCCGGTATTGAGGTCTCGTCCGAAATGCTCGATGTCGCACTGGAGCCGGGAAGCACCAAACACTTCGCGGACACCCCGGCCGGATTCGTCACGCGGTTCAAGTGGCTTAAGCAGGGCGGCGTCAAGAAGATCTGTTGTGAAGCCACCGGTGGCTTCGAACAGCGTTTGACGCGAGCCGCTTGGGACCAAGCCTTCGACATGTTCCAAACCAATTCCCTCTGGTCCGGCACGCTCATTAACGCTTGATCCGAAAGACCGTCGCTCCATAGTTCACCGCAGCTTCATCACCATTCCGATCGCCGTCGCGACGAAAGCAATCAGCAGAACGATTCCAGAAAGAACTCCACCGAGCGTCACCCACCAGCGTGTTCGATACAGCGGCGGAAGCGTCGCGTTGTAGTACGTTGCCAGCAGGCAGACGATGCCGACGCCGAGGTTGACTGTGACTAGCGCGCCGATTTGAGTCAGCAGATCAAAACGAAAGCCGCCCCAGTTCCAGAACTGCGACGACACGAAAAACCAGGCGACCAAAATTGTCAGCACTTTGCGAAATGGAATCTGCTTCGCCGCCGGCCGGACGGCAGCGAGCAGATCGAACGTCACGCGAGCGACCGCTTCGGGCACGCTGGCGATCGTGCCCCACAAGGCCAGCATGATGGCGAAGTAATACACCGGCACCAGCCACGCGCTGATTTGTTCCCAGATCACTGCTTGCTTCGTGAGCAGCGCGAATTCTTGGCCCGCGCCGGGCGATAAGTGCTTCGGATACAGCACGGTCGCTCCCGCGGAAAGAAACGCGACCGTCACCGCCAGCAGCACTGCGGCTCCGAGCGCGACGTCCCAGCGCAGCGGTGTCAATAATCGTCGCAGTTGCGCGGCTTGCTGTGGATCGGCGGGCAAGTGATCTTGCTTCGACGATTGATTCGCGTAGTCGCGAGCGGTTGCATTTCCTGCCAAGCCCCAGCCGTGCAGGCCGACCCAACTCGAATACGCGATGTAGCCCGACAGACTGCCGCCGACGTAACCGAAGATCGTGGCCAAGTTGAGTGCGTACTCGTTCTTCGCCGCCGGCGGTGCCCAGTCGGGCGCGAGAGGCAAATGTCCGAAGCGGATCGCGCCCCAAAACATCTCGATCAAGTCCGGACCGACGAAGATCGTGGCTGTCGCCGTCCCCACGACCATCAAGCCGCAGATGATGATCTGCTGCTTCTCCAGCGACACATAACTTGATCCGAGACTCACGGCCAGTGCGGCTCCGAGAAAGACCGACGTGATCCCGTTGACCCACAGCCGCGCGGTGTCGGGATTCGTCAGCCCCAGCGTGTCGGCCATTCCCAACTTTTCACCCAACAGGAACACTCCGAGATTACCACACGGCTTGGCGATCGCCGTGAGGCCGGTGGCCAGAATCGCCAGTTCCGCCGCAACGAAGAGCATTAACAACCAACCACGCGGACCGGGCAGAGCGGCGACGCGATGCGCGAACGATTGACCGGTCACCGCCGTGTAGCGCCCAACCAGATACATCACGAAACCCGCGCGGATGACGACGCTCAGCACCAGCATCCACAGCAGACCGAACCCCGACCACGAGCCGAGTCCACAGACCATGATCGTCTCGCCTGCTCCCAACGACAGCGACGCGACCACCGCCGCCGGCCCGAAGCTGCCAAGCAATCGCGCGCATTTGCGCAACGAGAACTGCTCGGCGTAGATGCCGCTTGGTGGAGGAATCTGAATGTGCGGCGCGGTCATGAACGGCCTCCGCACGCGACAATCGTCTGGCCGGTGACGAAGCTCGAATCTTCCGAAAGCAGAAACTTCACGACATTGGCGATCTCGGCTGGTTCGGCCATGCGCCCCAGCGGAGTGGCGGCGATCAATCGCGCGACCGCGTCGGGATTCGCCGACTGAGCGAGATCGGTATTCGTCAGGCCCGGCGCAACGCAGTTGACTCGCACATGCGGCGCGAGCGCCGCCGCGCAGTGCCGCGTGAAGGCGATCACCGCCGCTTTCGTTGTCGCGTAATCAATCATGTCTGGCTTGAGAACCTTCGCCGCCAACGATGAGACATTCACGATCCGCCCAAAGCCGCGCGCGATCATTTCGTCCTTGACCGCCCAAGTCACCAGAAACGGACCATCCACATTGACCGCAAACATCTCACGCCACCGCGTGTACGAGACCGCCGTGTGCGGCTTCGATTCGGCGATGCCGGCGTTGTTCACCAGCAGATCGACCGGCCCCAACTCGCGCCGCACCGTGTCGATCATCCGCCGCACATCGTCTTCGTTCGACACGTCGGCTTGCACGGAGATGACACGCTCGGCATCGGCCTCAATCCTCCGCACGGTCTCCTCGGCCGCCGCCGCGTGTCGCTGATAATTCACAGCAACCCGCGCTCCCTGAGCCGCCAACATTCGACAGACCGCCCGTCCGATGCCGCGTGCGCCGCCTGTCACCAATGCCGTCCGTCCCGCAAAGATTTTACTGGGCATTGATTCATTTCCGATTTGAAATTTGAAGTTCGAAATGCGCCCCACCGATCACAGCCCCGCCAGCATCTCCAGTGTCGCCTCAATCACGGTCGGGGCCCATTCGGGTGTGAGCTGCGACGCCAACAAATAATTGTAGTGCGATTCAATGACTTCCATGCCTCCTTCCGCGAACGCTTCCGGCGGTGGGATGTAACCGATGCAGCCGTTGCTGTAGCCGAGAAACATGGTGTGTGGCAGCGGCGAGCGGCGTTTAATTTCCAGACCCAATTCGGCGAGCGGCTCGGCCGAGACCGTCGCGATGCCGATGTCATTGATCCGCATCGCCCACAGGTCGATCTCGCGCGTGGCGATGCGATTGCCGGCCGAGACGAGCCGCTGCCGTTGCTCGGCCCACGCGAACATTCGCTGCGCGACCTGTTTCGCGCCGAGTGAGTTGCCGGCGAATGCGGCGTCACGCGCCGCCTGAGTCCGTGCAAGGTCCGACTCGGCTGTCGCCAGATCAGGCAGCGGTGCCAGCGGCAGATTCAATCGACGGCGATTCACCGACAGATGATTGATCGTGGCTTGTGGAGTCGGTTCGTAATCCCACGTCGAAATCGCCGCGACGGACCTCACGATCCGTCGTGGTCCGCGCTGGTTGTGCGTCCGAATCTGCGCCCAGACTTTCAATGTTTCGCCGCCGAGCATCAGACCCAGCCGGTGCATGTCCTCGAACTGCTCCGGCCCGCCGCTGCCGATGCCGCACGCGGGGTTGATATTGCCGGCCGCGCCTTGCAGGAACAACGACGGAGCACCGATCGCCGGTTCAATCAATTCGCGAGCCGGCCCGATGAAGTCGGGCGAATACGATAGCGTCTTCGGTCCCAGCACGACGGTGTGACACGCCGCCGACATCACCACTGCCAGCGGCTTGCCGGCGAGATCATCGATGCGAATCACATCCACCGAGCGATCAATCGGTCCATCCACATTTTCGCCGATGAAGATGCCGCCGTCCGGCATCTTCTCGCGCCGATTGACTCCCAGCGGAGCCGCCCCGCGGCCGCTTCCCAATCTCGCTGGTCGCCGCTTCGCCCACGCCGCGCTCGCCGCGCCGACGAGCACATCTTCCAGATGCTCGACATACCGTTCTTGCAATTCTTTCTGCGGCGACTCCTCCTGCTGCCAGCCGGGAAACATCGGACCCAGATGCGTGTGACTGCCGTTGAGCAACACGTTCTCACCCGGAATCCCCAGCCGCTGTCCGATCGCCGCACGGATGCGATCCGAGTCCGGCATCGGCACGAACAGCAGATCGAGACCAACAATCACAACGCTCGTCACACCGTCCGACAGCACGAGCACCGTCGCCGTCAGTTCTCGCTCGACGTCCTGCGAGCAACCCTCCTGAACCGTGTAACCCAGCAGCCGAATGCCAATCGGCGGCGTGATGATCGCTCGCGCCACGCCAGCCAATAAGTGACGCGCAGCATCAGAAGAATCGGACATTGTTCAACCCCTTCGTGCTCGCCGTCACACGACGGACTTCCAGAACTCTTGGAGTTGATCGGTGACGGCAACTCCGAGCGGAAACTGTTTGCTGAAGGCGTGGTGTTGGATGCCGGCATATTCTCGCAGCGCGTGATGGATGTGCTCGGGGCGGACGCGAATGCCCTGCTCTTTGTCGATCTCCAGCGTTTTTGGGTTGATCGGGACGAGCAGTTGTTTCTCGTCGGTGGCTCCAATGACCCGATTGCCCGCGATGCCGGGGCCGAGAAACATGATCGACCCGATTGACCAGTGATCCTTGCCGTTGCCGTTGTTGTAGGTCGGCGTGCGTCCCATTTCGCTTTGGATGATGACGACGAGCTTCTCGCGGATCTTCAGTTCTTCGGCTCGGCGGATCACGTGGTCGATGCCGGCGAGGAATTCGGGGATCAGTTTCATCTGGTCGAGATCGTTGTTGTTGTGGCTATCGAACTGGCCAATCGAGAGATTGGCGGAGACGCAGACTCCGGCTTTGAAAGAAGCCAGTGCGATGTCAGCCTGCTGCCCCAGCCGATCTTTTGACGGTTCCTTGGGGATGAACGGGACGACCCGTTGCAACGCTTTCGAGTTGACCTGCGCGGAGTACAACATGCTCTGACTACGTTCAACTCGCGGCAGACGAGCTTCCGACACTCGGGCTTGAAATTGTTCTTCCAGTGTCCGTTCGATGCGGTCGGAGACGAACGGGTCGTGGTAAGGATGCGTGCTCCCCTCGACGTTGTCCGCCTTCGCCAGCAGGTTCAGCGATTGGAGATACGGAACTCGCGACATCGGCACGAGGTTGCCCGTCGCCGAATAGTTGCCGAACGTCAGAAAGGCCAACGGCGCTTCAGCTCCGAAACAGGCCGAGACCAGAGCCGGAAACGTCGGGTAGGCGAGGCTGTCAAGCTTGCCGGTCGCCATGTATCGGGCACACGGCGAGTGATTGTTGACGGAAAAGTCGAGTCCATTGAGCGTTCGCAGTTCCGGGCCGTATTTGGCGAAGAAGTCTTCGTTGCTCATCCCCTTTTCGATGTGCTTGGCAATTGGTGCAAAGCGGTGATTGCCGGCGGTGAGGATGTCTCCCGTTTGATAGAGCCGATTGATTCCCTCGACTCCTTTGGGGTCCATGAGGTACGTCGTGTCCCAACCGCCACTCGCGTTGAAGACGACGTAAAACGGACCCGCGTAGCCGGCAGATTCAGCAGCGGGCTCTTTGGCTCGCAACAGCGACGACATCCCGATCGGCGCGGCGAAGCCGAGCCCCGCGAGGCTGCACAGTTTTAGAAAGTTCCGACGTGACATGGGGGGTTGCCTTTGTAGCCACGCTCGCCAAGAGCGTGGGTGAATCCGCGAGAACCCACGCTCTTGGCGAGCGTGGCTACGGAGCTATTCGTACAGAAAATCGTGTTGGCGGAGTAAGTACGTCAGCACGCCGCGCCACGCGCGGAGGGTGTAGTGCGGATCGTCGGATCGGAACTCTTCTCGGCCGCCGCAGAAGTAGGTTTCGCGCGGCTCGAAGCGGCCTTGAGCTTTGGCGTCGGCGATGATCCCGGCGAACAACTGAAAGGTACGTTCGATCTCCGGATGATCTGGCGCGAGATCTTGGCCCAGCAGTCGTTGATGCAGTGCGACGATTGACTGTCGGATCTTTTGATTGGCCGCTTCGTCACTGGGAACAACGTCAGGTTCGATCTGTGGGAACAGCAGCCTCTTGGCAGGTTCCAAACGAAAATCTCGCGCGACGTGGTAACACGACACATCGTTGGCCATGAGTCGCTGGATCGCTCCCATCGCGCCGCTGGGGTCGCCGTTCCGCTCGGTGACCGTGATCGAGTCGATGCCGCCATAGAGAACTTGGAATGCGTCGTTCAAACGTCCCCAGCGTTTGCCGAAGATCGCTGCGATCTTTCGTTCGAGCTGTTCAGGGCTGAGTAGTCTCGTGATGCCGATGTCGTCCATCTCGGCCTTGCGCTGTGGATGTTCGGCGATCGTGGCCAGTCCGTCGGCTTGATAGAAGTCGGAAGCGATCATCGCTTTGATCGCGACCTTGAGATTGAACTTCGATTCGGCGAAGCGGCGGGCGATCTCTTCGATCATCGCTCGCTGAGCCAACAGCGCGCGGCGTTTGGCCCCGAACAGCGGGTCGTCGATGTCTTCCGGAGGTTGCAGGACTTTGCGGCCAAGCAGGATGTAGTAGACGTGCTCGACCATCGCGATCGGGAAACGCGGATCTTTGACCGCTCGTTCGGCCAGCCACTGAGGTGCTCGCCAACGTTCGCTGGCGGGCATCTCTTCCCCCTCGAAGCCGGACGAAAACATGTCTGGATACCAACCAGCCTTTCGCGGCCCGATGTGTCCCTCAAAGTCGAAGTCCTGGAACACGCCGGCGACAGGATCAATGGTCTTGTGGCAGACGACGCAGTCGGCCGCCTCCATCGTCGGCACTTTGTATTTCGCGGCGACGGCCGAGGCATCGGTGACTCGTGGTGCCTGCTGCATGATGTCGATGCCCAAAAAGTGCTGGTAGAACATGCGGGCGCGCAGCCGATTCCGATTCGTCTCCGTCGAGGGGTATCGCCGCAGGTAATGAAACATGCTCAGGAATCCCGCGTGCGGATACAGTCCGGTCGCGGATTCCTGAGTCTTCCCGTCGCGACCGGTCAGGGCCTTGAGCTTCGCGGGGATGTATTCGAAGGGATCGTCCGTGTTTTTGAACTCGGCTTTAATTTCCTCGAAGATGCCGTAACCGCGAGCCGTGTACGGCGAGACCATGATGTAGTCGGCGGTCGCCAATTCCGAAAACGGTCGCTCGTTCCGAACGATGTGAGCGATCAACTCCAACGGCTCGCGCAGCAGCGCGTCGCGGTACACGCCGGCGAGATTCCAGCGAGCTCGCTGACGCTCCTTTTCTTCGACCTGACTGAGATCGTGCTTGTCGTACCACAGTCGTGTCTTCTCGAAGTGGTGGTACGACAAGAGCGTCTCCGCGTTGTCATCGATGCCGATGGTCAGAAAGAGGTCGTTGAAGCCTTCCTTGAGCCGGATGTAGAAAGCATCCTCCTGCAGGATGCGGTTGAGGATTGAGTCCATCGCCGCAGAGCCTGCTTGCTTCACAGCCTCTTGCTCTTCGGCAGTGGGGAGTCGCCCGGCGAGAGAGAGAGTCACACGCCGCAACAACCGTTGCGGCGAGATCTTCGCAATCCCCTCAAAGAACGGCGGAGCGTTGTCGTCACTCTTGGTCTCGGTTGGAGCGGGCTCTTTGCTCGGTGGGGTCAGCCGCTTCACGAAGCGTTCCAGAATTCGATAGCCGGACGAGTCGGGTTTCAAAACGGCACCGCCGCCGTGATCGAGACCGCCACTGGCCTTCAGCAGCAATCGAGACTGATCTCCTTCCTTGGCCTTGGCCATCACCTGAAAGGCGTCGCAATTCTGTTGAATCCATCTCAAATCGTGAGCGTGATCGGGCATGCGAGGCGACAACACGAAGTCGCTTTCGGCAGCGTCCCCTTTCGGATTGTGGCAGCGGAGACACGTCCGCTCGCCGATTTTGGCCCACACTTCATCTTCGAAGAATCGATCTTTCAAAGGACAAGCTGGTGCGGTTTGAGCCGCAGCCGGCTCAGCCTGTCCCGGCAAATCGCGGCCGATCGAAACGGCCCCGATCAGGCCGCCGACCACGATCGTCAACCGCATCAATCGACCCAATACGAAACGCCAATTCGCAGGAGCGGTCATCGTGGATACCCGAAGAAGTTTTAAAATCGAGAACCGCCGAGGATTGTATCGGGGGCGGCACCGATGAGCATCAGATGATCTGGACGCGAAGGGCACCTCACTGCAACCCTCGTGCATCGCGTCCCCCAAGTTCCCGCTGCGGGGTGGCGATTGATAGAACTGTCGCATTCAATGCACGACCATAGAACCCTTGAAATGGAACGACAACGCAAAGATCGACGAGAGGGACCATGAGACTCATCGTGTTGGCCAACCGGAATCGTGCGTTGGCTCTTCTCGCCGTAATGCTCCTCCTACAAGTCGGGCTTTCTGGGCGAAGCACTTCGGACGAGACTCCTGGCAAGACGATCGCTGCGGAAGAGGTGGCATTCAAGGAGCAGGTTCAACCTCTGCTCCAAAAGTTCTGTGTCCGTTGCCACAATGCAGAGAACATGGAGTCTGGCATTCGCGTCGACCAACTGACGGCCGCATTGGAGGAAAGGCAGCTTCCGCTCTGGAAAGACATCTTGAAGCAAGTGGCCGATGAAGACATGCCGCCGGCTGACGAACCTCAGCCCACGGCCGAACAGCGAAAGTCGCTCACCGAGTGGATCACGCGGGCAATGACTGTCGCCCGATCTCGCCCCACGCCGAAGAACGGATCGGTGCGGCGACTGACGGTGGCGCAGTACCGGAACACGCTCCGAGATCTCTTGGGATTGCAGGAGGATCTCACGGATGCGTTGCCACCGGAAGGAATCTCAAAAGACGGCTTCGCCAACAATGGGCAGACGTTGCTGCTGTCTCCGTTGCAAGTGGAAACCTACTTCGACATCGCGGAGAAGGCTCTCGACCTGTGTCTCGTCGATGAGAACTCGAAGCCGGTAATTCAGAACTTTCGGATGGACTTCGGAACCGCAATCAATCCGCAGCCGTGTCCTGACAATCTGGTCTTGGGCGCGCTGAACATGTTGCTCAACAACGCTGACTTTGTGGTCACCGAATTGAAGCCCAGGAAGCCGTTCGACTTTCAGCCGTTCGCGATGCAGACCCAATTCGAGTTCATTGAAGGCTACGTCGGCAACGACACGATCCGCGCCTGGAAGAAATTCGACAGTATTTATCACGCGGTCTTCGCCTGCGTGCGCGGGACGCCAGGTTATCCGAAAGGGGAAGCGCATCAGGTTGTCGCCAGCGGTCTGCTGTTGCGGCCAGCGATCCCCAGTCCGGAAATCTTCGGTCAGTCGAACACCTACGGGCCGATGGCGAATTTCAAGATTTCATTGCGTGAGTTGCCAGAGCAGGGAACCTTCCGCGTCACGGTGAAGGCCGCTCGCTACGACGAAGGTGAGTTGGATCAATCGGGCACAGCGTTCGGGCAACGCTCGCCATCGCTCGGCGTTTATCTCGGTTTGCGTCGCGACTGTGGCAGCACATTGACACGAGTCGGCAAGCCGCAGGCCGTCGCGAACGCCGAGCTTCAGGACTTCATCTTCGAGGGAGCGATCAACGACTTTCCGACTCCCGATGTGGAGAAAGACAACGTCAATTATCTGGCCGGCATTCGCGAGATCGGCATCCGCAGCGAATACACCGACGGCCGCGACATGCCTCGGTTGCTCGTGCGGTCGGTCGAGTTTGAGGGGCCGTTTTATGACTCGTGGCCGCCGGCGACTCATCGCGACATCTTCCTTGAGTCGCCGCACAAAAACGATCCTGCGGCTTACGCTCAGGAAGTGATCCGCTCGTTCGCCACGCGCGCCTTTCGTCGACCCGTTACCGCCGCCGAATTGGAAACGCTCGTTCGCGTCTGGAAGAACTCGTTTGCCGACAAGAATGATTTCCGCCAGAGCATCAAAGACGCGCTGCTTGTCGTGCTGACGTCGCCGCAGTTTTTGTTCCTGATCGAGAACAGCAGCAGCCCGGCCGCCGAGGATCTCGATGGCTACGAACTGGCCTCGAAGCTGTCGTACTTTATGTGGAACGCGCCGCCAGACCAGCGGCTGCTCGAATTGGCCGCGAAGAACGCTTTGCATCAGTCGCTCGACGCGGAAATCGAGCGGATGATCCGCGACCCGCGCTTCGGACAGTTCGTCAGCGAGTTCGCGTCGCAGTGGTTGAGTCTCGACAAATTCGACGTCGTCGCGGTCGAGGCTCAGCGATATCCGAAGCTCACTCGCGACACGAAGACGCAGTTGCGGCAGGAGCCGATTCAGTTTCTGCGGTATCTGATCGAACACAACCTGCCGCTGCGGAACGTGGTGCAATCGGACTTCCTCGTCGCGAACGAAGTCACCGCGAGCTACTACGACCTCGCTAGCCGCACGGAGAGCGGGTTTCGGTTTGTCCCGATCAAGCACGAGAACGAGAACCTCGGCGGCGTGCTGACTCAGGCCGGCATTCTCGCGGGGCTGTCCGATGGTCGGGAATCGAACCCGATCAAACGCGGAGCCTGGCTGGCCCGAAAGATTATCGCCGAACCGCCCGACGATCCGCCGCCGAATGTGCCGCAACTCAAGGAAGATGACGGCGCGAAGCTGACTCTTCGTGAAAAACTGGAGCGTCACCGCAACCAGAAAGGCTGCGCGAAATGTCACTCCGGCATCGACCCGTGGGGGCTTCCGTTCGAGACGTTCGACGCCGGCGGCCTGTTCAAGAAAGACGCGGGCCTCGATGCTCGTTCGACTCTTCCGGACAAAACCGAGATCAAGGATTTGAATGGCCTGAAGACTTACCTGGCCCACGACCGAATCGATCAACTCGCCTTCAGTTTTCTGAAGCACACGGCCTGTTATGCTGTCGGCCGCAGCCTGGCCTACAACGAACTCGTGTTTCTCCAAGAACAGAGCGTCTCACTGAAAGCCAACGACTACCGTATGCAGGAGTTGCTCCGGTTCGTCATCAAGAGTGATCTGTTTTTGAAGAAGTAGCCCACACACCCCTCCCGGAATTTCGCATGCCCACTTCCCTGCAACTTGATCGTCGTGCGGTGCTCAAAGGTTTGGCGGGAGTCACGCTGACTCTGCCGTTGTTGGAGGCGATGGGAAAAGAAGTCGCGGCGAAAACTCCGCGGCGGTTCTGTGCGATGTACACAGCCAACGGCATGTCGTTGCCGAATCCGAAACACGGGATCGACGACTGGAGTTGGTTCCCCAAGACCGAAGGCCGCGCGTTCGAGTTCGGCAAATCGACCGAGCCGCTCAAGGCGTTTCGGGAGAAGCTCAGCTTCCTTGGCGGACTGCATCATCCGAACGGACCGAAGGCCGATCCGCATTTGTGTTCGGACATGTGGCTGACGGGTGCTCCGCTGCACAACCCGAAGCCGGGCATGTTCAACTCGGTGGCGCTCGATCAAGTCGTGGCTCAGCACACGAAGCAATTCTGCCGGCAGCCGTCGCTGGTGTTGTCGATTGATGCGGGCGTCGGCTTTTTGTCACGCACGGGGACGATCTCCTACAACGTCGAAGGGAAGCCGATCCCCGCCGAGAACAACCCGCGCCGCGTGTTTGATCGTTTGTTTCGCGGCGACCGAGCGTCGCTTGCCACGCAGCGAGAGCAGCTCCAGAGACGCATCAAGCTGGTGGACGCGGTGCTCGAAAGCTCGAAGGCGCTCAACAAGCAACTCGGCCAGTCCGACCGCGAGAAGATGGATCAATACCTCACGTCACTGGATGAAATCGAAGCTCGGCTGACCGCCTCGGAAAAGTGGATCGACATCCCGTTGAAGACGCAGGATTACTCGCATCTCAATTTGGATGCGACGTCCGAGGGCGAACCGGCCGAGTACTACCGCAACATGTTCGACCTGATCGCGCTGGCATTCGACGCGGACATCACGCGGTCGGTCGCATTCATGCTCAATCGTGAAGACGGCATGGGGATCAGCGACACGTTTCCGTTGAAACTGGGTCTGACGCGGACGCATCACAACCTGTCGCACGCCGAGGACAAGGACGGCCAACTCGAATTTGCCAAGTACGACCAATTCCTCAGCCAGCAAGTCGCGGGCTTCCTGAAACGCCTGGAAGACTACAAAGACAATGACGCCAGCGTGCTCGACAACACCATCGTCCTGTTCGGCAGCGGAGCCAGCACGACGCACTATCCGAAGAATCTGCCGACACTGATCGCCGGTGGTTCAAACATGGGACTTAAGCACGGCACCTATTGGCGCGGCAAAGATTTGCGGATGTCGAACGTCTTCCTGAGCATCCTGCGGTCGATGGGCATTGAGCAAGACTCATTCTCCGACAGCACCGGAACGCTCGGCGATTCGATCTTTTCCAAAGTCTAGTGCGCATCCCACGGAGCTCTATCGCCATTGGCGTAAATTGAGAAAGATCGGCACCTATGTGCCGCTCGTCGGCGGTGAGTTCTGTTACCTCGCATCGTTGATGGATCGCTTCTCGCGACGCATCGTGATCGTGGGTTGGCATCTCTTGAACTCCATGACCGAAGACCTCGTGATCCCGGTGCTTCTAGCCGCCATCCGCGAACGCCAATCCGATGCGGACTTGATCCATCACACCGACCGCGGCGGTCAATACGCCCGCACACGCTACTGAGCCATTCTCCGTCGAGCCGAGATCCTCCAAAGCATGTGCCGCGCCGACAACTGCTATGACAACGCCGTCATGGAAGAACCTTCAAGGCCGAACACGAAGGGACCGAATACGATCACCAACGAACCGCGTGACGAGAGATCAGCGACTACATCGTCTACGACAACCTCGAACGAAAACGCTACGCACTCGGCTATCGCTCACCCCGCCAGTTCGAACTCCTCCAAGTCAAAATGTGATTGATTACCGCGTGACTGAACTTGCGCCCTGTTCGTGGGGAATGTAATCTCCGGGCATCATGGAAGAAGTCGACGGGTTGCGACGGCGAGTTGCCGAGCTGGAAGTGTTGGTGGAGAAGCTGACGCGGACGGTCGAGCAGCGGGC
>CAMAWN010000065.1 GCA_945861865.1 Candidatus Kuenenia stuttgartensis | reverse complement strand
CCTGCAACAAAGCCGCAAAACTGGGTACAAGTTCCATCGTGAGCCTCCTTGCTCGATGCCTGAGAGTGATGTCCCAAGCATTGTCGTGGAGGCTCACGCTATTTCCGCAGATCAGTTATCAACACGCTGAAAACTGCAAAAGTCGAATTGAGAAGACCGCCAAAAACTTGGGTGGCATGCTCAAGCTGAAGTTCATCCAACCGTACCTGCGGACTTCAACTGGATAAAAGTTTTCTGACAAAGCCTAGATGAGTCCCCGTTCAACTGACTGCTTTCGCCACCGCCGCCTTCGTCTTTTCCAAGCCAGTGCGGGCCACCTGCAAGGCGTCCTGCTTCCAGTACTCCGGATTGAACAGTTCCAGCGACAGGACGATTGGCCGATCAGGGCGGATGACCGACCGCAAAATTTCGGTCATCGGAGCGATGCCGTCTCCCGGATAAACGCGGTCTCTGTCGGCGATTTTGTCGCGCGGCAGATCGGCCGGGTAGTCGTTGACGTGGAAGACTTGCACGGCGGAACTGCTGAGCAGCCTCAGCCCATCGAAGCCCGATCCCCCTTTGAAAAGGTGGTAAATGTCCGGCAGGATCGTCGCGTCGGGGTGCGCCGATTCGATCGCAACAAACGCCGTTTCGCCCAGCCGGGACAGAGCTTTTGAGAATCCCCAGACCTCGCACTCCGGCACAATTCCGAACTGCCGGCCGAGTTCGCAAAGCTGCCCGTACCGCTCCGCCGCCTTCAGTAAATCGACCGGCCCCTTGTCGTGAGCACCGACCGGCGGGGCCGCGATTCGCTTGCCGCCGAGTTGCTGCAAGGAGTCCATGTCCCGCTTGGCTTCCTCGAATCCTTTCGCCCGCTCGGCGTCGTCATCGACGATCCAGCGAGCGAACCCGATCGCGCTTTCGACGGTCAGTCCCAAGTCGCGAGCCTTCTTGCCGAGGTCTTTCAGCGATCCGCCCCCTTTGACGAAGTCGTTGATCGTCCCCATCCAAGGCTCGATCGCGTCGTAGCCGGCTTGAGCGGCAATCTCGACTTCGCGATCCAACCCGACCTTCTGACCACGGATCGTGCTAGTGTTGAGGCTGTATTTGACGGCACCGGTCGCCTTCGTCACCGGAGTCTCGGCTCGTGACGCCACGGCGGTCGCCGCGATCACGCTGGCCCCCAGCCAGGCCCTTCGAGTCAGTCCGCGTTCAGTCATGGTTCGCATTCCCCAAGAGTTTCAGACGTTGAATCGCGGACAAGCTATCTCGCGGCGTTGACCAGAGCAAATCGGGGAGTGGCACAGAACGGCGAGCGGGAGAAGTCGGTCCCTCGAGTGATCCCGGCAAGATGCTCGGGGGATTGACTTCCCCCGCTCGCCAATTCGCATCACTTTCGCAAAACAGCAACAACGACGGAATCCTCGCGTGCCCAGCCGAGAGCGATAAGATGGGCCGCCCTTTCACGCATCCCTACGGTTCGGGCAGGTTGAAAACCTGTCCCACTTGCAGAGGAGTCTCCCGTGTCTCGCCTGCTGCAACTGTCTCGGTTGGTTGTTGTTTCGATTCTGATTGTCAGCACGCTGTCGGCCGTTGCCGAGGATCGAGTTCCGCCGAAGGTGCGCGAAGTGATGGACTCGGCGAAGTACAAGCAGGCACATTGGGGCTTGCTCGCCATTGATCTGAAGACGGGCGAGGTACGGTACGAGCTGAACTCCGAGAAGTTGTTCGCGCCCGCCAGCACGACGAAATGCTTCTCAGTCGCGTGTGCTCTCGACGCATTCGGAGCCGACCATCGTTTTGAAACGCCGATCGTGCGACACGGCGAGGTCAACGACAAAGGGGAACTGACCGGCGACTTGATCCTGATCGCCAGCGGCGACCTGACGCTCGGCGGACGGACGACCGAATCCGGCGAGATCGCCTTCACCAACGGCGATCACACCTACGCCAGCGGTGGCACGGAGTCGGAACTCACGTCGCAAGACCCGCTCGCTGGACTGAACGAACTCGCCTGCCAAGTCGCGAAGACCGGCATCAAACGAGTCCGCGGCGACGTGCTGATCGACGACCGTCTGTTCGAGAAAGCCGAAGGCAGTGGCAGCGGTCCCGGCCGGATCACGCCGATTTACGTCAACGACAATCTGTTCGATGTCACGATCACTCCCGCGAAGGCCGGCCAACCAGCGGAAGTCAAATGGCGGCCAGACTCCAAATCTTTCCGCATCGAAACGCACGTCGAGACCGTTGCGAAGGACGGCAAGACCGACACGTCGGTGCGTGATCTCGGTGGCGGCCGAATCAGCGTTTCCGGTCGCATCGCCGAAGGACACAAGCCGGTCCTGCGAGTGCTCGAAGCCTCGGACGCAAATTCGTTCGCGCGCACGCTGCTGATCGAGGCGTTGAATCGGCAAGGCGTCGAAGTTGAAGCTCCGGCTGCCGCCGACCATCCGGCTAACAAACTGCCGCCACGCGACGAAACGCTCAAGCTGCCGAACGTCGCGAAGTTCGTCTCGCCACCGTTCGCCGAAAACGCTCGGCTGATCTTGAAGGTCAGCCATAACCAACACGCCAGCACGCTGCCGCTGCTCGTCGCGGCCAAGCACGGCGAGCGGACACTCACGCAAGGCTTGCGACGACAACACGACTTCCTCAAACGAGTCGGCGTCGATGTGGACACGATCTCGTTCGGCGGCGGAGCCGGCGGATCGCGAGCCGACTACACGACCCCCGCCGCAACGGTCCAACTGCTGCGGCACATGGCGACACGCTCCGACTTCGACGCCTATCGCCGAGCCATGCCACGGCTCGGCGTCGATGGCACGCTCGCAAAATCCGTTGGAACCGATAGCCCGGCGAAGGACAAAGTTTCCGCCAAAACTGGCACGCTGTATTGGGACAACGTCATGAACGCCAACTCGCTGCTGACGAGCAAAGCCCTCGCCGGCTACATGACGACGTCAAAAGGCGACACGCTCGCGTTCGCTCTGTTCGTCAACAACGCCCCGCTGCGCAACGGTTTAACCACGACCACCGTCGGCAAAGACCTCGGCCACATTGCCGAGTTGCTATTCGAGCAACCGTGAAACGAGGTCAGGGATTAGCGATGACGATGCAGATTCCGTTCGCCGTGTTGTCACTCCTTTTTGCTGTGGATGCCACACAAGTTTCCGACGCGGTCGTCAACGAGCACGGCTTCCGAGTGCATCGCGTCACGTCCGAATTCCAATCCGGCGAGACGCTGCTCCGCGTGCTCCTGCCGGAGAAGGTCAAACCCGATGAGCGTTTGAACGTGCTGTACCTCCTGCCGGTCGAAGCCAACACCGAGCACCGCTACGGCGACGGGTTGCTTGAGGCGAAGAAGCTCGACCTGGCCAACAAGCATCGGCTGATCTGCGTCGCGCCGACATTCTCGCATCTGCCGTGGTACGCTGATCACCCGACCGACAAAACGATTCGCCAAGAGATGTACTTCCTGAAAGTCGTCCTCCCGACCGTCGAACGGCTTTATCCCGCGCTCGCCGAACGAGACGGCCGGCTCCTGGCCGGCTTCAGCAAGTCCGGCTACGGAGCGTGGAGCCTCTTGCTGCGACACTCCGACATCTTCGCGAAAGCCGCCGCTTGGGATGCTCCGCTGATGAAGACCGCACCGGACCAATTCGGCATGGGTCCGATCTACGGCACTCCGGAGAATTTTTCGTCGTACCGCATCGACAACCTGCTCCGCGAACGGGCGACCGCGCTTCGTCCCAAGACCGGCGAACAACCAACGGCTCGCCTGATTCATCTCGGCTTCGGCAGCTTCCGCGATCACCACCAACGCGCGGAAGCGTTGCTCAACGAACTTCAAATCCCACACGCCTACGCTGACGGCCCGAGGCTCGAACACACTTGGCACAGCGGCTGGTTAGAGGAAGCGGTCAAGCGGTTGCTCGGAGGTTCGTAGTTCCGCCGTCAAGTGGTCTACGAATGCTCGTCCATCTGTCCCGCGAAGACTCGCCGCTTGGTCCGCTTGAGTCCGGGGATGCCGGTGTAGAGGTGCGATTGTTCGTAGCCGAGGCGTTCGGTGAGATTGCGGATCAGGCTTTCGCGGACTTTGGGGATCGCGGTCAGTCGTTGCCGAACCGCTTCCAGCGATGTCGGTCGCAGGCCGCGTGAGTTCGGGCGAGTCGTGCGGAGCAGCGACAGATCGGGACTCACATTGAGCGTCAGTCCGTGAGTCGTCACCCACGATCGCACGGCGACTCCGACGGTCGCCAACTGGCCGAGCGAGCAGAAGATGCCCGGCTCTTCGTCGATGCGATGCGCCGAGACATGCAGCTCGCGGCAGACATCGAGCACGGCGAGTTCCAGACGTTGTCGGTACTCGGCCAGTCTGAGGCCCAATCGTTGGAGCGGCACGATCGGATAGACCGCGATTTGGCCGGGGCATTGCATCCACGCTCCGCCGCCGCGATTCAGCCAGCGGACTTCGATGCCGAGCTTGTTGAATTCCGAAGCGTCTCGCCGCAGGTGCGACTGACTTCCCTCGCGACCGATGGTCACGATGGGTGGATGTTCGCAGACGAAGAGGCCGCCGAGCCGATCACGGCGCTGGAGGACTTCGTCTCGAAGTTTTTCTTGCAGCCGCAACACCGATTCGAAATCGACTGCGCCGAGCAGAAACACTTGCAGCGACTCGGACGCTCGCGTGGTCAACGGCAATGAAAACTCGAGATCGGACATCACGCTGCGCCTCGGAGGATGGGCACTCTTGCCCGTCCCAATTGATTGGTGGCGAGCCGGCGGGCGTCAGTCCCCGGACTGCGTACAAGTTCGGGGATTGTCCGGGGGCTGCTCCCACCCGGCTCGCCAATGTTCGTGTGATTCTAGCCGCGGCACATTTATCGGCCACGGATCTCGTTCAGAATCGCTTCGCACGCGGCCGACTTGTTGAGCGCGTAAAAGTGCAGGCCGGGCACGCCGCGAGAAACCAACTCGCGGCATTGGTGGATCGCCCACTCGACGCCGATCTGAAACTGAGCGGCTTCGTCGGTCTGCACAGCTTCGAGTTGCGACGCGAGCTCCGTCGGGAAGACCGCTCCGCACAGCGACGTGATCCGTTTGATGCGGGCGAACTCGGTGACTGGCATGATGCCCGGCACGATCGGAATGCGAATTCCGGCGGCGTCACAGCGGTCGCGGAAGCGGAAGAAATTTTCGTTGACGAAGAAGAGTTGCGTGAAGATTGCGTCGGCTCCGGCATCGACCTTGCGTTTGAGGTTGTCCAAATCGGTGGCCGCATCCGGCGCTTCGGGATGCTTTTCGGGATACCCGCCGACTCCGATGCCCGTGTCCGGAAAGTGTTCGCGAATGAGCCCGACCAGTTCGTTCGCGTAACGCAACCCGCCCGCGACCGGTTGGAAATCGGTTTGCCCAGCGGGCGGGTCGCCTCGCAGAGCCATGATGTTTTGCAGGCCACTTTGTCGAGCGAACTTCAGCCAGTCGAGCAGTTCGTCGCGGGTGGCTCCGACGCAGGTGAAGTGCGAAGTCGCGGTCAGGTCGTAGCGTTTCTGAATCTCAACGCAGAGTTCGACGGTTCGATTGCTGGTGCTGCCGCCAGCTCCGTAGGTGCAGGAGACGAAGCCCGGTTGGAAGGCCGCCAGCCGGTCGAGTGATTCGAACAGAGCGGCGTCTCCGGCGGCCGTCTTCGGTGGGAAGATTTCAATCGACAGCCCGAAGTTGCCGGAGCCGTAGTTGTCTCGAATCAGCATTGACGGTTCTTTCTGGTCGGCACGCAATCACTTGAACACGACGGATTCTAGCGGGCTTGGGAAACGAGCCTCAACCGCAGTCGAAGGACACGGTTGTTCGATCCGAGGCTGGTTGCTGATCATCGAGGCATCTCCTAACTTACGGCCCGTTTGCTCATGCCACCATGTCTCAGCCGGCTTCGCACGGAGGCGGCTGGTCTCAAATTTCAGATCGCTCAAAGGAGTCCCTCATGCCCGCCACGTTGGATGCTGCCCCGAAGTCTGCGACCAAGGCTCTGCCGTACAAAGTGAAAGACCTCAGCCTCGCCGATCTGGGCCGCAAGAAAATCGAACTGGCCGAAGTCGAAATGCCGGGCTTGATGGCTTTGCGAGCCAAGTACAGCAAGTTGAAGCCGCTCAAGGGAGCACGCATCGCCGGCAGCTTGCACATGACGATCGAGACCGCAGTGCTGATCGAGACGCTGACCGAATTGGGTGCTCAAGTCCGTTGGGTCTCGTGCAACATTTTCTCGACGCAGGACGAAGCCGCAGCAGCCGTCGCGGTTGGTCCCCACGGAACACCGGCGAATCCGCAAGGCGTCCCGGTCTTCGCGTGGAAAGGTGAGACGCTCGAAGAATACTGGTGGTGCACCGACCAACTCTTCCGCTGGCCGGATGGAGGCACGCCGAACATGATCCTCGACGACGGCGGCGACGCGACGCTGCTCGTTCACAAGGGGGTCGAATTCGAAAAGGCCGAATCGGTTCCCGATGCCTCAACCGCGACCAACGAAGAGTACGCGGTCATCCTGAAGCTGCTCGCTCAGATTCAAGAAGAGGACAACAGCTTCTTTCGCCGCATCGCTGAGAACATTCGCGGTGTGACCGAAGAGACGACGACCGGCGTGCATCGGCTCTACCAGATGCACGAGGCGGGCAATCTGCTGTTCCCGGCGATCAACGTCAACGACAGCGTGACGAAGAGCAAGTTCGATAACCTCTACGGCTGCCGCGAATCGCTGGCCGACGGCATCAAGCGTGCAACCGATGTGATGATCGCCGGCAAGGTGGTCGTCGTGGCCGGCTACGGCGATGTCGGCAAGGGGTGTGCCCACGCAATGAAGAGCCTTGGCGCTCGCGTACGGATCACCGAGATCGACCCGATCTGCGCGTTGCAGGCCGCGATGGAAGGTTACGAGGTCACGACGATGGAAGACGCGGTGACACAGGGGGACATCTTTGTCACGACAACCGGGTGCAGTGACGTGATCCGCGGAGAACACCTCGACTGCATGAAACATCACGCGATCGTCTGCAACATCGGCCACTTCGACAGCGAAATCGACGTCGGACACCTGAAGCGCCGCGGTGACGTGATGCGGATCGAGATCAAGCCGCAAGTCGACAAGTGGGTCTATCCGGATGGCAAAGCGATCATCGTGTTGGCAGAAGGCCGTCTCGTGAATCTCGGTTGTGCGACTGGCCATTCCAGCTTCGTGATGTCCAACAGCTTCACGAATCAAGTACTGGCTCAAATGGCAATCTGGTCTGATCCCGACAAATATGAAATCGGCGTGCATCGCCTGTCGAAGAAACTCGACGAGGAAGTCGCTCGGCTGCACCTCGAAAAGCTCGGCGTGAAGCTGACCAAGCTGACGCCGGCCCAATCCGACTATCTCGGTGTCCCGACCGAAGGCCCGTACAAGCCGGAGCACTATCGATATTAAGTGTCGTCTCGCGGCATCAACATTAACCGCCAAGGCCGGGATCGCTGGCCTTGGCGGTTTTTGTTCGTCACGATTTCGAGACGACCCGAGAGCTTCGCCATGAGAGTCCTCCGTCTAGCCTGCGGAAGCCCCGATCTCGTCCCGTACGTCGAGGTAAAACGCTTCAACCTTCGCCCGAGCCCACGGGGTTTTCCGAAGAAACGTGAGACTCGATTTGATGCTCGGATCGTGAGCGAAGCACCGCACCGGAATGACTCTTCCCATCTCCTCCCAACCCACATGCGCGACGAGTTGCTCAAGGATCATCGCGAGCGTGATGCCATGCAGTGGATTCTTGGAAAATTCTTGAGTCATGTCGGCTCGGCCAAATGCGTGATTGTGATGGGGTGACGGAGGAATCGGCAGGGCCGGAACGTTCCCACCGTGAAGCGGGATTTTGGCGACGTCATCCCGCGAACCGCAACTTCCAGCAGGCTGCCTTTGCAATTCGGAAATGGTCAACGGACACTGGCGGCCAGTCCGATTGACCAGTCTCTGCTGAAAAAGGATCTGAAATGTTGCCTTCAATTCGACGCCGTGAGTTCTTGAAAGCCACTGCCGCACTGGCGGCTGCTCCGTTTGTTGGACCATTGGTGAAAGCGGACGACAAGCCGCCGCTGTTTGAAATCTCGCTGGCCGAGTGGTCGCTGCATCGGACGATCAATGGCGGGAAGCTCGACAATCTCGACTTCGCAAAGACGGCGAAGCACGACTACGGGATCAATGCCATCGAGTTCGTCAACCAGTTCTTCAAGGACAAGGCGAAGAACAGCGAGTACCTCACGGAACTCAAGAAGCGGGCGGACGGTGAAGGGGTGAAGATGCTGCTCATCATGTGCGACGGCGAAGGAGCACTCGGTGATGCGGACGAGAAGAAGCGGCAGACGGCGGTCGAGAATCATTTCAAGTGGGTCGAGGCCGCGAAGTTTCTCGGTTGCCATTCGATCCGAGTCAACGCACAGAGCGGCGGCAGCTATGACGAGCAAGTCGATCGTGCGGCGGACGGCTTGCGGAAGCTGACCGAGTTCGGTGCCAAGCATGGCTTGAACGTGATCGTCGAGAATCACGGCGGCTTGTCGTCGAACGGCGAGTGGCTGGCGAAGGTGATGAAGAAGGTCGATCACAAACGCTGCGGCACGCTGCCGGACTTCGGCAACTTCCGAGTCAGCAAGGACGAAATGTACGACCGCTACAAAGGCGTGACCGAGTTGATGCCGTTCGCAAAGGCGGTCAGCGCGAAGTCCCACGACTTCAACGCCGCCGGCGATGAAACTCAGACCGACTATGTGAAGATGATGAAGATCGTGCTTGCGGCCGGATACCACAGCTACGTCGGCATCGAGTACGAAGGCGGGAAGCTCAGCGAACCCGAAGGCATTCGGGCGACAAAGAAGTTGCTGGAGCGAGTGCATGCCGAGTTGTCGAAAGGTTGAGAAGCATGGCTGGTTTGCAAATTCCCTGTCCGAAGTGCGGCAAGTCACTGAAGCTGCCTGATCGCAGTTTGCTCGGCAGGAAGGGGAAGTGCCCCAAGTGTCGGCATGCGTTCGTGATGGCGGAGCCGACTGCGCAGGAGATGGACTCGCGAGCGGAGGAACTAGACGATGATCCGCTCGACGTCAGCGAGTTGTACGACGAGTTGGAACAGATCGAGCAGCGTCGCACGGGAAGCGACGAAGTTCAGATGGAGATTGCCGAACCGAGTGCTCGGAGTTCACAGATCGGGACCGGTGCGCGATGGGTGCCGGATGCTCAACAGGCCGTTGAGGCGGCGGTGCCACCTCAATTCCCGCAAATGATGCCGCCGGGTTATCCGTACCCAGTTCCACCGCAGATGCCGATGGCTCCGCAGCAGTGGGGCGTGCCGCCAGGTTATCCGCAGATGCCGTATCCGCCGCCGCAGCCGGGAATGCCGTACCCGTATCAGATGCCTCCGGGTTATGCGCCGATGCCTTATGGTGCTCCGCAATATGCGCCGCCACCGATGATGGTGGCTCCCCCGCAATCAGTGCCCGTGCCGCCGCCATTTGTTCCGGCCACTCCTGCGCCGTTCGCGCCGGCCGCGAGCGACAATCCGTTCGGGGGTTTTCAAGAACCGGAGTCGGCCCCCAGCGTCTTGCCGTCTGAGGCTGAGATGTTGTCGGCCAACTCACTGCTGAAGTCGAAGATGAAATCCAAGTCGAAGAAGTCTCGGCAGGCGAAGCAGACGCAGTTGGTGGCGATGATTTTGATCGGAGTGCTCGTGGTCGGCGGAGTTGTGGCGTTCGCTCTGGGTGGTCGATCCGGAGCGAACGGAAAGTGGAAGACCAAAGCGGTCGCTCAGAATCCAGAGGGGACCGGAGACGAAATCAGCGAGTCACTGCCGTGGGAATCTCCGCTGCCGGTCAGCCCGACGAAAGGGACGCCGCTCGACATGATGCTCATGCCTTACGGCGTGACGGCGATCGTCCATGTGCGTCCGCGCGATCTGTGGGAGAAAGGGACGAAGCGTGAGGAGTTTCGATTCTGCTGGGGTCCACTGGGGGAATGGCTCGACGAGCAGATCAAAGAACTGTGCAATCACGATCCGTCTCTGATTGAAGAGTTGACGTTCGGACTGATCCCCGGTGTCGTCGGCGAGGGGCTTCAAGTCTGCGGAGTTGTCCGGCTCAAGGAACCTGCGCAGAAGACGGAACTCATCAAGGTTTTTCGCGAGATGAAGGCCGAACTCAAAGACAGTGACGCCAGCGATTATCCGGTTTATGAAAATGAGAAGTACGCGTACGTCATCAAAGACCTGCGGACATTCGCATTCTGCCCACGGCTGAAACAGAACGAGATGGCCGAGGCCGTCAATCGTCCGAACGCTCAGGCTCCCGGCCTGGAAGCGCTGCTGCGAAAGACTGACCGCCTGCGGCATGTCGTGCTGGTGTTCGACCCGACCACGCTCGGAGCACACGCGCAGTTCATTTTCGCGGACGAGTTTCGGCGCATCGCCGATCGCGTGGTTGACTTCTTTGACCCGAAGCAGTTCGAGACCGTCGCGGTCAGTCTGCACGTCGGCGACAAGTTTCATTCTGAGATTCTGGCTCGCAACAAATCGTCCCTTGCAAAAACGGTCGCTCAGACCGAGTTGAAGAAACGGCTCGACAAGTTGCCGCGTGAATTGGCCGATACCATCCACGACTACATGGACCCGAAGATGCTCGGCCCGCGCCAGATCATCGGCCGCTTCCCGGCGATGACGAAGGCTTACGCTTTGTCGACTCACGCTTCGAATGGCGACCGATTCGTCTCGCTGGCGACTGCACTGCCGGAACGGGCCGCTTCGAATTTTGCGATTGGAACGCTGCTGACCTGGGACGAATCAACACGTACGGACTTCAGCAAGGCCGCCAGCAAAGCCACCCCAACTGAGACCGGCACGAAATTGCCCGATCTCGTGCTCGACCGCCTCAAACAACTGAACGTCGAGGCGGAGTTCACGAACACTCCGCTCCAAGAGGCATTGAAAGAAGTCG
The DNA here is from genome assembly GCA_945861865.1 of Candidatus Kuenenia stuttgartensis. Taxonomy (GTDB): domain Bacteria; phylum Planctomycetota; class Planctomycetia; order Planctomycetales; family Planctomycetaceae; genus SXKJ01. The sequence goes on along the minus strand of CAMAWN010000065.1, from coordinate 17,873 downwards.
CCGACGAGTGCAAGGTGACGATCACTCTGGACGGTGATGGTCTGAAGGACGGTGGCTACACGCAGGTGATGAAACAGACTCTGAAGCTCGGCAAAGTTCCCGGCTTGCAGGCGATCGCCGCGATGATCCAGAACTCCAGCAAGGACCGTCCACTCAATCCGATGGTCTTGATCATCGACGAATCCAAGAAAGTGGCGATCATCTCGTCGAAAAACTATGCGGAGAACAAAGGCCAAAAGCCGTTCCAGTTTCCGTGAACGTAGCCACAACCCGTGAGGTTGACCATAATCGGTGCCTCGAATCTCGCTGGATGATTCTTTCGAGGAGCTGCCGATGTGGTGCTCGCGTTGTGGGCGAACTCTGATTCTGCCAGGACTGCTTTTGCTCTGCACGCTGTGTGTGTGCAGGTTGCTGAGCTTCGCAGCCGAAGAGGTCGTCCCTGCCAAGCGTGACGAGTCGTCTGCCAAGACCGATGAATCGAAACCGAAAGAGATCTGGTGGTCGCTTCGTCCGCTGACGAGACCACAAGTTCCCGACTTTGTGCGCCGCTTTCCGCAGTTTGTTCCGCTGAATGCGCTCGACAGCTTTGTGTTCGGCAAGCTCGCGGAAAATGGTCTCGAACCATCGTCGCCCGCGGATCGCCGGACGTTGATCCGGCGAGTCTCGTTTGATCTGTTGGGGATGCCACCGACTCCGGACGAGGTGGACGAGTTCGTCACCGATCCGCGCGAGGACGCCTACGAGCGGCTGATCGATCGGTTGCTGGCGAGTCCCCATTTCGGCGAGCGTTGGGCGCGGCACTGGATGGACGTGGTCCACTACGCCGAGTCTCACGGGCACGATCAAGATCGGCCTCGGCCGACGGCGTGGCCGTATCGCGACTACTTGATCCGCTCGTTCAACGACGACAAGCCGTACTCGCAATTCGTCGCGGAGCAAGTCGCGGGAGATGCTTTCTTCCCGGATGATCTTCAAGCGGTGGTTGCGACCGGATTCCTCGCGACCGGGCCGTTCGACGAAAGCTCCCTGCAAAGCATTCAAGACGACACCGATGACCGACGCATCGCGCAGTACCTCGACCGCGACGACATGGTCACCACCGTGATGAGCACCTTCGTCAGCACGACCGTGCATTGTGCTCGCTGTCACGATCACTTTTTCGACCCGATCACGCAGTCGGACTACTACGCTCTGCAAGCGGTCTTTGCCGGCGTTGACAAGGGGGAGCGAACGTACGACGCCGATCCGGAAGTCGGTCGCCGCCGGCATTCGTTGCGAGCGGAATTGGCTCGGCTGCGCGGTCTCAAAGGACAGGCTGATCTTTCGTTGCTGTCGTCCGCAGCGCAGGAACTCGCCGCCGCTTGGGAAGCGAAGCAAGTCGCGGCGCCGTCGGTTTGGAAAACTCTCGAACCGGTCGAATTCAAATCGGCGGAGGGTTCGACGCTCACGAAGCAGCCGGATGGCTCTGTCCTCGCCAGCGAGAAACGACCGGAGAAGGACACCTACACGTTGACGTTTCACACGATGTTGCGAGGCATCACCGCGCTGCGGCTCGAAGTGCTCACGGATGATTCGCTTTCGAAACGTGGTCCCGGACGGCAAGACAACGGCAACTTGCACCTGAGCGAGTTCAAAGTGTTTGCCACGTCCGACGGACAAACACTCGCGGCCGACGCCAAGCCTCTCTCGCTGAAGAATCCGCGAGCGGATTTCAATCAGGACGGTTGGACGATCGCGCACACGATTGACGGCAATCCGGGAACGGCGTGGGGCATCCATCCGCGTGTCGGCGAGGATCATCGAGCGGTCTTTGAATTCGCTCAGCCGGTGACGTTTGACGGCGGGACGATGTTGACGGTCGTGCTCGAACAGCTTCACGGCGGCGGGCACTTGATCGGACGGCCGAGAATCTCCGTGACGACGGCGACCGAATCGTTGGCGCTCGATGGCGACCTTGTGCCGGCGGAGATCAATGCGATTCTGAAGAAGTCGGCGGCAGAACGAAGTGATCTCGAACGAGCGGAACTCGCGCGATACGTCCGTCAGTCGCAGGTCGAGCGAGAGTTGGTCGCGCTGCCCGCTCCGCAAATGATCTTTGCGGCGTCGGGCGAAATGAAATCGGACGCGCTCACTTCGCCGAGCAAGCGGCCGGTGCGGATGGTGCATCTGCTGACTCGCGGTGACATCAAGCAAGCGAAAGAAGTCGCTCAAGCCGGATCGCTCACCTGCGTCGAAGGACTCGCCGCGCGGTTTGATTTGGCGAATGCTTCGGATGAAGCCCCTCGCCGAGCGGCTCTCGCGGGGTGGCTGACCGACCGACGCAACGTGCTGACGTGGCGTAGCATCGCGAATCGAATCTGGCATCACCACTTCGGACGCGGTCTGTGTGACACTCCAAACGATCTCGGCCAAATGGGATCGAAGCCGACGCATCCGGAGTTGCTCGATTGGCTGGCGTTGGAGTTGGTTGGAGATTCAAAATTTGAAATCTCAAATCTCGCATCCCTCAAACGCCTGCACCGCTTCATCGTCACCAGCGCGACGTACCGGCAGTCATCGCAGGCGAACGAACGCAATGCGGCGATCGACGGGGACAATCGGTTCTTGTGGCGGATGAATCGAACTCGATTGGATGCCGAGTCGGTGCGCGACGCGTTGATCACGACGACTGGCAAACTGGATCGGCGCATGGGGGGCGAATCGGTCAAGCAGTTCATCCAGACGCCCGGCATCCATGTGACTCCGAACGTCGATTACGCCAACTTCGATCCCGACAGTCTGGAGAATGGACGGCGCAGCGTGTATCGCTTCATCTTCCGCACGCTCCCCGATCCGCTGATGGAGACGCTCGACTTCGCCGATTCGTCGCAGCTCACGGCGGTGCGAAATTCGTCGGTCACGGCGTTGCAGGCGCTAGCGATGCTCAACAACCCGTTCGTGGTCCGCCAAAGTGAACGTCTCGCCGCGCGAGCCTCACAAGCCAGCGGCGATTTGGAACACCAAATCACCGCCGCCGTCCACCTCGTGTTGCAACGCGACTCCACCGACCGCGAGCGAACCGTGCTGAGCGACTACGCTCGCCAACACGGCTTGCCGAACGCTTGCCGAGTGCTGCTCAACAGCAACGAGTTCTTGTTCGTGGATTAGCCCGTCGGGCCAATCCGCTTCTCTTTGACTTGGGAGGTACATCGTGCCGAGTCGCATCGGAGCATTCGACAACGAAATCACCGGGTACTTGGGCTTTTGTGCCGTCAAATTCGTGGGGTATTCCATTGCAGCTCGGGTAATTTCTCGGTTCTTCTACCCGAACGTTACACGCGGTGCATTCACCATCGGCGGCGCACGCACGCTGATCGGGATGATTTCAGGTGCGGGCTACTACGGGCTGTATCAGGCGAAGGGTGCCATGATGTTGGGATACGGGCCACAGTCATACTGGGCAGGTCTATTTCCAGTTCGATTCTTGGAGTGGTGTTTCCTGATTTGGCTGTTCTACGATCGCAAGTTCGAGAACAAGCCAAAATTCTGCCGCGTCGCTCTGCTTGGCACGGCGTGGTCCTACGTGTGTGACATTCCCGCAGTCATTGGGTACTTCATGACAGGCGGGGTCTTCGTGATTTGCTAACGTCGTTGAATGGAATCGTGGGGTCGCGTGAATGTTGGAGGAGAATTTCGGGTCGTTCGGATTGGTCCGATGGGATCGGCTCATTCGGCCCGCCAAACGCGGTCGCTGCTTGACACTCCGTACGCATCCGAGGATGCTGTTTGGACCCTGCCAGTGAATTTTCCCGCCAGAAAAAACTCTCGCCTGGAGAACCTCCGGTTTTTGAGCCGCTTCGTGCGGCGGACGCTTTCCCGGAAAGGAATGCTCATGACTCGCTTTGCTGTGCGTTCATTCGTGGCCTGTCTCGTGGCCGTGTCGTTGGCGAATCTCGGGGCGATGCGAGCGTTGGCGTTTGATCCGCCGACCGAGGAGCAACTCAATCAGCTCAAGGCTCAGGCGGATGAGGCCAAGGGACGCAAAGATGCTGCGGCGACGCAGCTCAAGGGAGTGCAGGACAAAGCGAAGTCGTTGTCCGACGAGGTCGCCAAGCTGAAGACCTCGCTGACGATGGCCATGACGGCGCTGAAATCCAGCGAAGAAAAACTGAAGCCGGCTCAGGAAGCCGCGACCAAGGCGGAAGTGGCCAAGGTCGAAGCCGCGAAAGTCTTCGCAGCCGCGAAGACAGCGTCCGACGTGGCGGCCAAAGCGGCGGAGGAGGCTCTCAAGAAGTCGAAGGACGAAGAGGCGAAAGCAGCGGTGGCTCTGAAGGCGGCGGCGGATGCGGTCGCGCTGGTCACGACGACGACTCAGACCATCGAAGTCTCCAAGAAAACGATCATCGACGCGACGGCAGGGCTGACGAAGCTCGACGCCGACGTGAAGGCGTTTCAGCCGGAAGTTCAGAAGACCACCGACGCGCTCGCGATGGTCAACACCGAATGGGTGACGAAGCAACGAGCCGTCGAGGGGGGACTGATTTCGCTGAATCGGATGGTGTCGTTTTCGCACTCGGTCGCGCCGATCTTTGCGAAGCGATGTCTCGCGTGTCACAACGCTCGCACGGCGAAAGGTCGGTACAACATGGAAACTTTCGCCGCCGTCCTCAAAGGGGGCGAAAGCGGCGAAGCGGTCAAGGCGGGGGATGCGAAGTCGAATCTGCTCGCGCTGCTCAAAGATGGTTCGATGCCCAAGGACGCCGATCCGCTCAAGCCAGAGCAGATCGCGCTGATCGAGAAGTGGATCGCGACCGGCGCGAACTTGAACGCCGGATTTGAACCGAACTCGCCGCTGATCCGCATCATTCCGAAAGAAGTACAGCCGCCCGCTCCGGAGAAATATCCGGTGCCGGTGCCGGTCACGGCCGTCGCGTTCAACACGGATGGATCGCTGCTGGCGACGTCGGGCTATCACGAAGTCGTGCTTTGGAATCCGACCGATGGCGCTGTCGTGCGCCGCATCGGAAATGTTTCCGAACGAGTTTATGACCTCGAATTTAGCGCCGACGGCAAGACTCTGTTCGTCGCGGCGGGAACTCCAGCGCAGCTCGGTGAAGTGAAGGTCTTCAATGTCGAGAACGGTCAGTTGCTCGGCGATTGGGTGAGCACCGATGACGCGGTGTTCGCGATCGCGCTCAGCCCCGATGGCACAAAACTGGCCAGTGCTGGTGCGGATCGCGCGATTCGCGTATTCGAAGTTCCGTCAGGCAAGGAGTTGCTGGCGATCGAAGATCACGCTGACTGGGTCATGGACATCGCATGGTCGCCGGATGGGACGAAGCTTGCTTCGGCCAGCCGCGACAAGACGGCGAAGGTCTTCGATTTGAAGACGGGTGATTCGCTGGTCACGTTCAACGCGCATGCTCAGCCGGTGTTTGGCGTCGGCTTCTCGCCCGACGGAGCTCAAGTCATCAGCAGCGGAGCGGACAAACAGATTCGCATTTGGAACGTCAGCGACGCGGCCGCAGTGCGCGCGATTGGCGGCTTCGGCGGCGATGTCTTCCGCATTGCGACGACGAAGGAAGGCCTGATCTACTCGAGCAGTGCAGACAAGACGGCTCGCATCCACAAGTTTGCGGACGGCGGACAAGTTTTTTCGTTGGGCGGCCACACCGATTGGGTCTATTCCGTCGCGTTTAACGCTGCGAGCAAGCGAGTCGCCGCCGGCAGCTACACCGGCGAGGTCCGGCTCTGGAATACCGACGACGGCAAGGAAGTGAAGCTGATCGTCGCCGCTCCCGGATATGCACCGCCAGCGGTCGCGAAGTAGCCAACGTGTTCAAGAAGTACGCTTGCTGCAGACCTTGGAATAAGTCTCAATCTTGGCCGCGTGAGGGATCAATCTGGTCGTGAGATTCTCTGCGATCGCGTCGGCCAGATCGAACTATCGACAGCCAGGTGAGATCAAACCGGATTCTGGACTCGACGCGGTCGCGTACAGCTTCTTCGGAATCCGTCCTGACAAGTACGCTTGCCGTCCCGCTTGGCAGGCCCACTTCATCGCGTGCGCCATTCGGAGCGCGTCGGTGGCTCCTGCAATACCGGTGTTGAGCAGCACGCCGTCGCAGCCGAGTTCCATGCCGAACGCGACGTCGCTCGCCGTGCCGACTCCGGCGTCGATGATGACCGGGTATTCGGGATCGTTCTCTTTGAGGTATTCGAGGCAGATGCGGATGTTGTTCGGATTGAGCACTCCCTGCCCGCTGCCGATCGGACTGCCGGCCGGCATAACCGAAGTGGCTCCGGCCGACTTCAGCCGCTTGGCCGTGATTGGATCGTCGGTCGTGTAGACGAGGACTTGAAAGCCGTCGGCGACGAGTTGCTCGGTCGCATGCAGCGTCGCGATCGGATCGGGCAGCAGCGTCTTCTTGTCGCCGAGCACTTCCAGCTTGACCCAATCGGCTCCGGGGTTTTCCAAGCCTTCAAGAATCTCGCGTCCCAGCCGAGCCGTTCGCACGGCATCCTCGACGTTGAAGCATCCCGCAGTGTTGGGCAGGATCGTGTACTTGGCGAGGTCGATGAAATCAAGAATGTTCCGTCCGGCGGAGTCGATCAATCGCTCACGACGCACAGCGACCGTGATGACGTCCGAACCGCTGGCTTCGAGGCATTGCTGCATCAACTCGAAGGTCGCGTACTTGCCGGTGCCGACGATCAACCGTGACTGCAAGACATGCTTGCCGAGCACGAGCGGTTTGTCGGAGGTCGGTGACGAAGCGGAATGAGACTGCGACACGTCGAGGCACCTTCTGCAAGAGTCGGGGACAAAACGGGAGTCTGAAGGCTGACGCCGGAAATCTCAAATCTCCGATTTTAAATTCGACGAATCCCTCGACGTACAGAAATCGGTTGGAGCTCAACAGCGACTGGCGGAGCAACGCGAACGCTTGCCGAGTCGGATCGAGCGAAGGTGCAGTGCCGGCCGGCGGATTCACAGGTGGTGCTACTTTTGGCTGAAAGACTTCGGTCTGGGCAGTCACGAAGGCGGCGGCTTTGGCTGATTCTGTCTCACTCGGATCGGCACCGAAGAACAATCGCACATCGACCTTGGATTCGGTCTTGTCCGCCTCGCCATGACACTGAAAGCAGTGAGCCTTTAAGATCGGCCGCACGTTCTTTTCAAACGTCAACTCCGGCGCGTCGGCCGCGAACACCGACTGGAACGCCGTCACCGCCAACACACAGAAAACCACACTGCGGATCATCCTCAATTCGCTCCGCCGAAATCGCGTCAACCAGAAAAAAGCATCATGCAAACGATTCGTGTCGCCGCCGTCAGTATGAACGCACCCTTTGAACGGCTCAACCAGATTCTAGTGGACGTGGAAATCTGGTGTCGCCGCTGCGCGGATGCGGGAGCAGAACTGGTTCTCTTCCCGGAACTGTTGGTGCATGGACATTGCACGCCAAATACCTGGGAACTGGCAGAGTCTATCCCGGACGGGCCAAGCACGACGCGACTGGTGGAACTCGCCAAGAAGTATCGGCTTGTGCTATCGATCGGTCTGAGCGAGAAGGAACATGACATCGTCTACAACGCGCAGGTGCTCGTCGGCCCAGACGGCTACATTGGCAAGCAACGCAAGCTGCACATGTCGCGCGACGAGACTCTGTTCTACAAGGGAGGCCGCGATCTCCCGGTGTTCGACATCGGCAAGTGCAAAGTCGGCTCGATCATTTGCTACGACAACCAGCTTCCAGAGCCGGCTCGGATTCTGGCATTGCGCGGTGCCGACCTCCTGCTGATGCCGCACGCCGCGCGAATGAAGATGTGGGACGACACTCCCGGCTCGGCCGCTGCGGCACGACAACACAGTCATGATTATTTCATCTCCTGCTACGCGATGCGTGCTCGTGAAAATACTTGCTTCGCGCTGTTCACCAATCAGTCTGGTCGAGCTGGTTCGGTCACGATGTATCCACCCGACTCGCCAGCTCAGCCGCATCACGCGGGGGGCGCGTTGGCCTTCGGGCCGGACGGCGATTTGCTGGCCTCGACACAGCGCGACGAAATTCGGGACGAGATGATCGTGCTCGATTTCGACGCGGCTCTGCTGGCGAAAGAACGCAGCCTGCCGAACTACACGCTACGGACTCGCCGGCCGGAGTTGTACGGTGAACTGGTCCGCGATCAGGTGACGTCGTAGGCTGGTGACGTACCACGGAGACATTCATGGACGACGCCAAGAACGACGACAGCCTGGAAATCACGCCGGAGCGGCTCAACGAGTTACTCGCGTCGTCGGGGTTCGCGTTTCGTGGGTTCGACCAGTCCAACCTCGGCAAGTCGCCGGAACTTTTGGCTCATCAAATCTATGGCCCGACGGTTGAGAAGCACTTGCTCGGAGCGTCGGCGATCGCCAGTGATGTGCTAGGCCGCGAGGTGGACTTGGTAGCGCGTGTCCGAGAGCGACGGTCCGAGACGCTCGCGGATTACGGCGAAGCGATCGCGTTGATCGTCGCCACCGAAATGGCGCAGCTCGAACTGCTGCGCGAGTTCTTCGGCATCGAATATCGATCGGCTCCTGTGGCACTCGGCTACAGTCTGGGCGAGGTCGCTGCGCTGGTCGCATCGGGCGTGTACTCGATCGAAGCGGTGCTGACTCCGCTGCTCGCGCTGTCGGACGACATGCTGTCTCAAGCCAACGACGTGCGCATGGGGATCGTCTTCTCACGCGGGCCAGAGATGGAGTTCTCGGCAGTCGAGCGGCTCTGTCTGGAGATCACCAATCAGGGTCACGGAACGATTGCGATCTCGTCGTACCTTTCACCGAACACCGTGCTGGTGCTGGGACAACGCGGCACGTTGGACGAGCTGAAAGCCGCCGTGAAAGGGCGTTTCGCCAAAGGGACGAACGTCAAAGAGAACAAGGACCGTTGGCCGCCGATCCACACGCACATCACTCGGCAGAAGCACATTCCCGACCGAGCCGCCGTGATGATGGAGCGGATGCCCGGCGGTTTCGTCGCACCTCGGCCGAACATTCTGTCCTGTGTGACCGGCTCGATGGGCTACACCGACATCAACAGCCGCGACATCCTGAACCGCTGGGTCGATGAGCCGCAACGTCTGTGGGACGTCGTCGAACAAACGATCTCGTCCGGCATCGAACTGCTGATCCACGTCGGCCCAGCTCCAAACATCATCCCAGCGACGATGCAGCGCATCAGCCAGAACGTGCAGCAGCAACTCGCGGCCAAAACTTGGGCCGGACTGGGCAAGCGAGCCGTCTCGCGCATGGTCCGCCGCCCGTGGTTGACCAAAGTCATGTCGTCCAAGACCAACCTGCTGCGAGCACCGTTCATTCAAGAAGTGATCCTGGAAGACTGGCTGCTGGCACAGATGCCGTGAGCGTGGTCGACGCGTCTCGCGTCGGGCTTCGGATGCGAGACGCATCCGCCACGTCACACACGCACGAAAATTTTGCGGCGGTAGAGCCAGACGCAGATCAGCCACAAGCCGAACAGCCGGGCCGCGTGGCCCAGCGGCGTGGCGAACGGGTAATCGCCGAACAGAACAAAGTTGATGCCGTGCTCCCAGCCAGACAGAGCGTCGATGGTCGCGAGATGCGTCTTCAGCGCGCCGCCCACCCACGACTTCATCAACTGAGCCATCACGTACATCGCAATCGAGTTCATGCCGACGATCATCAGCGGCCAGGACCAGCGTCGCCACTGCCGGATGTCGATCACCCAATAGAACGCCGCCAGCATCCAAAATGTCCAGCCGGAACTGAACACCGCCCAACCCGGCGACCAGATCCGTTTCACGATCGGCGCGAGATGCCAGTCACACTTTGGAATCGCCACCGGCCAGATCGACGTGTCTAGGGCCATCGAAACGCCAAAGCAGATCGCTCCGGCCTTCAGCAGCCATTTCACTTTCTCGCCGTCGGTTTGGCTTGATCGCAGCATTGTCCCGGCCATCAGGCCCAACAGCATCGTGGCGATCGACGGAATGAAGTTCAGCGTCTGGTAGCCGCCGTCGTTGACCCAGAATTTTTGGCCTCGGAACGGCTCCTTCTCGCTCGGAAGCACGTTCAAGATTTTCCGATCCACGTCGGCCGCCGCGTTGACGTGCTTGTTCCAGCGCGAGCCGTAGCCGGCGAATTGCGACCACTCCATTTCCGGCTGAGCATGGCTCTGCAAAAGTTTGGGTGATCGTTCCGAAAGCGCTGCTTTGACGTCGTCGAATTGCGTCGGCGGAATCGTGTAGTTCGCGAACCACGCCCAATAACCGACCAGGATGATCGTCACCACCGCGAATTGTGCCCGCAGAGTCCGCTCGCGCAGCAAGTACAGCACCGGATATCCCAGCCCGATCTGCGACAACACATTCACGAACGTGAAGTTCGATTGCTTCGACCCGTTCGATGAAAGGAATACCCCCAGCGCGACCAACACGAACGAACGCCACAACACATGCCGAAATCGAGCGGCCGGCGACTGTCCTTCGCTCTGACGCCGCGAGTACGAGAACGGCACCGCGACGCCGACCAGAAACATGAAGCTCGGCTGAATCAAGTCCCAGAAGCTGCATCCGGTCCACGCGACGTGGTCAAACTGGTACGCGAAAAAATTCAGCAGCCATTCAGGGAACGGGTTCGCCCCAGACTCACTGAGCTTCTGCAAGTTCTCCGGCTTGGCCAATGCCGAGAATCCGAACCCGCTCGACGCCATCGCCAGCATCACGAACCCGCGATAGGCATCAATCGACATCACGCGATTGCCGGACACATCACCTTGGCTCTTGGACATGGCAAGCTCCAATGGAAAACTGTTTCAAGCACGGACCTCTGATCGCTGATCGTTGATCGCTGCTCCCGGAACCCATCTCGCCGACAACCACAACAGCGCCGGCATCGCCAGCGCCCATTCGATACCGATCACGATCATCGCCGGCCAGAATCCCCAGCCAAGATCGACCGAACCCCACTTCACGCCGCCGTAGTACGAGAACGGTCCGGCAATCGCCCCCAGGATTGCTCCCAATTGGTAGCGTCCGCCGAGCCATTTCATCGAACTGTTGAGCGTCGCTGCGAAGTTCGGCCACATCATCGCCATCCACAATGGAATCGGCCATCCCCAATAGGCAGGCTCGTGGAACTTCAAGACGCCCATCAGCGTGATCAGGCTGTCGCAGACGTAGCCCATACCCATCGAAGCCAGCAGCAATTTGATCTCGCCCCACGGGTGCTTCGCATTGACGAGGTGCCCCGTCAGCCAGCCGACAATGACCACCGGTCCCAAGCTGGGATATTTCATGTTCGAGCCAGACAGCGCGGCCACGAAGCCGAAATAGAACCAAAACCAGTTCGCGAACGGATGCGCGAACCACGTCACCCACAGAGGCCGCAACTCTTTGACGCGAGCATGAGGAATCACGACCTGCGGCGTACCGACACGGCGTTGAGCCTCCGACGACGGCGCGGCGGGCGGAGCATTGCCAGCCGGCGCAATGGGCGGTGGTGTCGGATTCAACGGGTCGCCATACATGATGCCGCAGTTTCCTCGGCCAATTCGGGGCCGGGTTGTAAACCGCCAAGCAGATCGTTGCCAGCGGGACTGGCGTGGGCGCTGCTGGCAACACCTTCCGGCAATTGCTACTTTCCGACCGCGAACCTCGTCCCGCCTTGTGTTCTTGAGAAAAGAGAATCGTCGATGTCCTGCGCCGAACCGACCTCATCTGCCGACACTCCCGCCACGCCGGAACGCTCGCTGAATTTCATCGAGCAGATCGTCGAGGAAGACCTGCGCACCAATCGCTGGGGCGAGAACGTCGTGCAGACACGGTTTCCGCCCGAACCGAACGGCTATCTGCACATCGGCCACGCCAAGTCGATCTGCCTGAATTTCGGACTCGCGAAAAAGTACGGCGGCAAGTGCAACCTGCGGTTCGACGACACCAACCCAACCACTGAGGACACCGAATACGTTGAGTCGATCCAAGAGGACGTCCGCTGGGTCGGCTTCAACTGGGACGGCCTGTATTACGCCTCGGACTACTTCGACCAGCTTTACCTTTGGGGCGAGCAACTCATTCAAGAGAGCCTGGCCTACGTCGACAGCCAGTCGGCCGACGAAATCGCCAAACAACGCGGCACGTCGACCGCGCCGGGCGTCGAGAGTCCGTTTCGCAATCGCTCGGTCGCCGAGAATCTCGCTCTGTTCCGCCGCATGAAGGCCGGCGAGTTTCCCGACGGTGCGCACGTCCTGCGAGCAAAGATCAACATGGCCGAGACGCATCTCATCCTGCGTGATCCGGTCCTGTATCGCATTCGGCACGCGCATCATCACCGCACCGGCGATAAGTGGTGCATCTACCCGATGTACGACTTCGCTCATGGCCAATGCGACTCGATCGAGAAGATCACGCACTCGATCTGCACGCTGGAATTCGAGACACATCGCCGCTTGTACGAATGGTGTCTCGAAAAGCTCCGCATTTTTCCGTCGCGGCAGTACGAGTTCGCGCGAATGAACCTGACCTACACGGTCATGAGCAAACGCCGGCTGTTGGAATTGGTGAAGGGCAACCACGTCTCCGGTTGGGACGACCCGCGCATGCCGACGCTCTGCGGTCTGCGTCGTCGCGGCTACACGCCCGAAGCGATTCGCGCGTTCTGCGAACGGATCGGCGTCGCGAGGTTCAACAGCACGATCGAAATGGTCTGGCTGGAAGACGCGCTGCGCGACGACCTCAACAAGCGTGCCCCGCGCGTGATGGGGGTGCTCAAGCCGCTCAAGGTCGTGATCACGAATTGGCCGGCCGGACAAGTCGATTGGCTCGACGCCGTCAACAATCCGGAGGACGAGAGTGCCGGCTCGCGGAAGGTTCCGTTCTCGGGCACGCTGTACGTCGAACAAGACGACTTCATGGAGACTCCGCCGAAGCAGTTCTTCCGGTTGTCACCAGGTCGTGAAGTTCGCTTGCGCTACGCGTACCTGATCACCTGCCAAGAAGTCGTGAAGGATGCGAGCGGCAACGTTGTCGAACTGCGTTGCACCTACGATCCCGCCTCGCGCGGCGGCAACTCGCCCGACGGACGCAAAGTGAAAGCAACGCTGCACTGGGTCTCGGCCGAGCACGCACTGCCCACCGAAGTGCGGCTGTACGATCATCTGTGCCGTCAGGCCGACCCGAACGATGTTCCCGATGGAGTCGATTGGAAGACGACGCTCAATCCGAACTCGCTGGAAGTCATCCCAAACGCGATGCTCGAACCGAGCGTCGCCAGCGCTGCTCCCGGCAGCAAGTTTCAATTCGAGCGACTCGGCTATTTCTGCGCCGACACGGTCGATTCCAAATCGGGCCACCCAGTCTTCAATCGCGCCGTCACGCTCCGCGACAGTTGGGCCAAGGCCCAGAAGAAAGACGGCGGCTGATCGTCCCGACGAGTCACTTCGATCGTGGATTTCGCAGGAAATAGAAGAAGCCGTCTTCCGCTCCGCCGAGAAAATCGGGAACGCCGTCACCGTTCCAATCGACGGTCGTGGGGCTGACGTCGTGGCTGGCGATGTTCCGCGAGTCGAGCTTGCCCATGTCCTTGAATCGCCACGTCCCGTCACGCGACTCGATTTGCTGCAGCCAATTCGCGTTCTCGGAATTGATCAGCAGATCGAGTTTGCCGTCGCCGTCCCAATCGGTCGCGCAGAGCTTGCGACGTCCGCTCTTGCCCGCTCGGCCACCGTTGAGTTGCAACGGTTTTCCATTCTCGTCGAGGAACGCTCGGCGCGGCGGCAGCAGTTTGAGTTGGCCGTCGATCTTGCGACGTTCAAACAGCGACAAAAATCCTTCGTGGTCGAGCATCACAAGATCGAGCAGTCCATCGCTGTTCCAATCGGCGAGCACCGGCGTCGTCCGCCATTGTGTCGCGAGTTCCTTGCCGACCGGAGTCCACCACGTCCAAGCGGGCTTCGGCGGCGTGCCCAGCCATTCGACATCGATCGACTGCGGTTCCGCCAGCTTCGGCGATGTGCGCGTGCCGACGTTCTTCAGCCATTGCACTCGCCCCCAGATCGAATTGAACACGATGTCCGGCAGGCCATCCGCATCCCAATCGGCAACGTTGAGCGTCGTGTAGCCCCACTTCGCCTCGGCCGGACCTTGAATCGAACCGTTCGGACCCGCCATCACGCGAAAGACTCGACCTCCGGCTTCGAGTCGCTTCACCGCCGCCCACTTCGGCGACGCGACCTGCGAGCCGCTGAGATTCTCGAAGAACTCGATGTAGCCCGACGTGTTGCCGCTGACGATGTCGATGTCGCCGTCGCCGTCCCAATCGAAACCGACTGGCGTCGCCAGCGCGCCGCTCTGCAACTCGTCGGCCTCTTGCTGGAAGTAGCGCGGCGACTCGAACTGCGGCAGTCGATCGACGAGTCGGCCAGAGTTTTCGACGAACGCGACGCGGCCGTCTTCATCACCGACAATCAAATCGAAGTCGCCGTCTTGGTCCCAGTCGAACGCGACCGGGACGATCATTTCGAGGTCCATCGTCAGCGGATTGTTGTTGCCGTTCGTCAATCGCCGGCCGTGTGCGTACTTCGGCTGAGTGCGCGAACCGACGTTCTCAAAGTAGGTGAAGCCGTCGAGAAACTCGCCGCAGAGCAAATCGAGATCGCCGTCGCCATCGAAGTCCGCGAAGTTCGGCGACGGGCAGCCGAACGTGTCGATCCGCTGGCCGTCCGCTTCGAGCAACATCGGCTCGGCGTACTTCGGTTTCGCGGTCGAGCCACTATTGCGGACCAAATAGATCAGTCCGTGCAGTGGCCCGTTCATCCAACGACCCTTCGCGTCCCAGGCGTCGTCCCAGCCGTAGTCGGCCCAATCTTCGACCGCGACCACCAAGTCGAGTGCGTCATCGCCGTCGTAATCGACGTGCCGCCATTGATTGTGCCGAACCTTGAAGAGCCCTTCGGTCTTGCCGACTTGCGTCTTGTGAATGTTCGCCGGCAGCGGCAATTTGACGCTGGAATCAATGCCAGTCTTCAAGAAGTCGGGATGCTCGTTTCCCGCCGTGAGCACTCGCAAACCGCCATCGACGTACGACGGCATCGTGTAATGCTTGCCGGCTCCGAGCCGCCTCGCCGTTTTGAAGACCGGCATCTTCTCACGCGGGCCGCTGGCGTTCTCAAAAAAATATGTCCCGTTGTACGGCTTGTCGGGACAGACCACGATCAAGTCGTGATCGCCGTCGCCGTCGACATCCCACGGCACCGGCCACGCCCACAGCCCGACACCCAGATCGACGACCAAGCCAGGATTGTTGTACGTGATCCGCTGCAAGCCATCGGCGGCGAAGGCGCGTCCCGTTGGCACCAGCATGAAAAAGACAAACCCGACAACGAGAATCAATCGAGCCATCGTTTTGCTTTCCTTGATCGATTTCATTCCGCTAGGCTGACGCGCACGATTTCTTTGTCGTTGCGAGCGAACACGCTTTTCATCGCGAAGGCCGGGTGCGACCAGACGGTCATGCGACGTTGGATCGGCTGCGTCGGCTCGACCAATTTCGCACGGCTGATTTCCTGATAACCGGCCGGCGTCAACTTCGCGATCAGGAGTTCTCCCTGTTCGTTGTGCAGAAAGAAACGATCCTCGTGCGGCACGAGAAAGCAATTCCACCAGCGGCCTTGTCCGGTCGCGTCGAGCGTTTCCCACAGCCGCTTGCCATTGCTGGCGTCGAGGCCCCGCATGTGGTCATAGCTGTCGATGCCGTAAATGTGCGAGCCGTCAAACACCGGGGTCATGATGATGGGATGCACGCCGTCGGTGCGCTGCTCGCTATCGCTCTTGCCGGACCAGAGGACGCGAGCCGACTTGCCGTCGTCGGCCACTTCGATCATCCGCGGGCCGTTGTAAAAGCTGGCGACGAACAACCGATTGCCGACTTGCCGAGGGGTCATCACCGTCAATCCGGAGCGGACTTGATACGGCACTTGCCAAAGTTGTTTCCCGTTGGACGGATCGAGCGCCGAGACCGCCGACGGATGCCAGATGATGAGCTGCCGATGTTTGCCGAACGTGAAGATCATCGGTGGCGCGTAGCCGACTTCTCGATCATCCAATGCCCGCCACAGTTCCTTGCCCGTGACTTTGTCAAAGCTGACGACCAGCGCGTTTTCACCGCCGACCAGAAGGATGACTTGATTCCCCTCAACCAACGGCGCGTGGACCATGCCCCAAATGGGGAGTCGCGTGCCGAAGTCCTCCACGAAGTTCTTCTGCCACAGAACTTTTCCGGTCTGCTCCTCGAAGCAGAAAAGATGTCCCATCGCGCCGACCGTGAAGACGCGTCCGTCATCGACCGTCGGCGTGCAACGCGGGCCGAGCGGGTAGCTGACCGTGTATCGTGCCGCGTACTCGTGCTTCCAGATTTCTTGGCCGGTGTCGGCATTCAAGCAGAGCACTCGCTCTCCTTCGGCCGAGCGATCCATCACGAACACTTTTCCGTTCGCGACTGCCGGCCCGGCGTAACCGGCTCCAATCGGAGTGGCCCAGACGCGCGGCAGCAGGTCTTTCGTTTTCAGTTCCTTGACGATGCCCGTCTCTCGCCACGTCAAGTCGCGTTGCGGTCCGCCCCACTGCGGCCAGTCCTCGGCGAAGGCCGCGGCGATTGGCAGGAGCGATACCAGAATCGAAGTGCTCGTGATCAAGAAGCGGCGCATGGCAATCTCCGGAAGGGAATTCGACGGCGAGTTGTAGCAAGCCGCCAGCCACTGTCGCGACCGATCGGCTGAGTCACGGCGACTCGCCGGCTACGGCGGAGCGACTTATACTCCGCCCGACTTCGAGAAGTGTCAGCGGTCGGAATCTTGAACATCAGTTGGAGGTGTTTTGTGTCACGCGTCATTTTCAGCTTGCTGCTTGTCGGATCCCTGATCAGCTTGGCGAATGCCGAAGATTCCGTGAGCGTCACCACGCCCTCCGAAGCGAAGCATCTCGCGAACCTTCGCCAAGTGACGCTTGGCCTGCCACGCGCCGGCGAAGGATACTTCTCGCCAGATGGGCAGTGGGCCGTGTTCCAGGCGTACCCGATCGGGTATCCGTTCTATCAAATCTATTTGCAGCGACTGGACGAGAAGGTGCCGATGCAGATCAGCACCGGACGAGGACGCACGACGTGCAGCTACTTCACGCCGGACGGAAAGACGATCCTGTTCGCGTCGAGTCACACCGATCCGGACATTGAACAGACGGAAGCCAAAGCGCGAGCACTCGCGAAGGAAGGCGGCCGGCCGCGGTATCAGTGGGACTTCGATCCGCACATGGAGCTTTACACGATCCAACCCGATGGCACTGGCCTCAAGCGGCTGACGAACTCGCCGGGGTACGATGCCGAGGGGAGTTACTCGCCCGACGGCAAGCAGATCGTATTCACGTCGTCGCGCGACGGCGACGCCGATTTGTTCGTGAT
Source organism: Candidatus Kuenenia stuttgartensis (assembly GCA_945861865.1). Taxonomy (GTDB): domain Bacteria; phylum Planctomycetota; class Planctomycetia; order Planctomycetales; family Planctomycetaceae; genus SXKJ01. The sequence continues at coordinate 417 of CAMAWN010000065.1, read as the reverse complement.
GGACGCGGACGGCTCGAACGTGCGGCAACTGACGAACGTGCCCGGCTACGACGGCGGGCCATTCTTCTCGCCCGACGGCAAGTGGGTGATCTTTCGCAGCGATCGCGACAAGGAGCACATGCTGCAATTGTTCGCGATCTCGGTCGATGGCAAGCGGGAAGTGCAACTGACGAAAAATCTCGACGAGGTCAACTGGTGCCCGTATTTCCATCCCAGCGGCAAGTACCTGGTGTGGTCGGGAGCGGACTACTCGCAAGGCCCGCGCGGGGCAAACTTCGATCTCCTCACGATGGACCTCGACTTCGCTGGCGAGGCTCCGAAAGCGGGAACCATCACGCGGATCACCGACCACAAAGCGGCCGATGTCTTGCCGGTCTTCAGCCCTGACGGCACCAAGTTGATGTGGACGTCCACTCG
>CAMAWN010000064.1 GCA_945861865.1 Candidatus Kuenenia stuttgartensis | reverse complement strand
GATTTCAAATTTGATTTCCCGCAGGGAGTCCGCGGTGATCGAGTATCGGCCGTTTCGGAACAGCGATCCGCCTCAGCTTGTGAGATTGTGGCACGAAAGCGGACTCGGTCGCGGAGCGGCTCGCGGGTTTAGCTACGAAGCCTTGGATCGATTGTTGCTCGGTCAGCATTATTTTGATCCGGCGGGATTTCTCGTCGCCTGCGATGCGGGCCAAGTCGTCGGGTTTGTCCATACGGGCTTTCGCAGCGACAGTTCCGGTGCATGGATCGAGCATGAAGGCGGAGCCATCCATGTGATTGTCGTGCATCCATCGCACCGTCGTACCGGCATCGGCCGCGAATTGCTGTCACGAGCTGAGGCGTATTTGCGGCAGCTCGGCGTGAACTCGATCCAGGTCGGAGCGTCTCCGCCGTGCGACGCGTTCTACCACGGACTGTACGGCGGTGCGTCAGTTTCCGGGTTACTGGAATCAAATACCGATGCGGCCCCGTTTCTCGCGAGGTTGGGGTTTCAGCCGGCTCAGAAATTCATCGTTCTGCAACGCAGCCTGAAACAAGGGGATCCCATCAGCTTTCGGCTGAGCCTGATTCGCCGCAAGATGGAGACCTTCATCTTCGCGTTGCCGGAGCAACCGACGTTTTGGTGGTTCAGCCGTACTGGTCGGTTGGAGAACGTGCAGTTTCGCCTCGTCCCCAAGACAGGCGGTGACGCGGTCGCGACCGTGACTGTCAGCGGCATGGATTTGTACGTCGAATCGTGGGGCGAGCGGGCCATCGGCCTCAGCGAATTGGTCGTGAACGATGTGTCTCGCCGGCAAGGACATGCTCAGGCATTGTTAATCGAGGTCATCCGCCGCATGCGGCAGGAGCAGGTCACGCTGGCGGAGGCTCACATTGCCGAGGAAAACACCGCCGCGCTGGCGACGTTCAAGTCCGTCGGTTTTCAGCCGATCGATTGCGGCGTCGTGTACCGCAAGGCGTAGCGAGCTGTTTGCCCGCCCGATATCCTCGTCGCGGACAATTTCGACGATTCGGCTTGAGACCATGAGCACTTCTGACGATCGCACACTCGCACCGACCGAAGCATTGGCCGGTGATCGGTTGGCTCCTGAATCCCAGCGCGTGTGGTGGCGTCGATTGCGAACGCTCGTCGAACAGCGCGTCGACGCCGAACAACAGGCGGCCGAGGAATTCCGATCTGCTGCTGAACACAACGATCGAGAATTGACTTCCGCCACTGCGACACGCACCGAAAACTTCGAACGCGAGCGAGCGGCAATTCAGGCCGAGTTCGACAAGGCTGTCGTCGACGCCGGCACACAGTTCGCCGACGACCATGACGTCGCCCAGCACGAATTTCAGGACGTCCTCTTCGCCATCCAACAGCGGGTGGCAGATGACACCGAGACGGGACGAAAGAAAAACGAAGAAGACCGCTGGATGGTCACCTCGTACTTCGACGAAGAAGCCGAGGGAAGTCCCAAAGTCCAGTACGAGTCTTTCTGCATCAACACCGGCAAGACCAACGAGCAGCTCAAGATCGAAGAGAACGAACTCCATGCCCTCAAGGGGCAGGCCGATTTGCTAATGCGGAAGCGACGGCAAACCGTCGAAGTCGAACCGCCCAAGCCGGAGAAGACCGCGCCGACGAATGACCTCGACACGTCGGCCGCACAATTTCACGAAGCTTGCGAGAGACTCAAGACGCACCTCGCAGAACTCGGCAAACTGAAAGTCCCGGCGCTGTTTCAGGGCGGGCGGCCGTATCTGTTGGCGCTGGTCGGGTGGGCGATCTTTTGGGGCATCGCCGGATTTCTCGTGGACCCCAAAGTCTTGTTTGACAACAACCTCGAACCGTACGAATGGCGAGTGGTTGCGGGAGTGTTGATGCTGTTTCCAGTCGGCATCACGCTGGGAATTCTGCTGTCGATCGGACGAGGTCAATCGGCTCCGATTTACGATCGGATTTTCGAGCGGCATCTGGTGGCCCAGAAGCAGCGGCAACGCTGGCAAAAGTTGGCGGACGGCGAGCGAAAACATCGCGAGGAGAAATTCACCGCGTGGCAAAAAGTGGTCACCGCGAAACGCGAAGCCGGACTCAAGAAAGCGGACGACGAGCTGGCGGCGACATTGCAAAAGATCGAGTATCGCCGCGCTCAGGAATCTGCCGCGGCGAATCAGAAATATCCCACTCTGCTCCAGGCCATCACACAGCGCCGCGACCAACAAATGAGTTGGGCCAACACCGAATTCCCGCAGCGATTGGAAAAACTCAAGTCGCGGTTTGACTGGGATCTTGCCAAGTTTCGTCAAAACCATGCCGCCGAAGTGACCGCCAATACGCAGCGATTTCAGACCGCATGGCTGCGCATGGCGGAAGTCTGGCTCGCGGGTTGGCAGCAGTTGGAATGTGACATCGACGCGGCCAACCAAATCGTTGACGAATGGTTTCACGATTGGGTGACGTTGGGCAGCGGCCCACTCAAGTTGCCGCCGAAGATTCCTCCGGCCATGCGGCTCGGACAGTTTTCCGTCGCGTTGAATGATGTGCCAGACGGTGTTCCGAAAGAGCCGCAGCTCGTTCCCGAGCGGCTGTCGTTCAAGCTGCCCGCGTGCCTGCCGTTTCCAGATCGTCCGTCGTTGCTGCTCAGAGCCGCGGACGAAGGTCGTGAGGCGGCAGTCGGTGTTTTGCAGAACGCGATGCTGCGATTCCTGACGACGCTGCCCGGCGGCAAGGTGCGATTCACGATCCTCGATCCCGTCGGTCTCGGCGACAACTTCGCGGCGTTCATGCACCTGGCCGACTACGACGAATTGATGATCGCCAGCCGCATCTGGACCGAGCAGGCGCAAATCGAACAGCGGCTCGCAGACCTCACTGAGCACATGGAGAACGTGTTCCAGAAATATCTCCGCAACGAGTTCCGCTCGATTCAGGAATACAACGAACACGCCGGTGAAGTGGCCGAGCCGTATCACATTTTGGTCGTTGCGAATTTTCCAGCGAACTTCAGCGAAGCCGCCGCTCGCCGACTGGTGAGCATTGCGACCAGTGGCCCGCGCTGTGGCGTGTTTCTCTTGGCGAGCGTCGATACCAAGCTCCGCTTGCCCATGAATTTCGACCTGCTGGACCTCGCGACGAACGCCACCGTGTTGGATTGGGCCAATTCCAGTTTTCACTCGACCGACGAAGAGCTTCGCACGATCCCGCTCACGCTCGACACGCCGCCGGAGCCGGAATTGTTCACGAAGCTTGTCAAAGCTGCCGGTCACGAATCGAAGGACGCGCGTCGCGTCGAGGTCGCTTTTGAACGGATCGCGCCGAAGGACTCACAGTTGTGGACCGGCGACACGCGCGGCGGCTTGGACGTCCCGTTGGGGCGAGCCGGTGCAACGAAGCTGCAACACCTGCGACTCGGCAAGGGGACGTCGCAGCACGTGCTGATCGCCGGAAAAACCGGCTCCGGAAAATCGACGTTCCTGCACATTCTGATCACGAACGCCGCACTGCATTACGGGCCGGATCAGCTTCACTTCTATCTGATCGACTTCAAGAAGGGAGTCGAGTTCAAGACCTACGCAACGCACGCACTGCCGCACGCGCGAGTCATCGCAATCGAAAGCGATCGTGAGTTCGGAGTCAGCGTGCTCGAACGGCTGGACGCGATTCTGAAGGAGCGCGGCGACCTGTTTCGCGATGTCGGTGTGCAAGACCTCGCTGGCTTCCGTGATGCTCGGCCAGCAGTGCCGATGCCGCGCATCCTGCTGGTCGTGGACGAATTCCAAGAGTTCTTCGTCGAGGACGATAAGCATTCGCAAACCGCCGCGCTGATGCTCGACCGGCTGGTCCGGCAAGGCCGAGCGTTCGGCATTCATGTGCTGCTCGGATCGCAAACGCTCGGCGGAGCGTACTCGCTGGCCCGCAGCACGTTGGGCCAGATGGCGGTCCGCATCGCGTTGCAGTGCAGCGAGAGCGACGCTCACCTAATCCTTTCCGAAGACAACACCGCCGCGAGATTGCTGACTCGGCCGGGCGAGGCGATCTACAACGACGCCAACGGACTGGTCGAAGGCAATCACCCGTTCCAGATCGCTTGGCTCGAAGATGATCGCCGTGATTTTCATCTCGATCGCGTGAAGCGACTGACACTGAACCGCCAATTGCGAATGCCTCCCCCAATCGTGTTTGAAGGCAACATCCCCGCCGACCCGCGCCGCAACGTCAATCTCTCGCAACTGATCGACGCTCCGCATTGGGACACTCCGCTGCAAGAACGAGTCGCGTGGCTCGGCGAGGCGGTCGCGATCAAAGATTCGACGGCGATTACCTTCCATCCGCAAGGGGGCCAAAATCTGTTGGTTGTCGGTCAGAGCGATCTCGCCACCGTCGGCCTGCTGGCCACCAGCATCATCAGCTTGGCCTGCCAAGTCCTGCCGGACGCCGCGGTAGGCGAGTCGCCCGTCGCCACGTTCGTGATCCTCGACGGCAACTTCGGCGGCGTTTCGACCGAGACTTGGAAAGAACTGCAAGCCGCGCTGCCGCACTCCGTTCAACTCGGCGAACCGCGAGACGTTCCGGCCGTGCTGGCGACGCTCACGGCCGAGATGACTCGCCGCGAGCAATCCGACTCGCGCGACGACGCGCCGATCTTCGTCGTCATTTTCAATCTGGGCCGCTTCCGCGATCTGAAGAAGTCGGATGACGACATGGGTTTCAGTTTCGGCGGCGGCGAGAAAAAAGTCAGTCCGAGCAAACAGTTCACCGACCTGCTCAAGAACGGCCCAGGGTTCGGCATCCACACGCTCGTCTGGAGTGACACGTACAACAACGTCAGCCGTTGGTTTAGCTCACAATCGCTGCGCGAGTTCGAGGTGCGAATCGTCTTCCAACTCAGCGCGTCTGATTCCAGCAACTTGATCGACAGTCCGCAGGCCAGCAAGCTCGGTCCGAACCGAGCAATCCTGCACTCGGTTGATCAAGGGACGAACGAAAAGTTCCGCCCCTACGGCCTGCCAACTCCAGAGTGGCTCTCGGACGTCGCTTCACGTCTGCGGTCGACGACTCCCGAGGACAGCTCGGAACCGGTTGCCGTCAGCGATGACCTGTCGCAGTTCACGATTTTGTAGTAACCCGGCCTTCAACCCCACCGGAACAAGCCCGGTGGAGTGGTATTTCGATGGGAGTTTCCATGCGACTCATTGCTTTCACATTGTTTGCGATGGTCATCACCTACGGTTCCGCCTCTGCTGCCGACCGGCCAACCGTCGTCGTCAGCGACGAGGCTCGCCGAGTTCACTCCGCCGGTTTCGTCTTCGACGGCCACAACGATTTGCCGTGGGAAGTTCGGCAACGAGCCGGCGGCTCGTTCGACAAAGCTGACCTCGCGGCCGGCGTGCCGAGATTTCACACGGACATCCCGCGACTGCGAGTCGGCAATGTCGGCGCACAATTCTGGGCGGCCTACGTTCCGGCCGAAACCTCGAAAGAGAACCGTGCCTTCACGATGACGCTCGAGCAGATCGCAATCATCCACGCGATGGTCAAGCGGTATCCCGACGTCTTTGAGTTCGCCAAAACCGCCGCCGACGTCGTCCGCATTCAGAAGTCCGGCAAGATCGCGTCGCTGATTGGCGTCGAGGGAGGACACTCGATCGAGAACTCGCTCGACAAACTACGGCGGCTGCGAGAACTCGGCGTCGGCTACATGACGCTGACGCATTCCGACACGCTGGCTTGGGCCGACTCGGCAACCGACGAAGCCAAGCACGGCGGCCTGACCGAATTCGGCGAAGAAGTCGTCCGCGAAATGAATCGGCTGGGCATGTTGGTCGATCTCTCGCACGTCTCGCCCGACACGATGCGCGACGCGCTGCGAGTCACCAAAGCCCCGATCATCTTCTCGCACTCCTCCGCGCGAGCCGTCGCCGATCATCCTCGTAACGTGCCGGACGACATTTTGAAGTTGACCGCCAAGAACGGCGGCGTGGTCATGGTCAATTTCTACTCCGGCTTCATCCACCCCGAATCCGCCAAGCGGCGAGCGAAAATGTTTGACGTCTCGCGCGAATTGCACCGTAAGTTTCCCGACGAGAAAGATTTTCAAGCGGCCCGCAAACGCTGGATCGCCGACAACCCCATCGAATCCGGAGACATCTACGACGTCGCCGATCACATCGAACACCTCATCAAGGTCGCCGGTATCGACCACGTCGGCCTCGGCTCGGATTTCGACGGCATCGACAAAGCACCCAAGCAATTGGAGGACGTGTCGAAGTACCCGGTCATCACGCAGGTGCTGCTGACTCGCGGCCACTCGGCAGCGCAGATTCATCAACTGATGAGTGGCAACGTGCTGCGCGTGATGCGGCGTGCAGAAGAAGTGGCTCGCGAGTTGGCGAAAGAGTGAGGCTTGGCCGATGCTCGTCAAATCCCCCCGCGAATATGGCTCGACGCGTCACTCACAGTTGCCCGGTTCTGGGTTTGCTGGCATTTGTCTGCTGCTGTTTTCGCTCGCCACGATCATGGCCGATGTCGCAGTCTTCATCGGAGCCGTTAAGACAGGCTTGGCTCAGTGGTATCCCAGCGTTCCGGGCGAGATCACTCAGAGTGAAGTGCGGGAGCGGGGCGGCGGAAAGAACCACACGGTCCGCGAAGATGTCCGCTATCGGTACACCGTTGATGGGGAAGAACGAACCGGAGACCGCGTGCATTTTCATGGAGTGGGTGCCGGTGGACGCAGTGCGGCGCAAAAGATTGTCGAAGCCTACCCGGCAGGCCGGAAAGTGCAGGTCATTTACAACTCCGCTGATCCTGGAGATGCCGCGTTGGACCGCTCGATCGACGGACGGCTTTTGTTCGCAGCACTCTGTTTGACCCCCTTCAATTTGGTGACGATTGGCGGCATGTGGTGGGTGTGGACGCGAATGAGCGGACGGAGGTCAGTGCCGCTACGTCGAGACGGCGCGCGGTGGTACGTCTTACCGACCAATGGGCAACCATTCATGGTGGCACTGATGGTCTTGGGAGTGATCAGCACCTTCACGATTTTCGTCATCCTCATTTTTAGTGGTTGGGGCGAAAGTCTCGGCGCGATGCTCGCGACTTGGACGGTGCTGTTGGGATTGAGCGGATTGGCGTACTGGCACACTCGCTCACTCGTGCGTCGCGAACCGGCGGTGCTGATTCTGGATGATGACTCAGCGACGGTCACCTGGCCGCAATCGGCGGACGTGCCGGAGTTTTCGATTCTCCGTTCGCAATTGCTCAGCGTCGAGATGGATGACGTGCCACCGTCCGAGAACCCAACGACTTCGAACCTGGACTTCTCAATCCTGCTTCAATTCATCGGCGATGACGGCCAGCCGGCAAAGCGATTCGTCTTGAAGACTCACAGCGGAATCGAGGCAGCCTCGGTTGCCGACTGGTTGGAAGATTGGGCCGAACTCCCACGTCCTGACCTCTTTGCTCGGCCGCGAATTCCGCTGTGAAGCGAATCGCGTTAACTTGATGCGGTTCGGTTTCCTCTTGGAGGTTTCATTCATGCGACGGTGTTGGTTGGCACTGAGCTTTTTGTTGATCGCGTCCGGCTGGATCGAGGCAGCCGAACCTGCGCTGAAGAAGATTGTGCTGATTGCCGGGCCGATTACTGGTCACGGCAAGCACACGCATGAGTACGAGAAGAGCGTGATCCTACTGAAGCATCTGCTCGACCGATCGCCGAGCACGAAGGGCAAAGTCACCGTCGAGACGCACTTCAAAGGTTGGCCGACCGACGAGAAGACGCTCGACGATGCCGCCACGATCGTGATGATCTCGGACGGCGGCGACCGCAATGCGACCGATCATCCGCTGTACGTCGGCGAGCGATTTCAGACGCTCGAACGGCAGATGAAGCGCGGTTGTGGATTCGTCCAATTTCACTGGACGACGTTCAACCCCAGCCGAGTTCACGACCAAATCACCGAGTGGGTCGGCGGCTACTTCGACTACGAAAAGGGACCGGCCGCGAACAAATGGTTCTCGGCGATCAGCACCTGGGACGCGAGCGTGACGCTCGGAAACTCCGAGCACCCGGTCGCTCGCGGCGTGAAGCCGTTCACCGCTCGTGAAGAGTTCTACTACAACCTGCGATTCCGAGACGGCGATGACCGAGTCAAACCGATCTGGCTGACGAAACCTCCGGGGCAGCAAAAGGATCACGTCGTCGCGTGGGCCGTCGAACGCAAAGACGGAGGCCGAGGCTTCGGCACGACCGGCGGTCACTTTTTCCAAAACTGGTGGGACGACAACTTTCGCCGCACGATCCTCAACGCGATCGTCTGGACAGCGGGTGTCGATGTCCCGGCTGGCGGCGTGGTCTCGACGATGGAAGAGCCGATCCGCGTGCTGATCGTCACGGGGCACAATCATCCGGCTCACGACTGGCGGAAGACGACCGCCGCGCTGATTCCGGTCCTCGAGCAAGATCCGCGCGTCGTGGTTGAGGTCACTGAGAACCCGAACGATTTGGCGACGATGAAGGATTACGACGCGCTCGTCCTCAACTACAGCAGTTGGGATCGGCCGGGGCTGAACGATGCGGCGAAGGCGGGATTCCAAAAATTCCTCGACGATGGGGGTGGGCTGTCGATCATTCACTTCGCGAACGGAAGCTGGACTGACACGTTGCCGAACAAAGAAGCCGACTGGCCGGAGTTCCGCACACAGATCGTCCGCCGAATTTGGGATCACAAGCCGGGACTCAGTGGTCACGATTCCTTCGGGACGTTTCGAGTGGATCTCACCGCCGCTGGCGAAAAGCATCCCATCACGGCCGGCTTGGCGTCGTTCGAGACGGATGACGAACTCTATTTCCGTCAGCAAGGAGCATTGCCGATCGTGCCACTCGTGACAGCGCACTCGAAGGTCACGAAGCAAGACGAACCGCTGGCTTGGGCGTATGAACAATCGAAAGCTCGTGTCTTTCAAACGGTACTCGGTCACGGCGACGTCTCGATTCGCAAAGCCGGAGCGTTGATTCGCCGTGGCACCGTCTGGGCCGCGCGTCGCGAACCGCTCAGCTTCGATCCACCGGTGGCGATTACCGAGAATTTTTTGTTTCGTGCCGGCAGTCCGTGGACGCTCGAAGACTCGCTGAAACGTGGCGGAGTCACGACGACCGAGAAGACCTCGCGCAAGGCCAGTTCCGCGACCGCCGAGGGGAAGTTCGGCAAAGCGCTCGACACACGCATCGGCGGTGCGTTCGTGAATCATCGCGACGATTTTCGCACACTGCCGTTCACGGTCGAACTGTGGACGAAACTCGACAGCAAAGGCTCGTACAACATTCTGGTGGCGAACGAACTGAAGTCGTCGCCGACCCACTGGGAACTCTTCACGATGCCGGATTCCGGTCATCTGACGGTTTACGCACCGGGACTGGCACCCGATCACGTCCGAGCCGCGACCGACATCGCCGACGGCAAGTGGCATTTTGTCGCGATGCAGTTCGAGCCGACTCGCATTCGCCTGTTCGTGGACGGCAAACAAGTCGCCGATCAAGAAGTGACGGCCAAAGACGGAGCGTTCGGTTCTGAGCTGAAGCCGGTTCAGGAAGAATTGGCGATTGGTTCGTTGGTCGATCAAGTGATTGGCTGCGATGGTGTGATCGACGAACTGCGTATCTCGCGCGGTCTGCGTTCAATTGGCAACGTGCCGAGTGATGCGTTGAAAGCCGATGACTCGACGGTCGCCTTGTGGAACTTCGACACGCTGACCGACGGCGGCAGCTTCGTCGATCTGTCGCCGAGCAAACTCCAAGCGTGGCTCCCCGGCAGTGCCGACGGGACGCCGGCGTCTGCAAAAAAAAAGTAGCTGATCGTGGCGAACGCGTCTCGCGTCCGAATCCGACGCGAGACGCGTCGGCCACGAACAAGATCACCGGCCACTGGGGCGAAGACGCGGTTGGCTTCAAGTGGACCGAGCAAGATTCGGTCGATAATCGCTTGCAGCAAATGGATGTCGGCCAGTTTTACTCGGCGACGATCTGGACGCCGAAGGAGATGACGCTCAAGGGGATCGCCGTGCGCATCGGTGAGAAATCCGAAGCATCGATTTTGTTCGACACGGAACTGCTGCGCGTCGTCTGCGGTTGGTCAGGCGAGTTTCTCGAATTCAATCCGGCACGCTACGGGATCATCTCACCGCCAAAGGTCGGCAAAGAGATCGTGTTTCATTCACCTCGTCAGCCCGGTTGGTCGCGCGAGGGACAGTTCAAAGACCCGCGTCCGAAACCGTTCGGCCCGTTGCCGCGCGAGTGGGCCAAGTATCGCGGGCTGCACCTGCACGGCGACCGAGTTGTCTTCGAGTACACCGTCGGGCCAAAGCAAGTCGTCGTGCTGGAGTCTCCGTGGATGGAAACCGTCGGCGATAGAAGGTTTGTCACGCGCGAGTTGGAGATCGCACCGTCGGAGGAGGAGTTGGAATTGCTCGTCGCGGAGGCTGGCTCAAAAGTCGAACTCGTGGCGGATGCGGCGTTCGTGAAGCTGGCTAGCGGCGGCCTGAAAAGCCCAATCACAGCCAAAGTCGCCGCGCACAACAAAACGGTGAGACTGAAGTTGCTGTTCCCCGTGGGGCAGGTTTCCAACCTACTCGGCTCGAAGAAGTCGAACGACGGACAGGTTGAAAACCTGCCCCACGAAGGGCTCAGCCCACTGACTCGCCCCGGCCTGGCTCGATGGACGGAGCAGATCACGACGCGCGGAGTCGTGTCCAAAAAAACGGACGCCCTCGTCGCCGATACGCTCACGCTACCGTTCGACAATCCGTACAAGGCGCTGATGTTTGTGGGCGGGCATGACTTCTTCGGAGGTCAGCCTTCCCAGGCTGACCACAAGGCCTCACCGACGTCGAATGCGAGAGCAACGACGAGCGACGGTCGGCTCGGCCTGGGAAGGCCGAGCTACGATGCCGCAGTCTGCACGCTACATGGCGACGTGTGGCTCGTCGGCGGCATCGACGACAAGCTGGAGAAGCTGACTTGGAAGCGATTCGCAACCGGGCTGTTTCAGCCGCTCGGTCTGAAGATCGTCAAGAATCAAATCTATGTCGTCGGCCGAGATCAGATCACTCGGCTGCATGATCTCAACGGCGACGGCGAGGCGGACTGGTACGAGAACTTCAACAACGACGGTCAAGTCACGACCAACGGCCACGAATATGTGACGTGTCTCGAAACCGATTCGGCGGGTTGGTTCTATTTTCTGAAAGGCAACGCGATCGGCGAGACCGATCACGATGGCTGCTTGCTGCGAGTTTCTCCCGATGGACAAAAGCTGGAGGTCGTCGCTACTGGGTTTCGCAACGCGAACGGATTGGGAATTGGTCCGGCTCTGAACGGTGGGCAGGAGATCCTCACTGTCGCACCTCAAGAGGGCGAATGGACTCCCGGCTCAGCGATCTTCGAGGTCGTTCGCGGAGGCTTTCACGGTTACACGCCGTCCGCTCATCGCGACAAGGCTCCAACCGAGTTCATTCAGCCGCTCTGTTGGATTCCGCGTTTGCAGGACAACTCGTGCGGCGGACAGGTGTGGGTTCCGCCACAACATTGGGGACTGCTCGGCGGCCAAATGCTGCATCTGTCCTACGGAACCAGCCGGATGTTTCTCGTCCCGCGCGAGACGATTCAGAATGAGCAACAGGCTCCCGTTGTGCAAGGTGCGACGATTCCGCTGCCGCTCGCCTTCGAGTCGGGCGTCATGCGCGGGCGGTTTCGATCTGCCGACGGACATTTGTATGTCAGCGGCCTGCGCGGCTGGGTCAGCAATGCCGCCCAGGACGGTTGCCTGCAGCGCGTGCGAATCGCCAACCGGCTCGACCTGCCTGTGGCGATGCAGACGTTTCGCAACGGACTACTGATTCAGTTCAGCGATCCGCTCGACGCCGAGGCGGCGGCGGACATCGACAACTTCCGCGTGCAGCGTTGGAACTATCGCTGGTCGGCGGCGTATGGCTCACCGGAGTTCAAGGTGTCGAACCCGCGAGACGAGGGTCGCAATGACGTCGAAGTGCTCAGCACAACGCACGTCCGCAATCTTGAAGGGGGCGATACGGTGTTTCTCGAACTGGCCGACATGCGGCCGGCAAATCAGTTGTCGATCCAGATGACTCTGCGAACGACGAGTGGCCAGCAGGTCGAACGACGGTTGGATGCCACGATCAACGCCGTTCGCAATCAGGACTACGAATTGGAACGCAAGCCGGCTCGTCTCCGTCCCGGATCGTTGACCGAAGCGGAACAGCAGCGGCTGGTCCCTGGCATTCGCTGCGAGTTCGTGGGGCAGGTTGAAAACATGCCCCACGTCCGGCGCATGGCCGCTTGGCGAATCGATCGTCAGGAACTTGTTCGCACTCGTGAAATCGTCGCCAATGGATACCTCGTCGCGCCACGGCGGGGCACGTATCGGCTCTCGGCCGAGTGCCGTGATGCAACCGAGGTCTTCATCGGCGATCAAGTGGTGTGGCGATCGACGGATGACAAACCGAGCGAAGTGGAACTTGTGCGCGGATACAACCGGCTGCGAATCGTGCAGCGAGTGGATCCCGCACAGGTCGATCAACCGGCTGCGTTGAGGCTGCTGTGGAGCGGAGCGGATTTCGAAACCGAACCGATCCCACCGACCTCGCTGTTCTGCGAACAATTGCCCGAAGAGGTCGAGGCATTACGACTTGGACGCGAGCTGTTCGCGAGTCATCAATGTGTCCGTTGCCATCGAGTCTCGGACGAGATTCTGCAATCAAAACGTGCGATGCCAGAGCTACACGCCGAATCGTCGGACTTGACCGGCGTCGGTTCGCGGCTGCACGGTGACTGGATCGCGAAGTGGGTGCTCAATCCGAAACAAATGCGAAGCGACGCGCGAATGCCGCGTCTCTTCCCGTTGACGCCGACCGACGAACATCGACAGCAGGCATCCGACCTCGCCGCGTATCTGACTTCGTTGACTGAAACTCGCGCCCCCTCGGCGAACGGGGGACGTCAGCCCACCGTTCGCTTGGGCAGGACTCTCTGGGAAGACCTCGGTTGCATCGGCTGCCATCGGTTGAAACCGACGATTGACGAACCGCCTGATGGCCGGACTTCCCTGCACTTCGTGCAAGACAAATTCCTGCCCGGTGAATTGACTGGTTTCCTGCGACAGCCACAGCGTCATTTCGCGTGGACTCGAATGCCGGACTTCGGACTTTCTGACCACGAAGCGGCATCACTCGCGCACTTGTTGGCGGAACCGGCCGACGGTGCGAGTTCGTCTCCTGCGATTCGACCAATCGGCGATGTCGCGCGTGGCCAGAAGTTGTTCGCATCACTTGGCTGTCGGCAATGCCATCGCGTGTCGCGCGATGAGCCGTTGCCCAAGCCCCACTTGCCATCGGTCTTCGGCAAGACCATCGCACGCGGTTGCCTCGCCGGGCAGGACCAATCCCATGTGAGCCAATCACCCAACTATCGTTTGAAGCCTGCCGAGCAATCCGCGCTGCTGATATTGCTTCGAAGCGATGAGAAGACTCTCGCAACCGACACTCCGGCAAACGTCTCACGCCGCTTCGTTGCTGACTTGCAGTGCGCCGTCTGTCACCCGCGCGACGGTCGCCGGAATTCGCTGTCCGAAATCCTCGCCGATGAAGGCGAATCCGGCTTGCCGCCCGAAGTCGTGCCAAACCTCACTTGGGTCGGCGAGAAACTTCACTCGGCGTGGATTCAGTCGCTGCTGGCCGGACAGATTGCCGAGCGTCCGCGTCCGTGGATGAAACTGCGAATGCCGAGCTTCCCCGCACGTGCGCGGCTGCTGGCCGATGGCCTCGCCCGCGAGCACGGCTTGTCGAGTGAATCGTTGCCACGTCCGAGCATCCAACCAGACCTCGTCGAGATCGGCGAAGTCCTCGCCACGCGAACGGGTTTGCTCGATTGCCGCCAATGCCACGCGATCGGCCCGCTGCCGCCCACCGGCGACAAGAACACTTTGCTCGCGCCGGGAATCAATTTCGCACTGACTCGCGAGCGAGTCCGTCACGATTTCTATCGCCGCTTCACGCTCGACCCACCGCGTTACGACGTCAACACGAGAATGCCGAAGCTCGTCATCGACGGCCGCACGACAAAAGTGAAAAACGTCTTCGATGGCGACGCCCGCCAACAGTTCGAAGCAGTGTGGCACTACTTGCAAACGGTGCCGAGTTCGACGGCCGATCCTTGAGATTTCAACGCCAACTGACCGGGTGCTGCCGACTGGCTGTGATCGTGGCCATCGTAAACACCGAAGTCGGCGAACAAGTATCGCTTGAGCAAGCGATAGACCCAGCTCTTCTCTGGAATGGCGTGGCCGGGGTTGTATTGCGAGGTGCGGGTCGCCATCGCTTGCAGTTCGGCCATCGCAGTTTGGCGAGCGGTCGTGTCCTTCGCTCCATGCAGCACGACGAGGTTCTGCAGCAGGTCAGGGCGTTCGAGCACGATGCAGCCGCGAGTTGTCTTTTGGGCGAGCGAGCGGAAGTCGCGCAGGAATTCTGATCCCATGATCTTCTCGCCCAACGTGCGCGATTCGTCGTGGATCGACTCCTTCGCGAATTGAATGATCGGGCAAGGCTCGATGCCGCCCCACGGGTTGATGTGGTGGCTGATGCCGGTCGCCGCTGGACAGAGGGCTTGGCCTTCGCCGTCGAAGTAGGCATCGACGATGGCGATTGGTTTTTTCGCTCGCATCTCGACGACGAACTTGCGGATCTGAAGTTGTTGCTCTGGAGTCAGGCAAAGATCGGGACAGGCATCGGGGCCCATCGGGCGATAGACGTGGAACCAAGTGTAGAACACTCCCATCTCGATCAGGCGATCCATCCACTTCTCGGTGACGAGATCGTCGATGTTCGTCTTGCAGACGCTCGTGCAGACGCCCGTCAGCAGGTTGTTCCGCAGGCAAGCTTCGATCCCTTGCATGGTCTTGCTGAGTACCCCGTCTCGGCCGCGGCGTTCGTCGCTGATGATCTCGGTCCCTTCGACGCTGATCAGTGGCGTGACGTTGCCGATCCGACGCATCTCGCGAGCGACCTCGTCGGTGATGAAGTGGCCGTTGGTGAAGACTTGAAAATAGCAGTCGCGGTGCGCGGCCAGCATGTCGAGCAACTGCGGGTGCATGAACGGCTCGCCGCCGACAATCCCGAAGAAGACGTTGCCCATCTGCTTGGCCTCGTTGACGAGGCGGTTCCAGGCATCGAGGCTGATCTTCTCCTGCTTGGCCGAGACATCGACCCAGCAACCCTGGCAGCGCAGGTTGCAGGTGTTGAGAATCGAGACGTACAAGAACGGCGGAAAGAATTGGCCCTTCTTCATCCGGCGTTTGTATTTGATGACCGACAGCGTTCCTTTGACCCCCATGTTCCACAGGAACTTGGCGACCAGCCGCTTGTCGGTCTCCAGCAGCACTCGTTTGGCCATTCGCAGATACATGGCAGGGCTTTGCAGAAGTCAGAGGTCAGAAATCAGAGGTCAGCAGACAGGGCGGCATTCTACGGCTGACGCGGCGGAATGACGAATGACGAAGGTCGAAAGTTCTCCGGAGGAGTCAATGAAGTTCTCGCAGTCTACCGGTCTTGGACAAATTGTCTTCGCACTCGCCACGGTGTTGTCGGCGGCTTCTCCGGCCCTCGCGAGAGAACTACTGACATTTGAGGGGAGCGTTCAGGTCTCAGTCCGCACGAGGTCGCAGTTGGATTTTTGGAATCCAGAAGATTCCGTCGCCGACTCCGGCCCGAAGCCGGACGGCCGAGCGGTTCGGCTGCGCGGCGAGACTGGCGGTGGATTCGCGGTCAACGCGACGTCGATCGCCACGGATTGGCGGCAGGTCGAGTCGATCGGGCTGTGGCTGCATCGCTCGGCCGACGAAGCCAAGGAGCATCCGACCGTTGAACTCGTGCTGCGTCTGTCGGAGGAAGATCAGAAGGCGTCGTTCTGGCGACGGCTCGAAGTGTCGCATGTCGGTTGGCAGAAGCTGGTCTTGCCGTTGGAGTGGTTTGTCTGGAGCGACGGCCGCATGCCGCGCTGGGACAAGGTACGGCTGGTCGGCATGCAGTTGCGCGATCCGGGAACGGTGACGCTTGACACGGTTTGGACAGAGCCGTCCGCTCAGCCGCGCGACGAGTTTCCCACGACCGATCACTTGGTGAAACTCGCGTTCCCGAAACTCGATTCGTCGAGCATTCGGACGCTTGAAACACGCGATGTGCAACTCGTCACCAACGCAAAGTCGCTCGAACTGGAGCGGCTCGCGACGCATCTAGGCACGGTCGCGAAGAGACTGCATCGTGATCTTCCATTTCTGACGGAGCCGTCGCGAGGTGCCGTGTTGTTCGTCTTCCAAGAACGGGCGGAGTATCAACGGTTCGCGCCGCGGATCGCTCGGCAACTCAATTCGCGAATCGATCCGCCGGAGGCCAGTGGCTACACGCTGCAAGGAGTCAGCAGTTCGTGGTGGGATGAGAAACAAGGCTCGCTGCGGCCGGTCTACACGCACGAGTTCGTGCATGGCTACCTGTCGCGAACCTTGCCACTCTCGACCACCGGCGACTGGCTGCAAGAGGGGCTGGCGGCGCACATCCAATTGGAATTTCACCCGCAAGAAAATCTGAGCCAGCTTGTTCGCGAGGGCCTGAAGTCGTCCAGCACTCCGCTCGCCGAGCTGTGCAGTGGCCGCCCCATCAACACGGCGCGGTACTGGCAAGCGGCGACACTCTGGCGAATGTTCCTCAGTGAGGCACGCTATCAATCGAAGCTGAAAGAACTGGTCGAGCGGCTTGCTGCGGCGAACTCGACCGATCTCGGCCCGCACCTCGAACCTCTCTGGGGGACGGATTTCGACAAGCTGACCGCGGACTGGCGAGCGTTCTGCGAACAACAGTTTCGTCGTGACGAGTAGGCGAGTGGTTCGCTCACAATTTCATGGGCGGGGGTTTATGCTGCCGAGCCTGCGTGTCCTCGCCGAAACATCCCGCTGCCCGAAGGAGCCCGCCATGCGACTGTTTGCCTCGCTGTGTTTGATCGCCGCTCTTGGTTCGCCGCTGTTGGCGGGCGATTGGCCGAATTGGCGCGGGCCGGGCTACAACGGGGTCGCGTCGGGAACGGGCTATCCCACGGAATGGAGTGCGACCAAGAATGTTGCGTGGAAGGTCGAACTGCCTGGCAAGGGGTCGTCCACTCCGGTCATCTGGGGGAAGCACATCTTTCTGACGAGCGGTGCCAATGGGAAGAACGCTCTGCTGGCCCTCAACCGTGACGGCAAGGAACTGTGGCGAGTCGTCATCGGCTCCGAGCGGCCCGGCAAAAACAAGAAGGCTTCCGGGAGCAACCCGTCGTGCGTGACCGACGGCGAGCAAGTCTTCGCGTACTTCAAGAGCGGTGATCTGGCCTGTGTTGATTTCTCCGGCAAGATCCTTTGGCAGACGAATATTCAATCCAAGTTCGGTGAAGACACGCTGTGGTGGGATTTGGGAACGTCCCCCGTGCTGACGAGAGCTTATTGCGTCGTGACCGTCATGCAGACCGGCCCGTCGTACCTCGTCGCGTTTGAGAAGGCCACAGGCAAAGTCGCTTGGAAGGAAGACCGAAACCTCGGCGCGCCGGAAGAGGCGGCTCAGAGTTATTCGACTCCGGTCGTGCTCAACGACAAAGGCAAAGAGACGCTCGTGGTGCTCGGTGCCGATCATGCGACGGCTCATGACGCGGCGAACGGCAAGGAACTGTGGCGCGTCGGCGGGTTGAATCCGACGGGACACAAATACTTCCGCTCGATTGCTTCAGCGGTCGTTCACAACGGAATCGTTGTCGCACCGTATGCCCGAACGGAATCGGTCACCGCGATCAAGCTGGGTGGCAGCGGCGACGTGACCGCTTCGCATGTCGCGTGGACCATGAAGGGCAACGGTTCGGACGTACCGACTCCTGCGGCGGCGGATGGCAAGGTTTACATTCTGAATGACCGAGGCACGCTCACCTGTCTGGAGATCGCCACCGGCAAAGAGATTTGGTCTGGTCAAACTGAGAAGAATCGAGCCGGCTTCAGCTCCTCGCCAACACTCGCGGACGGAAAAATCTACATCACTCGCGAGGACGGAAAAACGTTTGTGCTGGCTCAAGGGGACGAGTTCAAAGTGCTCGCCGCGAATGAACTCGACGAAACGCAAACTGTCGCCACGCCGGTCTTCGTCGATGGCAAAATCTTAATTCGCACCGACACGCACCTGTTTTGCATCGGCGGCTAATCTCGTGGGGCAGGTTTTCAACCTGCCCGGTTGAGAATTTTCAGAGACTTGTGGACGGGCTGGTTGAAAACCTGCCCCACGATCGGGAGTTGATTCATGCGTCTGACTTTTTCGCTGTCCCTCTTGGGATTCTGTTGGCTCACGACGACGCTTTTGGCCGGTGACTGGCCGAATTGGCGCGGCCCGGATCGCGACGACGTTTCGAAGGAAACGGGATTGCTCAAAGAGTGGCCGAAGGGAGGTCCGCCGCGCGCTTGGCTCAACACCGACGTCGGAATGGGTTATTCGGGAGTCTCGATCGTCGCCGGCAAACTGTTCACGATGGGTGCTCGCGAGGACACCGAGTTCCTGATCTGCCTCGATGCGAACGACGGCAAGGAACTTTGGTCGGCGCGGATCGGATCGCGGCTCGGCAACAACTGGGGCGACGGCCCGCGCGGTACTCCGTCGGTGGATGGCGAGCGTGTGTACGCGATGGGCGGACAGGGCACGCTGATCTGCGCTCAAGTCGCAGGCGGTGAAGTCGTCTGGACCAAGACGATGACCTCGCTGGGTGGCAAGAAGCCGGGCTGGGGCTTCTGCGAATCGGTGCTGGTGGATGGCCCGCGCGTCGTCTGCACTCCGGGTGGAAGCGATGGAGCGATCGCGGCCTTCAACAAACAAGACGGCGAGGTTTTGTGGCGATCAACCGAAGTCACAAGCGGAGCTCAGTACGCGACCGTGACGCCCATCGAACACCACGGCAAGCGACAGTACTTGCAACTCTTCACGAATTCACTGGTCGCGGTCGAGGCCGACACCGGCAAGCTGCTGTGGAAGACCGATTGGCCCAACGGCCGAACTGCGGTGATCCCCACGCCAATTTTTCACGACGGACACGTCTTCATCACGTCGGGCTACGGAGCCGGATGCAAGTTGACGAAAGTCGGCCCGGACAACCAAGTCGAGGACGTTTACGCTCACAAGGAGATGACGAATCATCACGGCGGAGTTGTCCGCGTCGGCGACTACCTTTACGGCAGTTCGGAACGAACCTGGACCTGCCTGGAATTCAAAACCGGCAAGGTCGTCTGGAGCGAGCGACGCATCTTCGGAAAAGGGAGCGTGACCTGCGCCGACGGCATGTTGTATTGCCTCGACGAAGGCAACGGTGAAATCGTGTTGATCGACGCCTCGCCCGAAGGCTGGAAAGAACACGGCCGCTTCAAGCTCGAAGCTCAATCCGAGAAACGGAGCCGACAAGGCAAAGTCTGGACACATCCGGTCGTCAGCAACGGCAAGCTGTTCCTGCGCGATCAGGAACAACTGTCGTGCTACGACGTGAAGGCGAAGTAAAGAATATGGCGCACGCGGTTCGCGTGCGCCCTGTTTCGGGTTCGTACTGCCGATAGCGACCACTCAGCGCACGCGAGCCGCGTGCGCCACATTAGGAAAGGCCTCTCATGCAACACACGAAAGAAAAACTGGCTCGCGGTGAAACGGTTCGCTACATGGCGCTCGGCCGAGTGCTGCACCACAACGTCATCAACATGATCGGCTTCAATGGCGGCTTTGATGGGCTGTGGCTCGACCACGAGCACGTCGGGTTCTCGATGGAGAATCTGGAGATCGCCTGCATGGCAGCACGCAGCCAGAATCTCGACTGCTTTGTCCGCATCGCGCCGACCGATTACGCCCTGGTCACGAAGTGCCTGGAAGCCGGAGCCGGAGGCATCATGGCGGCGATGGTTGATTCCGCTGAGCAGGCCGAGCAGATCATCCGTTGGGCGAAGTTCGCTCCGCGAGGTAATCGTGGTCTGAACGTCAGCGGCTTCGATGGCCGCTACACGCTGACGCCAGTTGCCAAATTCGTGCAGGAGGCAAATCAAAACGGCTTCGTAGCGATTCAGATCGAAACGCTCTCGGCTGTCGAGTGTGTGGACGAGATCGCGGCGATCGACGGTGTGGACCTGCTGTTCGTCGGCCCGTCAGACCTGAGCCAAGCCCTCGGAGTTACCGGTGACTTCATGCACCCGAAATGCCAAGAGGCAATCGACAAAGTCGCCGCCGCCTGTCGCAAACACAACAAGCCTTGGGGCGCGGTCACACCGAATGCCGAGCATTGCGAGATGCTGCATTCGAAAGGCTGCCGGATGCTGTCTGTGTCGAATGACTCGCGCGTCGTGCAAGCGGGGCTGAACGCGGTCAAAACGAACTTCGCGAAGTTCTTTGCGTGAACGTGGGGCACCTTCATGTCTATCGCCATGAACGGCCAGACGTGAACCTCTTCGGCGTTCTCGGCAGTCAGCAGGGAAGTTGGGGCACCGCCGCGCCAGTCGAGCAAATAGCAATGCTGCTCGTTCCACGGTGTGTTGTTGATCTCAACGCGCTGGTGGCTTTCGCTGAAGAGGTAAGCGATGCAGATCGGGTTCATCTCGAAGCCGAAGTAGCGAAAGCTGTGGAACGGTCTGCCCACCGGCTGAAGGGTTCCGTTGGAAACTTCGGCATGAACGCCACGTGTGCGGCCGCTCTCAGGATGGAAGTGCGGGCCGCAAGGGTGACTTGACCGAAGCCGATGCCGCCGTCCAATCGGTGCACGACGAACGGCGACAACTCCAAGCGGAACTGGTCGAGTGGAGCCAAGCGGAAACGATCGCAGTGCCCGTATCGTGGCCGCGTCAAAACCAGCACGACGCGCTAGCGAGTGGTTGTCTTCCGAGATTCCGGCCACTCGCTAGCGCGTCGTACTGGCTTTGAAACAGCCTCTCGCGTGCGGTTGCGACCAGAAGCGTTGTCGCACGGGCGAGATCGCATCGGCGCGAGGGGTTGAGATTCCCGCGCGACTTCTGTAGACCGGCCTCTGAATTTCGGACTGATCCGAGATCTCTTCAGAGGTGTTGGCGATGGGCGAGCCGTTGTTCGATGGAGTTTCAGCGGCGATCGTGGTCAGCGGAGCCGTGGCGATCATCGTGCTACGATCTGCCGAAGCTGCGAACTCGGATCGCAGCCGACAACTCAGCCTGATGGGCCATCTGCTGCTCGGTGTCTCAGTCAGCCTGCTGTTGTATCGCTGGGTCGATGCGGTGACGTCGTTGCCGTCAGAAGCTCGTCCCAATGTTTGGCGCAGCGGAGCACTGTCCGTCGCATGCGGCATCGGATTCGTCGCCGCCGTGAAATCGGTCGTCGGTCCAACTGTCATCGGTCGCTTCAAGCACTTGACCGCTGCCGTCGGTTGCGTCGAGAGCGCACTGCTGCTTGCCGCCGAGTGGCAGTGGGCGCTGCTGTTGCAAGTGTTGTGGCTAGGCGGCTTCGTTCTGGCGAAGTAGTTTTCACCACGGGCGGGACACGAGAAATTGGCCGAAGAGTGTGACCGACATCACGAACCCGCACTGGTGCTGTTTGCCTCGTCGGCGTTGCTGCTGTTGTTGCTCGGCACTTGGCAGCATGTCGTCGAACACGAAACTCAGCGTAAAACACGCAGCCCGCGATACTCCGCCTGGCCACGAGCCACCGCGCTCCGCGACGCTTGGGAACGCACAGGCTGGACCGCGAAGTTGCAACCTTCCGACGACGAACGTCTGCCGGACGCCCCGTCGCGCGAGCAACATGTCGCGTTGGGACTTGGTGCATTGCTGCTCTTGTTCGTCACGGCGGCACGCTACCAGCCAGAACCCAAGATGGCCGACTCGGAGGCCAACCATGCGGGTTGAGCTTTCGACGTGGCTGCCCCTGTGGGATTTCGCAGCCGTGCTGTTCGTGCTCGGAATGGCTGGCGGGATGAGCAGTCGCGACCGCGCAGCGTGGTGGGTGTCGCAGGGACTGCTGCTGCTGAGCGTCGTCATCGGCTTTGCAGCAGCCAGCGCGACTCATCCGAGCGTAGACTTGTTCTCGCTGGGAATTTGGATACCAATCGTCTGGGCATTCAGTTTGATCGGCCTGTTCCGAATTCCGAAACCCCTCAGCGGTCAGTCATACAAATCATGATGGAAGTCTCTGAAGCCGTGGCCGCTGTGTTGCGTGAAGCCTCACCGTTTGAACCGCAAGCGATCCCGCTGATGGATGCTCTGGGTCTCGTCTTGGCCGAAGATGTTCACGCCGATGCCGACTCGCCCCCCTTCGACAAGTCACTCGTCGATGGCTTCGCCGTGCGACTGGCCGATTGCGTGACG
The DNA here is from genome assembly GCA_945861865.1 of Candidatus Kuenenia stuttgartensis. Taxonomy (GTDB): domain Bacteria; phylum Planctomycetota; class Planctomycetia; order Planctomycetales; family Planctomycetaceae; genus SXKJ01. The sequence goes on along the minus strand of CAMAWN010000064.1, from coordinate 6,420 downwards.
CCGCTGCCGGTGATCGAGACCGTCTCGGCCGGACAAGTGCCAACTCGATCACTCGACCATCCCGCCGCGATTCAGATCATGACGGGTGCTCCGCTTCCCGTCGGGGCCGAGGCAGTCGTGCCGGTGGAGCTCACGTCGGAACAAACCGACGCGAACGGAATCCAGCAGGTGTCGGTTCCGATCAAAGTTGCGAGTTGGAAACTGAGTACGAACATCCTGCGGCGTGGAGCTTCCACGAAGCGAGGTGACTTGGTGGTCGCAGCAGGCTCGGAACTACGACCGCAAGAATTGGGGGCACTCGCGGAGTACGGTCGCTCTCGCGTGACCGTGCGACGACGACCGCGAGTCGCCGTGTTAGCGACTGGCGATGAGCTAGTCCCCGTCGAACAGACGCCGGGGCCGGGACAAATTCGGAACTCGAACGAGACGATGCTCTGCGCACAGCTTCATCGGGCCGGGGCCGAACCAGTCCCATTGGGAATCGCACGCGACGAACGTGCTCACCTGCGCGAGCGAATCGACATCGGACTGCAAGTGGACATGCTGGTGCTTTCTGGCGGAGTCTCGATGGGCGAGAAAGACCTCGTTCCCGCCGAGTTGGCTTCCGCAGGAGTACGGCAAGTTTTCCACAAGGCCAACGTGAAGCCCGGCAAACCGATTTGGTTTGGAGTTCTCGAACGAGCGCCGAACTCGCGAACATTGGTCTTCGGCCTGCCAGGCAATCCCGTCAGCAGTTTGGTCTGTTTTGAACTCTTCGTTCGCCCGGCCCTGCGGCGAATGATGGGCGTTTTTCCCGCCGAATCGGTGGCCGTGAAAGCGCGGCTGACTGCTCCGCACGCGACCAAAGGTGACCGACCAACTTATCAACCCGCGCGGCTCGAATGGCGAGCCGATGGCCCGATCGTCACCGCCATTCCGTGGGTCGGCTCCAGCGACTTGCGAGCGACCGTCGCTGCGAATTCGATGGCGCTGTTCCCCGTTGGCGACCAAACCTACGCAGCCGGCAACGTGGTCGATGTCATCGCCTGGTGACTTCGTGGCGGATGCGTCTCGAATCCGTTCGTTCGTCAGACCGACGCGAGACGCATCGGCCACTACGCCAGCAACTCGTGAATCGGCGTCGTATCTTCGAGCACCGGGTTCGGCCGGCCGGCGTGGTCGATCACCGAGATGTGCGGATCAATGCCGAGGCAGTTGTAGATCGTCGAGTGAATGTGCGTCGGCTGCACCGGCCGCGTTGCCGGACGAGTGCCGTTCTTGTCGGTCGAACCGACGATCTGCCCATTCTTGATGCCTCCGCCCGCGAGCAGGCAGAACATCGAGTTGCCCCAATGATCGCGGCCAGGCGTACCCATGCTGCCGGCCGGACCGCCGTTGCCGCCGTCGTTCATCTTCGGAGTGCGGCTGAACTCACCACACAGAATCACGAGCGTCGTGTCGAGCATCCCGCGTTCATCAAGATCGGTCAGTAGCGACGAAACCGCCGAATCGACCATCGGCAAGTAATTGTCCATGCCCTCTTTCAGATTCCAGTGATGATCCCACCCGCCGTAGTGAACCGTCACGAATGTCGAACCGGCTTCGACCAATCGCCGAGCCAGCAGCGTGCTCTGTCCCCAATTCTGCCGGCCGTACTTGTCGCGAAGTCGCGGGTCTTCTTGTCCGATGTCAAACGCTCGGCGAGCACGCGCTCCGGAAACGAAATCGAAAGCGTCTTGATCGAAACGATCCATCGCCGTGAACAAGCCGTTGCGCTCGACCGTGCGCGGAATCTGATCGAGAGTTCGATTCAACTCGCGACGACTTTCTAAGCGGTTGATGTTCATGCCCGGCGCGAGATTCAGGTTCTGCACTTGATAGTTCGCTTGATTCGGATCACCACCCGGTTGAAATGGGTCGTACTGCACGCCCAGGAAATTCGCTCCGAAGTAGCCGGGCACAAGCCCGATGCTCGCGGCATACGGCACCGCCACGTAGCTGGGCATCGACGGATGCCGCGAGCCGCGCTCGCGAGCGATGATCGAACCCAGGCCCGGGAACTTGCCAGCGTTCTGTGCGCCGGAGACGTTCATGTCTTTCGTTGTCAGCATCCGATGCCCACCCGCGAAGTGATCGCCGGTGTCGTGATGCAGCGAACGCACGATTGAAAACTTGTCAGCGACCTTCGCCTGCTTCGGGAACAACTCGGTGATCTCGAACCCTTCGACGTTCGTGCGGATCGGCCGCCAGAGACCACGCACTTCCGACGGAGCGTCTTGCTTCAAGTCGTACAGATCGAGGTGACTTGGACCACCATCCAGCCAGATCAAAATCGCGGACGTGTCCTTCTTGCTGCGCGACTCGGCGGACATCGCCTTGGCCCGCAGTACATCGGCGAGGCCGGCGCTCGCCATGCCAGCGACGCCTAGTTGGACGAAGCTGCGACGAGTCAGGCCATCGCAATACGGGTTCGGGGAGGAGCCGGCATCAATCTTCAACATGATCGCTCTCCGCAGGTGGTAGGCAGTGATGGACGAACCGAAAAGTTCGCCGCGAGGCTGGTTGGGAAGGCGGTTGTCAGCCATGTTCATATCGGCTGCACTCGATGCGTGACATTATTAGCGGTCGGCCAGTCTGCCTCAAGCCTGATCCCCTTTCGGCCCGCCCGCGCGAGATCACGATCCCGTTGACAGTCGAGTCATCCGGTTGTGGCGGTTATGCTGTCCGCCGCGTGTCTTGCCCTGCCGATCGCTGTGAGCCGAAAGCCGCGATACCGTTTTCTCCGTCAGCAAGGAGCCTCGCCATGCGTCGCACTTTCCAAATCGTATTCGCCGTCCTGTTCGTGCTGAACTCACTCATCGCGCGAGCCGATGTCGCCTCCGGCCCCGGTGAAGGGAACGCTGTCGAGAAGTTCAACGTCGCCGTCGTCGCTGGTGAATCGTCTGGCAAAGAATTGGACTTCGTCACCGAACGCAAAGACAAGCCGACCGTGTTCGTGTTCGTGTCGGCCGACAAATTCTCTCGGCCGATGGCCCGCTTCATCAAAGTGCTCGACGACAAACTCAAGGCCGATCGAACCGACGTGGACATCATCGCCGTCTGGCTGACCGATGACGTCGCCAAGTCGAAGGACTATTTGCCGAAGGCATTCGGATCGCTGAAAACGGAACGCACCGCGTGGTCTGTCTTCGCTGGAGAGAAGACCGGCCCCAACAACTGGGGCATCAACCCCGACGCCGACATCACCGTCGTCGTCTCCGACGGAGCGAAAGCGAAGTTCAGCAAAGGCTACCTCTCGATCAACGAGACCGAAGTGCCGAAAGTCTTCGAGGCGTTGCCACCGAAAAAATAGCCCTGTCGTGGAGCGACAGGGCTACTTCGCTTCGCGAATCTCGACCGTCACGCTGCCGCGGTTGTCGGCGAGTTCGGCGGGGTGATCGTTGAACCGCAAGTAGAGCGTGCCGGATCGCGATGACTCGAACACCGACTTGTTGCCGAGCGGTTTCACATCGAGCATCGGCTCAGTTTCGTTTTCCGTTTTCTTCGCTGGCCGAATCGTCGCCAGCAATTGTCCCAGCGGCCGGCCGTTGTGATATCGAAATGTGACCCCGTCCGCTTCGCTGACCCACGGTTTTGGTTTCTCGGCGAGCGTGAATTGCCCGGTCGCGACGATTTCATAGCGGTGATCTTTCTCGACAAGCACGCCGCTCGATTGCCATCCTCGGTCGGCACGGATTTCGGCTCGCTGCGATTTCATCAGCGGCGTGCCTTCGCGAAACGTGATCGAGGCACGCTCGAAATCAAAACCTTCCCAAGCGTCGGCCGCGAACAGGTTCCATTCCGTGACGATCTCCGGCAGATCAGGTTGCAGTTCGATCTCGAATGTTTTCCACGCCAGCGGGTTGGTCAACGACTTCGCCATTTTGCGAAAGCGTTCGCGCGTGCGCGGGTTCTCATCAAAGAAAACACTCTGACCCCAAGCCCAAGCGTACGACTCGTTGAGCGTCTGAAAGTTCGCAGACTTCCATTCACTGATGTCGAGCAACTCCGAGATACCGCGCTGTTTCACATCTCGCCGCATCAAGAACAGCCGGTCATGGCCACGAAAATCCGCGCGGTTGAACGGCATCAGCCGAGTCTGCAATTGACCACCAACCAACCGATGCGTTCCAAAGTGCTCGGCCATGCCTTCGAGATGCGAATACGGCACGTCGAGATGCGGAATCGCCCACATGAAAGCGTGAGTCGCTTCGTGCAGCAGTAAGTGGCGACGGTAGTAGTCCTGCTCCTGATCCATCATCCAAAACTGATAGCCGATTTGCTGCCCGTGAAACTGATCGAGAAGGTCTGCCCGCAACAAGCCCACGCTCACGAACTTGGTCCTGTCCTTCATCAGATAGCCGTTGATTTGAAACTCCGACTCGTCACGAGCCGGCGGTAGCTTGCCGAAGTATTCCTCCCACGCGACATAAGCCTGATCGATGAGCGGCGGCAACGTCTTCGCAACCTTGGGATCGATGTCGGTGAACAGTTTCAGCCGCTTGGACTCGAAGACGTCGATGCCGAGCTTCTTCAATTGTTCAACGGTCACCGGCAATACCGGACGATCATCCCGCACGCGAAAGAGTCCCGCTGCATCCGTCTTCTTTACCGGTTCGTCCGCCGAGAGCACGAACGGCAACAGCAGCATTAACCAGCAGATCATCGCCGCAGTCTTCATCGTCCTGCCCTCATCGTCCTGCCAACGAGCCTTCCAGCGTTTGCCGACTTGCAACAACCACGATAGCGTGTCGGCCACATCGCGGCTGTTTGTTGTTGGCCGCGCTACTCTCCTCACGCAATCGGCTCACCACCATGTCTGACTTCATCTACTGCCTGAACTCCAGCACGATCCGGCCGACGCCAATCCTCGACAAGATTCGTATCGCGGGCGAGGTCGGTTACTCGGCCATCGAACTGTGGCACGACGATATCGACCTGCACCTGTCGAAAGGAGGCCAACTCGCCGACATCCGCAAAGCCGTCAACGATCACGGCCTCGAAGTCCCGACCACGATCTATCTCAAAGGCTGGGCCGAACCAGATGACGCACTGCGGCAACTCGAACTCGACGAATGCAAACGCCGCATGGAACAGTCGGTGGCCGTCGGCGCACACCACATCATCGCCGGTCCGCCACCGGGAGCCTGCGATCGCGCGTTTGTCGGCGCGAAGTATGCCGAGCTGCTCGATCTCGGGCTCTCGATGGGAGTGAAGCCCGCGTTTGAGTACCTCGGCTTCGTGGACGACATCAACAACATCGCCGCCGCCATCGAGATCATCACAAACTCGAAACATCCACAAGCGACGATCGTGCTCGATCCGTTCCATTGCTTCCGAGGCGGCAAGGGTTTCGAGTCGATCGCCAAGCTCAAGGACGCGAACATTGCGATCTCGCACTTCAACGACACACCGTCATCACCACCGCGCGAACAACAGCACGACCACAGCCGAGTCATGCCGGGCGATGGCCACTTGGATCTCCGCCGTTATCTCGATCTACTGCGACAAGTTGGCTACCGCCGCTGGCTGTCGCTGGAGCTGTTTCGCGAAGACCTGTGGTCTCGCGACCCGCGCGAGGTCGCCAAACTTGGCTTGGAAAAAATGCGAGCCGTGGCAGAAGGTGGTTATCCCTCACGCGGCCATGAGTGAGACGTTTTCGAAGCGTTGGAAGTTGAGTGTCATCAGCGAGGCCAAGTTGGTGGTGTAGGTGGTCGGGAGTTGGGTGAGTGTCTCTTCGATGGCACCTCGGAAGTTGGCGAAGGCGGGATGATCGCGGCCGTCGAGTGAACGGCGTTTGATCAACTTCCACAGCCGTTCGATCAGGTTCAGATTGGGCGAGTACGACTGCAGGAACCGCCGCGTGATTCCCAATGGTTCGGCACAGGCCATGACCACGGCGTTGCGTTGGTCACGAGCATTGTCCAGAACCAGCGTGATCGGCCCCGTCAGTCCCAGTTCGGCGATTTTGTGCAGCAGTTCGCACATCGTCGCGGTGTTGACGACGGTGGTGTTGGTGACGCTCACCAGTTGGCGCGTCACGGCGTTCCAGGCACCCAGCCCGTTGAACCGCTGACGTCCTGAAGCGGCGTGCACGAACAGCCGTGTGAACGACCACAGGCAACACCAGAACGTGCCGTACACGAAGTGCGCCGCATCCACGAAGAAGACCTGGCCCTGACGACGACCGATTCGAATCACACTCAGCCGGTGGCCGAGATCACTTTGAATCGGGAATTCACGGCCCAACGACGCAACCAGAAATGAGTGGCGGACATCACCTACGTCGCGACCCTGGAGGGCTGGTTGTACTTGGCGGCAGTCCTCGACTTGTGTATTCGCAAAGTGGTAGGCTGGTCGATGTTGGAGCGGATCGACAGCCGACTGGTGGTCGATGCGTTG
>CAMAWN010000063.1 GCA_945861865.1 Candidatus Kuenenia stuttgartensis | reverse complement strand
GCGGCCGGTCCAAGAGCCAGGTATTTGTCGACGCCGACGGAGACCTCGCGGCCATCCACCGGCGGACTCACCGGCTCGCCGTGCTTCTTGATGAGGAGTTTTTTCTCATCGAACAGATCCGGCTGTGACGGTCCGCCGGCCATGAACAGAAAGATCACTCGTTTGGCTCGCGGCGGAAAATGCGGTTGCCGACTGCCCGGCGTCATACTCGCGGCGCGAGCCACATTCGCCAGCATTCCGCTGAGCGCGAGGCTGCCGAATCCGCACCCGGATTGCTGCAGCAGTTCACGTCGAGTCCATAATTGAGTCATCGTCATCGTGAGACCTCAAGCCTGTGCGACAGGAGTCACATCCTCATCAAGAATTCGTTGCTCGCCAAGAGCGCGTGACACAACTCGGCCCAGCATCGCAGTTCCGCGTCCGGCATCGTTGTTGGGTTTTCTTTTCGCAGTTCGGCCAGGAAGGCCGCCGAGTCTCTTCGTTCACTCTCCGTGATCGGGCGATTGAAGACTCGCAACCACAACCGATTCAGCCGCGTCGTCTCGTCCGAACCGAGTGTCAGAACGCGTTCCGCCAAATCGCGAGCACGCTCTTTCAGTAAGCCGGAATTCATCAGGAACAACGCCTGAGTCGGCACCGCGGTCGCCGGTCGTTGTCCTGCGAACTCGGCCGGCTGAGTGAAGTCGAACACATTGCGAATCTCGCTCGGCCCCGCTTGCGGGCCTGAGCGAATGATCGGCAGATAGATCGTGCGTTCAAACTGCTGCTCTGGCCGAAAGCGGTTCAAACGGAAGAATGGCGGATTGACTCCGCCGGGCGCGAGCCCCCCCGTGTTCTCCGGGTACTCAAACGGAATGGACGGTCCGACGTGTGCGTCGATCAACCGTCCCGACACAAGCAAGATCGAGTCCCGCAACGCTTCGGCATCGAGTCGCCGTCGATTCATTCGCCACAGCAAACGGTTGTCGGGATCAACGCGCATCGCGTCGGCATTCGGTTCCGAACTGCTCAACCGATAGATGCGGCTCAGCACGAGCGACCGAATCAGCCGCTTCTGCGACCAGCCGTCCGCTATGAACTGCCGAGCCAAATGATCGAGCAACTCCGGGTGCGAAGGGCGTTCGCCGGGCAAGCCAAAGTAATCGACCGTTCGCGCGAGTCCCTCGCCGAACAGTTTCTGCCAGATGCGATTCACGGCGACACGAGCGGTCAGCGGGTTGTGCGAACTGGCAATCCATTCGGCGAGTTCACGGCGACCGCTGACCTTGCTCGCGACGTCGGCTTTCGCGGACGAGCTGGCAACTTGCAAGAAGCCGCGCGGCACTCGGTCGCCCAGCGTGTAGGCGTTGCCGCGAATGGTGATCTGCATGTCGGCCGGCTCGGCGATGTCTCGCACGGCAATCGCTCGCGGCGGCGCAGGTGCGAAGAACTCGGCGTGTTGAAGATCGCGGTCGAGCGTCTTCAACCGTTCAGTCTGCTCCAACTGGACCTTCGTCAGCGCGAGCCGATTGGGATCATCCGCCGCGCCGTCCTTCCTCAAAGCTGCGTCGATCTCGGTCTTGCTCGCTTGCAGCTTGTCGCGTTCCGCCTGCATCGACGCGAGCCGTTGACGATGACGTTCCGCCTGCGCGAGTCGCTCGGCTTGTTGTCGTTCGGTTTCAGGAAGCACAACGACCGTCGGCCAACTCCAGACGCCCCACTCCGCTCTGACAACCGACTCGGTGCTGAAGAAGAACCCGGCCAGCGCGTAGTAGTCGCGCTGCGGGATCGGATCGAACTTGTGATCGTGACAGCGAGCACAACCGATCGTCATCCCCAGGAACGCTCGGCCCACTTTGTCCACCTGTTGATCGACGACGTCGATGCGCAGCTTCGGCTTGTCGGCCTCGACGACCGTCAAATCGCCGAGAACTAAAAAACCGGTCGCGGTCAGTTGTTCGGCCCGCTGCTGCGGCGAGTCGTGAGCGAGCAAGTCGCCGGCGAGTTGCTCGCGCACGAACTGGTCGTACGGTTTGTCGTTTCGGAAAGCGTCGATGACATAATCACGATATCGCCACGCATGCTCGGCAAAGAGGTCGTTGGCGGTGCCGATCTGATCGGCGTAGCCCACAAGATCCAACCAGTGTCGAGCGAACCGTTCGCCAAAGGCCCGCGAATCCAACAAGCGATCGACCACGCGAGCCTCCGCCTGATCCGTCTCGTCGCGAAGAAACGCCTCGATCTGCTCGACCGTCGGCGGCAGGCCGATCAGGTCCAGCGAAACACGCCGCAACCATGTGTGACGATCGGCATCTCGAACCGGCCGCAAGCTCAGCCCTTCCAGCTTGCCGAGCACGAAACGATCGACGTCATTCCGCGGCCATTGCGAGTCACGCACCATAGGCGGCGAGATATCGCGAATCGGTTGGAAGGCCCAATGCTTGCGTCCCTCGCTGAGGTCAATCGACTCCGGCGAACGCTTCGCCTCCGTGACCCGCGGATCGAACGCTCCCGTCGTCACCCAGCGTTCCAATTTGCTGATCGTCTCCTCCGGCAACTTGCCGGTCGGAGGCATCTTCAATCCTTTGTACCGCACCGCCTGAATCAACAAGCTTTCGTCTGGCTTCCCCGGAACAACCGCCGGCCCTGTTTCTCCTCCCTTGGCCCAGCCGCTGCGGGAATCAAGCACTAGCCCCCCTTTGACTTTCTTCGACGAGTGGCTGTGACACGAGTAGCAATGCTGCTTGAAAATCGGCAGCACGTCGTCAGTGAAAAAAGCTTCGGCGGCTTTCTGCGCCGAAGGCTTGTCGTCGGCGACCGCTGCGTGACCCAACCAGCCGCAGGCAACGACCACGAACAATCGCCATGCACAGGTTGACCGTCGTTGCACCACTTGGTTGCCAGAGTTCATCGAACGACTTCGCTTTTTCTGTGGAACGGTCGGCCACACGGCGACCAACGGACGTACCGTCAACAAGTTCTGAAACGCATTTTATTCGATCCGACATGGAATCCCAGGTGCATCGCGGTACTCAGCGAACGGAAGAGTATCGCGGCAGTTTGATGAAGCACACCAATTCGGCCGCGTCATGGCGGATCGCCCTTCTCCAGATCGCTGCGTGGAACGGTGGACCGGGTACTCGGTACAGGATATTTTGAAACCCCTTGCCGAGTTGAGCCCCCTCCTGGTTTCCAAGGACATCACCATGCCGACTGCACCGTTGTGTCGCTTGACGGAAGTTGTTCTTTCGGCCGCGATCATGTTCCTCCCCTGCGCGGCGAGTCTTTCGGCCGAGAATCCCCCGGAGGTGAAGACTGGCTTGCCGACGCTGCTCGGCATCAAGGGGTTGTCGGTCAACGGACAGATCCATTCACACGGACTGCCCACGACATGGACCGTCGAATACGGTCCGACGACCGCGAAAGGATTGCTGACCAAGGCCAAGCCGATTCCGCCGAAGCTGGCTGCGCACTATCGAGAATCGTGGGACGAGGGCTGGAATGGCTGGAACAGTTGGTGTCCCAAGCGGCTCCATTTCAAAGACGGCGGCGTCAAGAACGGCTACATCAGCTACGAGGGAAGTCCCAGGGACGACCACAACCACGACGACGGCGTCGGTACTGTTCACCTCACGCCGTACATGTACCAAGGCAGCGTCAGCCTCAGCGACTCCGCACCCAGCGCGTATCTCGCCGGCGGCGATCCCGACTTCCGCGACGCCATCATCCGGCAATCGGTGCGCGGCCGAAATTGGAAACCGAACGGCACCGAACTCATCTGGTGGTCGCAAGCGCAGAGCAACATCGAAGCCAACCCGGACGATCGGACGCTCTCTCCCGACTACAAACATCCCAACTGGTCATACACCGGAAAGAATCTCACGGACCTCCTTGCCAGCGGAAAATGGGAAACCGCCGAATACAAATTGCTGAATGACACCAACTCCTGGAGCTATTGCGGCAACAACAAAGGGGAAAAACGCTACGACGCCTACTGGTCGATCGACGAAATGCAACGGCACTTGAACCTCGACCTGTTCCACATGGTGATGTTCGTCGACACACAGAACCGGCCGACCGGCGCTATCGATTTCGATGAATTCGAAGTCGTGTACCACAACGACTCGCTCGTTTATCCGACCAACGGCGGCAAGTTGATCGCATCGCCCACGAACTCCGCAGATGATCCCAAGACGCTCACCGACGGCTGGCGGCATGGCGCAGGAAAAATGTGGCAGAGCGCTGCAAATCCCACCAGCCCACAGGAATTCGTCTACGAATTTGCAACCGTCGTCTCCATCGACAAAGTTCAACTCCATCAGCACACCGCATGGCCCAGCAGGGAGGTTGAAGTCCTCGTGTCAGCCGACGGATCGAACTGGCAACCGCTCGCCGTCGGCACGCTTTCCGAGAAGCACCCGTCGGGCGCGAACTACAATTTCTTGCTGAAGAAAAAGCTCTCTGCAAAAGCCAAACAGGTGAAAGTGAGAATTCTGTCAGGTTACAAAGCCGAGCATTGGGGACTCGGCGAGATCGAACTCTTCGGTTCCGGCGCGGCATTCACTCCTGATGATGACTGGTTCCATGTGAACGTCGATTTGTTGGATCTCAAACCCGGCGAGACCATTCATTACCGCTTCGTGGCGACAAATGCGAAGGGAACGACGCAGGGGCCGGAGCAGCAATTCACATTGCCCATCGACACCAAGCCGCAAGTCATCACCATCAGCCCGGCCAGCCGGATTGGCAACACCGCTGCGAAAGTCGAAGGACGGCTCAACCCGCTCGGCAAAGCAACGCAGTTCCATTTCGAATACGGCCCGACGAAAGAGTACGGTCAAAAAACTGCGCCCCGTTATGGCGGCCTGCAAATCACGCCACGCCTCGCCTTCGACACGATCACCGGTTTGAAGCCCGGCACTCAGTACCACTACCGCATGGTGGCCGTGAACGAATCGGGGACCGGGTACGGCGAGGATGCAACGTTCGTGGCGAAGTAGAACACAACCAGGACTTCTCCGTTTTGACGACTTCACCCGGTACGCTCGTCCGGCGTTACGGACGCTTTTTCCGTCCCCATTGTTTCCGTTGTTGGCTCCGCCGAAGATCGCACCCACTCGCGAGAAGGACGAAACCCATGACAATTGCAAAAGCGTGGTTTGGATGTGTCGCCGTACTCCTGAGTACGATCGTGTCTCTCCAGGCAGCGGAGCCGGTCACCTTGGAAAATTTGGTGGCACCGCAGCCCAACTCGGCCAACGAGCCTTTCGCGAAGGAGTTCTCGCTGGGCAAGGCGGCGCATTTTCTTGATTCGGCGTCGCTCGATTGGCAGCAGTCGTGGCAGTGTTTCACTTGCCACACCAACATTTCGTACTTGATCGCTCGGCCGTCGATCTCCGCCGACGCGCCCGCTCATCGCGAAGTCCGCAAGTACGCCGAAGGACTCATCAGTTTGCGGTGGGAGGAAGTCGGGCCGCGGTTCGATGCCGAGGTCGTCGCCATTGCGGCGGCGTTGTCGCTCAACGACGCCGCCACGACGAAGAAGTTGCATCCGCTGACACGCACGGCTCTCGATCGGATGTGGACGGTGCAACGCGAGACGGGGGACTGGAAATGGCCGACGCGCTGCGGCTGGCCTCCGATGGAATCCGACGAGCACTACGGTGTCACCTTGGCCGCCATCGGCACCGGGGCCGCGCCGGACGATTACGCCAAAACGCCAGCGGCTCAAGCGGGGCTGGCGAAGATTCGCACGTACCTCAAGAACAACCCACCGCCCGATCTGCACCACAAGGCGATGGTCCTTTGGGCCTCCATCTACGTCAGCGGCCTGATGACCGCCGAGGAGCAGAAGGCGTGCATCCAGGAATTGCTGGCTGCCGAACGACCGACCGGCGGCTGGGCGTTTTCCCGGCTCTATCCGTGGAGCCGGGCTGACGGGAAAGAACAAGACCTCGAAACGAGCGACGGCTACGGCACGGGCTTCGTCATCTTCGTTCTGCGCCGGGCCGGAGTGCCAGCCAATGAGCCGGCGATCGCTCGCGGCGTCGCTTGGCTCAAGAGCCATCAACGGGAAAGCGGTCGCTGGTACACGCGCTCGCTCAACAAGGACAACGAGCATTTCATCAGCCACGCCGGAAGCGCGTACGCCGTGATGGCGCTGGCCGCTTGCGGCGAAAAGTAGCTCGTGGGAGAGGCTTCCAGCCTGTCGTGTAGCGAGTCAAATCGGAGACAGGCTGGAAGCCTATCCCACGCGGAGAACGATCATGCGACTGATTGCTTGGTTGGTAGTGTTAGCCTCATGTTGCCTGGTACTCGCACAAGAGAAACCTGTCAGCGAGTTGGAGAAGCTGCAAGCCGCCACGGTCGAGGCACGCAAGGCTGCCGCGGCTGATCCGACGATTAAGAATGCCGAATCGAAGCCGGTAGTGGTGTATCTCATCGAACAGAAGCGGCGACGGTTGAGCAGCATTGCCGGCTTGCGACAACGGATTGAAAAACACCAAGCGGACAAGAACCAGGAAAATCTCCTCCCGATCCTCAAAGAGCAGCTCGCTGAACTAGAGCGCAAGCCTCTCGATCAAGTCAGCTTCGATTTGGCGTATGGCTATCCCCCGACCACGGGGTTGGTCGGATATTCCAAGAAGGTGCGTTTGATCGAGAACAACAGCGACGGCAAGTCGATCATCCTGGTTGATAACACGGCGTTGGTGATCGAAGGACTGGGCACCAGTCAGTATCCCAGCGGCAAGTTCTTCAATGTCGAGAAAGCCATTCTGGTCGGCGCTCAAGGTTCCGACCAACTGTTCCAAGGGACGATGAAGAAGTCCTATGCGGCGACGCTGGTTGATTTGGAAGCGGTGTTGAAGATCCCCAATCGTCCGAAGGTGCCCGGCATGTTACGTCTGAATCTCCGCGAACGGCGCGATGAGCCGGCGGCCGGGCTGAAGGTCATTGAACGAAGCATTGAGTGGCAAGTGTCCGAGACGGCCATCATTGTCTGCGATATGTGGGACGACCATCACTGCAAGATCGCGGCTCAGCGTGTCGGCGTCATGGCTCCGCGGATGAATCATGTGCTGACAGCCGCTCGCGATCGTGGTGTCATGATTATTCATGCTCCCAGCGAGACGATGAATCTCTATGCGGGCACACTCTTTCGCACGCGCATCGAGCGGGCCAAGCCGGCACAGCCGCCGGTGCCGATTGAGCGGAGATGCGTTCGCGATCCGAACCGCGAACCGGCGACGCTGCCGGTCGATACGCAACTCGACTGTGACGATGCGGAACTCGGCCCGGTGGTGCGTTTCCACACTCGGCAACATGCGGGACTCGACATCATCGGCTTCGACGGCATCAGCGACAGCGGCCAAGAGATCTACAACTTCTGCCAACAAGAGGGCATCAAGAACATCGTGCTGATGGGCGCGCATACGAACTACTGCATTGTCAACCGTTCGTTCGGCATCCGTCAGATGGCGCGAGTCGGCATGAACGTCGTCTTGGCCCGCGACTTGACCGACGCTCTGTACGACCCGCGCGAACCGCCCTTCGTGAGTCACGCACGCGGCACCGAGATTGTCGTCGAACACATTGAGAAGTATTTGTGTCCGTCGATCCTGAGCGTTGACCTGACGCACGTGGTGTCCGGGTCCGACGGGCCGGTCGCATCAAAGTAGGTTGGGACTCTGTCCCGACCGATTGGTCGGGTTGGAATCCCAACCCACGGAAAGGTTGCCAGCCATGATGCCGCATCGCCTTGAATTTGTTCCGCGTGCGATCCTCGTCTCGGTCGTTTTTATTTGCTTACCGGCAGAGCTTTTCGCCCAAGGCATCGAATACGTCAGAGCACACTACCTCAAGCACGAATACCAGATCCCGATGCGGGACGGTGCGCGGCTCTTCACGGCGGTTTACACGCCGAAGGACACGACGCAGACGTATCCGCTGCTCATGGTCCGCACGCAGTCCGGGCTGCGTCCGTACGGCCCCGATCAGTATCCCAACACGCTCATCGGTCCCTCGCCGCTGCCACACTTTGTGACGGAGGGATACATCTTTGTCGTCCAGGACGTTCGCGGCCGTTGGATGTCGGAAGGGACGTTCGTCAACATGCGACCGCACATCCCAATTAAGAAAACGCCGCAAGACATCGACGAAAGCAGCGACGCATTCGACACGATCGACTGGCTACTGAAGAACGTGCCCAACCACAACGGCAAGGTCGGGCTGTATGGCACTTCGTATCGCGGCTTCTACGTCGCGGCCGGGTTGATCGACGCACATCCGGCGATCAAGGCGGCCTCGCCGCAGGCACCGATCGTCGATTGGTTCATGGGGGACGACTGGCATCACAACGGCGCTCTGTTTCTCGCCCATGCGTTCAACTACATGCCGATGATCGGCAAGCCGCGGCCGCAACGGATGAAAGAGCCAAACTTCAGAAAATTCGACTATGGCACGCCGGACGCATACGACTTCTTCCTGCGGCTCGGTCCGCTGGCGAATATCGACGCCAAGCATTTTCGGGGCGAGGTTTCGTTCTGGAACGAATTCGTGAAGCACGGTACCTACGACGAATTCTGGCAGGCACGCAATCATCGGCCACACTTGAAGAACATCCAGCCGGCCGTCATGACCGTGGGTGGTTGGTTCGACACGGAGAATCTCTTCGGAGCGTTGGAGACACACGAGCGACTCGAAACTGCCAGTTCCAATGCGAACAACTTCTTGGTCATGGGGCCTTGGATTCACGGCGGCTGGAACGGCGGACAAGCCGACGGCGCTTTGCTTGGCGATGTCTCGTTCGACGCCAAAACCGCCGTCTTCTTCCGTGAAAAGATCGAGCTGCCGTTTTTTGAGTTCCATCTCAAAGGCAAAGGGACGTTCCGGCCGCCGAAAGCATGGATCTTCGAAACGGGAACCAACAAGTGGCGTGAGCAGGCCACGTGGCCACCGCAGAACACGCGGCCGTTGACGCTCCATTTTCACGCGCAAGGGCGACTCGCCGCTGAGCCAATCGCCGCCGAGACTGGCTTCGACGAATACCTCAGCGACCCGGCCAAGCCAGTGCCGTACATCGACAAGATCGGCAGCGGCATGCAGGCCGAGTACATGTGTGCCGACCAGCGTTTCGCCTCGCGCCGGCCGGACGTCCTCACCTACGAGACCGACGTCCTGCAAAAGGAGGTCACTCTGGCTGGGCCGATCGTTGCCGACCTGCATGTCTCTACGACCGGCACCGATTCGGACTGGATCGTCAAGTTGATCGACGTTTATCCCCACGATCACTCCGACCCCAGCCCGAATCCAACTGGCGTGCGCATGGGTGGCTATCAGCAACTGGTCCGTGGCGAAGTGATGTGCGGCCGATTCCGCAACAGCTTCGAGAAGCCCGAACCGTTCACCCCTGGCAAACCCGTCGCAGTCAAATTCAAGTTGCCCGACGTGTGCCACACATTTCAAAAGGGCCACCGGATCATGGTGCAGGTTCAGAGCAGTTGGTTCCCGCTGTTGGCCCGCAATCCGCAAACATTCGTCGACCCCTTCAGCGCGAAAGAGTCCGACTTTCAACGGGCGACGCAGCGCGTGTATCGGTCCAAGGAATTCCCGTCGCGAGTCGTGGCTACGATTTTGCAGTGAGGTTTTCTGAAATGAATCAGACACAAAAGCAATTCGCCGTGAGCCGTGCCACGTCAGCGAAGCGAATTCCTGTCAGCTTGCTGTCGGCGATTCTGTTGCTGTTGGCGATTCCGGCCTCGGCGGAGGTCATCTGGCGTGGCGACTTCGAGACCGGCACGGCCGCGCAGTGGCGAGGGGCACCCAAGAGTGACCGTGTCAAAGTCGTGGAAGATCCCGTGCGTGAAGGCAAGTACGCTTTGCGGATCGACGGGACCAACGCTGGTCGAAAGGGAAAACTTGACCGCATCGAATTCCAGCATCAACCGGAACCGCCTGGAACGGCCGAGGGGACGGAACGCTATTTTGGCTGGAGCGTCTTCGTGCCCAAGAAGCTCACGGACGACATGCACGCGGTCGGGTACTTCGAGACACGAAATAGCTGGCGGCAATTGATGTCCTTCGAGGTTCGCGGCGAGGACATCCTTTACAGCACGCGGGTTCCGTACGCACGCCGTTGGGCCGGGAAGGGAAAGCTCACGCCCGGCCGCTGGCACGATTTCGCGGTTCACGTTCTGTGGTCGCGTGATCCCGCCAAGGGTTTTGTGGAGGTGTGGTTCGATGGCGAGCAAGTGGTCCCGCGCGCGATGACGGCCACGCTGCTCGACGAGAACGTGGCCTTTTTTCAGATCGGTTTGATGCGTGACACGATCGACGTTCCGGAGTCGATCATCATCGACCATGTGATCGAAGCAACCACGCTGGCGGAAGTCACGCCGCCTCGGCTCCTGGAAATGCGCAAACCGGCTGCTTCGAAGTAAAGCGAGGGGCATTGGCAAGGCTCGTGTGGCATCGGCGGTGGAAAACGATCCGACATTGCCGGTGAAGCGTTCGCCCTTGCTGACGCTTCGGGTTAAGATTCCTCGCCATGAGCACCCTCCAGAAAAAGCAGCTTCGGGCCGGCATGGTCGGCATGGGCATGATTTTCGACGAGACGTACCGCCCGTTCTTTGAACGAGCACACGTCGCCGGCGTCTACGACCGGACGTTTGGCGACGTCGATGTTCCGCTCACCTCGGTCGCATCGCGCACAGGAGGCCGTGCCGAGAAATATCTCGCTGAAGCGGGCGCGAACATCGGCGCGTTTCAGAGTTTTTCCGGCAGTGATTCCGTGTCGAAGTTGCTAACGGCCGGAGTCAATTTCGCCTGCGTGGCAACTCCCGACAATCGGCACTTCGAGGGCGCGAAGCAAATCCTCGAAGCCGGAGTCCACCTGCTGATTGAGAAACCGTCAGTGCTGACTCTGCAAGAGCTCGACGAGTTGGTCGCGCTCGCGAAAAAGAAAAACGTGCTGGCGAAGGTCGTCTACCACAAGCTGCTCGACCCGGATCACAAGCGGCTGCGGACGCTGGTTGCGGACAACGTGCTGCAACACGTCAACAACGGTTACTGCTCGCTGCTGGAACCGAAATCGATCTCCGGCGGGCAGTTCGCGGAATGGATCCAAGGCCGCAACCCTGGAACGTACGTCGCCGTGCACTACATCAAGCTGATTGATTTCAGTTTCGGTGGCCGATTGAAAACCATCACCGCCACCGGCCAGCGCGGCATCGTCGGCCCGAAGGACGGCCCGACTTGGGACAGCAATCAACTGCGGATGGTTTACGAATACGCCGACGGCCGCGAGGCGGCGTTCGACATCCACACGTCATGGGTCACGCCCGACAACTTCCCCGGCTACGTCGAACAAGAAGTGCAGTTCCGCTTCGACAACGGCGTCTGGAACGGCCACTCGCGCAAACGCGGCATCGAGCTGACCGTCGAAAGCAAGACGCCGATCGAACTCAAGACCACGATCAACACGCACTACAACGGCAAGTGCCTGGAACCGTGGGGCGAGCGTACACAGCGCGGATACGGCATCGAAGTCATCGAACGCTTCGTGCGCGAGTTGGCCTACGTCGAATACGCTGGCGACACGCCCGGCCGAATCGCTCGCTTGGCTGAAGTCCAAAAGCTCTCGTACAACGACCTCGCCTCCGATCGTCAAACCGTCGCGGCGGTGCAAGCTCTTGAAGCAATTCTCACTCACGCGTCCAACGGCGAGCCGGACTGCGTTGTCCGCGTCAACGACTCACACGGTGGGCTGGTTTTGTATCGCCCCGGCAACAGCGAACCCGAAGTGCTGTATTTCCCGCGAGTCTGATTTGCTCCGTGAGAATTTAGGAGCGAAACATGATTGACGGCATCAAAGGCTTATTTGTCGGAGCAATCCTCGGCGGCCTGGTAGGTTTGAGTGTTTGTGTCTGGTTGTTGTCGGAGACGCTGTTCTTTCCAGGCGATACGATGGTTGTCGGAGCACTGATCTGCGGTTACTGCGGCTTTCGCTGGGGCGACGACTTCTTTGATTGGCTCAAAGATTACTGGCATCATTTCATTTGAAAGGCCGACATTGGCCGACTCCGACCTGCTGTTGGCGATCGAATCTTCGTGCGACGAAACCGGCGCGGCGGTGATTCGCCGCGACCTCACGGTCTTGTCGAACGTCGTTGCCAGCCAGAATGAATTGCATGAGCGGTTCGGCGGCGTCGTTCCGGAGATCGCCTCGCGAGCGCACGTCCGCTGCATTCTGCCGGTGATCGACGAGGCGTTGCGAAAGGCCGACGTGAAGCTCGGCGATCTGTCGGCCATCGCGGTCGTGACGCAACCCGGATTGGTTGGCTCGCTGCTGGTGGGACTGACGGCCGCGAAGACGCTGGCGCTCGCGACCGGCTTGCCGCTCGTGGCGGTCAATCACATTGAGGCGCACCTCTACGCCTGCCGGATGCAAGCGGGACGAGACATCTTCCCGGCCATCGGTCTGGTCGTCAGCGGCGGGCACACGAACTTGTACGACTGCCACGGGCCGACCGATTTCGAATGGCTCGGTGCAACGATCGACGATGCCGCGGGCGAAGCGTTCGATAAAGTCGCGCAGATTCTCGGACTGCCGTATCCTGGCGGACCGGCGATCGAGCAAGCCGCGATGAACGGCGACCCGAAGGCGTTCCACTTTCCGCGCGTGTTCCTCAAAGAGCCGCGACTCGAATTCAGTTTCAGCGGACTAAAGACGGCCGTGCTCTACAAGGCCACTGGCATTCCCGGCTCTCGCGAGCCGGTGCCCGAGTTGACCCCGCAACGAGTCGCCGATCTCGCCGCCAGTTTTCAAGCGGCCGCGCTCGAAGTCCTCGTCGGCAAATGCCGGCAGGCTTTGCAGAAACGGGATCGCGTTCGGTTACTGGTCGGCGGCGGCGTGGCTGCCAACAGCGCGTTTCGGCGGCGACTCGAAGAGATGTGTCGTCGCCAGCAGGCCGAACTTTTCATCGCTCCGCGCGAGATGTGTACCGACAACGCCGCGATGGGAGCCATCGCTTGGGAACTCCTCGCGCAGGGCCGCGTCGCCGCGCTGGACCTTGACGTGACCCCCGGTTTAGTCCGAAAACCAAATCCGACCGCGACACCCGCGTTAGTGAGGCTTTCGCCAAGCGACTCATGAAAACCATCTTCGGAAAAAATGCTGGTGATGATGTCCCGCTGTCGGACCCGACCGCGCTGGCCAAGTTCGGAAAGCTGGAGGTCATCGCGAAGCTGGTTGTCGAAGGCTATTTGATCGGGCAGCACAAGAGTCCGTTCAAAGGAGCCAGCATCGAGTTTGTCGAGCATCGGCAGTACTACCCCGGCGACGAAATTCGACACATCGACTGGCGAGCGTTTGGAAAAACTGGCAAGTACTACATCAAGGAATACGAGGACGAGACCAACCTGCGGGCATACCTGCTGGTCGATGCATCGGGCAGCATGAACTACGCCGGGAAGACTCTGAGCAAATGGCAATACGCTCGGCAGGTGGCGGCGGCGATGGGCTATCTGTTGCTGTCGCAGCGCGACTCGATCGGGCTGATGACGTTCGACACGGCCGTGCGTGACATCGCCGAACCTTCGACGGCGGCTCACAGTTTTGAACGGATCGCGGCGATGCTCGACGAACGGGAACCGGGCGGCGAAACGAGCCTCGGCGACGTGCTGGCCGGGATCGTGCCGACACTCAAGCGGCGCAGTCTGGTGTTTGTCGTCAGCGATTTGTTTGACGAAGTCGAGAAGGTTCTGGCGGCGATGACGGAGTTGCGGCACTCGCGCCACGAAGTTGTGCTGCTGCACGTTGTCGCGCCGGAGGAAGAGGAATTTCCGTTCGCACGGCCGACGAAGTTCCGCAACCTCGAACGGATGACACATCGAGTGCTGGTGGACCCGCATCGGCTGCGAAAACATTACCTCGAAAACTATCGCCGCTTCTGCAAAGAGCTGGCCGCTGGCTGCGGAGCGCTTGGCTGCGACTACTTCAAACTGCTGACGACCGACCCATACGATCGCGCGTTGGGCGAGTACCTCGACACGCGGTCTCGCGGACGACGCGGTGGGCGGTGAGCGCGGAGGTTTTTCGATTGCTGAATTGATTTTCAATTGAACCGTAGTCCACATTCCCAATCGAAAATCGAAAATTCAAAAATGTAAGACATCTCATGCAAGGGAACGAAGTATGACTGGCTACACAGTTCACAGCGGCACCACGGTCAAGTTTTCAGAAAGCTGGGACCGCATCTTCCAAGAGGGAGCCGCGAAATCCGCCAAGACCGAGAAGTCACCGAAGAAAAAACCGGTGAGCGGAACCGCGAAGGCGAAGGCTCGCGTGAAGCGTGCCGTGAAGAAAAAGCGTTGAGCCAAGTCAGCCTTCGACGAAGCATCCAGCGGCGATTGAGGCAACGTCGCAAGACCCGCCGGACGGGGAAGGCGATCAGGCTTCAACAGCAGCTTCGGCAGTGACGATGTCCGTGGAGCCAAGACCGTGAAGTTTCCAACAGTGCGGGTCGCAGCGCTCGATAGAATCCGTCCAGTTGTCGGGAACACGCGGACGGTCGACCTTGTTGACCTGTCGATTTCGACTCTCCCATAATCGGTCGTCAGGGAATGCGGACTCTTGGCTGAAGTGGAGACGAACGCCATGTCAGGCTGGCTCTCGCGAGCGAAAGGAGCTTTGGGCGGTCGTGAGGCCGAAGTCGTTCTCGAACCGATCGAGTTCGCTTGCCCATGCGGCCACAAAATCGAAGCCACGCGCGGCCCGGTGTTTCAGCGAGTTCTCTGCACGGACTGCGGTGAGCGGTTTTTCTTGTTGCCACTCGACGTTTACCCGCGGCCGGTCATGAAGGTCCGCAAGGTCCAATCGCCGAAGTCGGCGGAGACGACAAAGACGAAATCCTCCAGCAAGTTGTCCACGCCGACAGAAATTGCTTCCGCAAGAATGGGGATCGACCTTCAGGCCGAACTGACGACCGGCCTCGCGAAGGTTCGGACGCAGTTCACGCCTCTGCGGCTGATCGTGTTGAGCTTGCTGACGGTCATCGGCCTGACCGGCTGGTGGCAATGGAACCTCGCGGCTCGATCATCGGCAGAGGTCGATTTCAAAACGGCCACCGAATCCGGAATGGCTGCCTTGCAGAAGTCAGATTTTGTCGAGGCCGCACAACACTTCAGCCGCGCCGCAACCGCCGCCGATCTGCTGCATCGCACGGACGCGCCCGCCGAACAAGCTCGACAGATGCACCGGCAATTGACCGTGCTCAACTCGTTGCTGACTCGCTCGCTCATCGAAATGATCGAAGCCGCGCGAGCGACTCGGCTGCGCGAAAACGTGCTCGCTGCCGAGTCGGAATTCGCGAACCTCCATGCCGGACGGTGGCTCGTCATGCAAAGTGAGATTGCTCCGCCCGCAGACCCTGTGAAATCGGCAAGCGTCCCGTGGGAACAGCGAGTCCAGATCTTCGACGAACCGCTGATCCTGACCGCCAGCCTGCCAGTTTTCTCGAAGATCCAAGCGACATCCCCCGTGCCGACTGCAACACCCGACGCCTCGCCGGCCGATCCTCTGCCGCCCGGCGTGTCCGCACTCAACGACCTCGGACAACGCGAAGTCGTATTTGCTGCGCAGGTCGAATCACTCAAATGGAATGCCGAGCAATCGGCTTGGGTGCTGACACTCAAGGCGTCATCGGGCTTCTTGTGGACGGACTACGGCCTATTGCTCGCGGCGGGACTGCCGCCGGATGAACTGCACACGGAAGCTCGACTGCGCGCGATGCTGACCGAACAAAGCGGCTGGATCGGAGCCATCGAATGACGAGGAACCAATCGCGACGTTCAGTTTTCAAAGTGCACTCTGCACTCTGCACTGGCCTCCTTCCTCTTATCCTGCTGCTGCTTGCACCCGCCACGCTGTGCGCCGCCGGCGGCGCACAGTCGCTGCAAAGTTTTCTGGAGCTCAAGCCGCAGTGGCCGGATCTCGTTGGCTCGTCGTTCCGCATCGAGGGCCAATATGGGATTCTCGTCCGCGACTCGTTGAGGATGCGGAACTGCGACCTGCCGTTCAAGGCATCGCAGCCAATCAAGTTGGTGGGCAGTTCCAGAATCATCGAGGTCTCTGGCCGCCTGGCGAAAGAAGCGACCAGCGGCAAGCTGTATTTCGAGGTCGACCAAGTCCGTCAGTTGCCGACTGACGTGCAGACCCTGGCGGAGCGCGAGCGCGCGATCACACGCGGCACATCGAAGCAGTGGTACGAATTGGCCGAGTGGGCTGGACCTCGCGGCAAGTTCTACAACGACGAGGAACTCATCGAGCGAGCGAAACTCGCCAACCGCAAAGGGTTGAACCTGGAACGACAGGAATTGAAAGAACTCACACCCGCAGCTTTGCGAACGTTGTCACGCCGCATCCTCGAATTGGATCTGGAGGATTCACTGCGGATCGACTGGCTGCACGAGTCCTACTGGCTGGAGTGGGAAGCGTTGAAAAAGTCCGCACCGCAGTTCGATCTCACGGCCGAGGAATTCGACCTCTCGAAAGACCCGGTGTTTCAGTTTCTCAATCGGCTCGACAAAGATTTGCCGGGCGCGAAGACCCGTGTCGCAGACGTCTTGCCGCTGCTTGCCAATGAGTACCGCCGGAACTCCGTGCTGACGTACCACAACGCCTCGGACGCCAAGCGCCGGACGCTCGAACGATTGTTCCACAACGAGATCGCGACCGCGGCGATTGCTCGTGTCACGAAGCCGGACGGCAGCAATGGCAGCGAGATCGCCAATCGCATTGACGAACTGATCGCCGAACAACACGAACTGGCCGAAAAGTACCGTGATGCGGAACTCACCTTTCTGGCGAAGACTTCAGCGACGCTGACACGCAACCAACTCGGTGAGCTCGTTCAGCGTTGCCGTGACCGCAAACAGGAGGGTCTCGCCAAAGAAGCGATTACGCGCTGGCTGGCACGGCGCGAACAGTCGCTCCGCAAAGATGGCGTGACCGGATTGATTCAGCTTTCTGACGAACGCCTCGCGCTGCTGCAAGATCAGCCGGGTGCGGGAGCCTTGTTGCTCGAGGCGTTGCAGCTCGCCCCGAAGAACGAAGACATCCTCGAACGGCTGAAGAAGCTCGGCTATCAAGAGATCAACGGCCAGTGGGTTTCACCCCAGGCGAATCCTGCGGCACCGAACGCTCCGCTGCCGGTCACAATCGAGACGGACCTCGAACGATTCATCCGCCTCGGAGTGCCAAAGGTCGGCATGACGCCAGCTCAATTGCTGAAGTGTCTGGGTTCACCGCAATCACTGACGCGCGTCGCAACGTCCGGCCGAGTCACAGAAACCTGGACCTATCGCGACGGCACGATCGTCCGCTACAGCGTCACCGTTGAACGCCGTCCCAGCCGAGGCACAGCCGAGGTTGTGTCCGTGCAGTGAGACTCTTTGGACCGCGGCCACTGGACGCCGCTGTGGAATTCACCAACTCGGAAAGCCAATCGATGTCCCCACTGACCGCTGCATTTGTTCTCACACTTCTGGCCGCCGATCCGGCCGACCTCATCGTCCACCACGCCAAGGTTGTGACGGTCGATCCTCAGTTCCGTATCGTCGAGGCCATCGCCGTTCGTGGCGAGCGGATCGTCGCCGTCGGTGAGAACGAAGACATCCTCAAACTGGCTGGGCCGAAGACGCAGGTGATCGACCTCGAAAGCCGCACCGTGCTGCCGGGACTGATGGACTCGCACACGCATCCGACGGGAGCGGCGATGTACGAGTTCGATCATCCCATCCCCGAAATGGAAACGATTGCCGACGTCCTGAAATACATCGAACAGCGAGCCAAACTGGCGGAGGAGGGTGATTGGATCACGATCTCGCAGGTGTTCATCACGCGGCTGCGCGATCAGCGGTTTCCGAATCGAAATGAACTGGATCAGGTCGCACCGAAAAACCCCGTGCTGTTTGCGACCGGCCCAGATGGAGCCGTGAATTCGCTGGCGTTGAAGCTCAGCGGCATCGACAAGGATTTCCAAATCACCGACGGTCAGCCCGGCTACCTCGAACGCGATCCGAAGACGGGCGAGCTGACCGGCATCCTGCGAAGCTGCACGCGGCTGGTGAAGACGAAGTCCAAGTCGAAGTCAGCGACCTCGATCGAGCAACTCGACCGGCTCAAGCAAATGCTCGCAGCTTACAACGCCGTCGGGCTGACCAGCATCTCCGACCGCAATTGCGGTGACGGTGCCGTCGATCAGTACGACACGCTGTTGAAGGACGACGCACTGACGTGCCGAATTTTCTGCTCGTACGCGGTCAATGCCCAGGATCCGCTCGACAAGATCGAGCAGCGATTGAAGAAAGCGGCCGAGCATCCGCGACACACGAAGAATGATTGGCTCTGGCTGCGCGGCGTGAAGTGCTTCCTCGACGGCGGCATGTTGACCGGCAGCGCGTTCATGCGCGAGCCGTGGGGCGTCAGCACGATCTACGGAATCACCGACGCCAAGTACCGCGGCCTGCAATACATCCCGGCCGACAAACTGAAGGCGATCGCGCGGTTGTCGTTCGACAACGGCTTTCAGTTCACCGCGCACTCGGTCGGAGACGGCGCGGTGCATGCTCTGATCGAAGCCTACGAGTCGATCAACCGCGACCTGCCGCTGCGCGAGCACCGGCCGTGCATCACGCACTGCAACTTCATGAGCCGCGAAGCGATCGACCGCATGAAAGTGGTCGGCATCGTCGCCGATTTGCAGCCGGCCTGGCTGCGGCTCGACGGAGCCACGCTTTTGAAACAATTCGGCGAGCGACGCACGGAGTACTTTCAGCCGTACAAATCACTGGCCGACAGCGGCGTGATCGTCGGCGGCGGTTCGGATCACATGCAAAAGTTCGGCAGCCTGCGGTCGATCAACCCGTACAACCCGTTCCTCGGCATGTGGATCGCGCTGACTCGACAACCGCGATGGGCCGAGCAACCGCTGCACCCCGAACAACGCATCACGCGCGAGCAAGCCTTGCGGCTCTACACGATCAACAACGCCTTCGTGATGTTCGCCGAGAACGACAAAGGCTCGCTGGAAGCAGGCAAGCTCGCCGATTTCATCGTGCTCGATCGCGACTATCTGACCTGCCCGGTGGCCGAGGTCGCCGACATCGAAGTGCGGCAGACGTTCGTCGGAGGGCGGCAGGTCTACGAGGCCGCCCTCAAGTAGACCGGATGCCGACGTCCGGTCACCCCACCGTCCGGACGTAGGCGTCCGAACTGCGAATCACACGCTCGGCTTCGCCCAATGGTCTCGGTACTCGCGAGTCAGCAGCGTTGCCGCTTCGCTGTCGCCGGTGATCTGTTCTTTGATGGGGTCGAAGTGGATGACTCGACCGGCGCGGGTCGCGATGTTGCCGAGATGACACAACGCCGTCGAAAGATGATTGATCTCGATATCGGCGTTCGGACGTGCTCCGGTGCGAATGCACTCCAGGAAGTTGGCGTGATGCGCGGCGAGGTCCGGTGCGTTGCCGCTCGACTCTTCGATCAGCTTGTTCTTCGGGCCGTACACCGCGTACTTCCCGGCCTTGCCGAAGATCATCATGCCCTCGGTGCCGTAGTAGGCGTTGCCGTTCTCGAAACCTTCTTGGACGTACGGCGACCAGATGCGTTGCTCGAAGATCAGTTGCTTCGGCTTGCCGGTCTTCGTCGCGGCAGCGTACTCGTAGACGATGTACTGCGTGTCGGCATGCTGCATGTCGTCGTCGAAGAAGCTCTTGCCGCCAAGTGCGGCAATGCGGGTCGGGTGCGTTTTCATTCCCAACCCCCACAGGGCCACGTCGATGTCATGCACGCCGTCGTTGCCGATGTCGCCGCAGCCAAAGTCGTACCACCATCTCCAAATGCCGTGCAGGAAGTTCGATTGATACGGTCGATACGTCACCGGCCCCAACCACAAATCGTAATCGAGATTCTTTGGCGGCTCGGATGGTTTCTGTTTGCCGATCGTGCTGCGCCGCTGACTGTTCCAGGCCTTCGCGACGAGGATTTCGCCAATGACGCCGGTCTTCAGTTTTTCCATCCCCTTGATCGCGTGAGCCGTGCTGCGAGTTTGCGTGCCGACCTGCATGACAACTTTGTTCTTCCGAGCCGCCTCGATCATCAGCCGCCCTTCGCGCAGGTTGTGCGAGCAAGGCTTCTCGACATAAACGTGCTTGCCAGCGTTCGCCGCCAGAATCGCGGCCGGAGCGTGCCAGTGATCCGGCGTCGCGATCCAGACCGCTTTCACGTCTTTGTCATCGAACACCTGCCGCATGTCCTTGACGACCTTCGGAGCCTGCCCCGATCCCTTCGTGATCGTCTCCGCCGCGCGAGCCGCCCGCTGCTCATCGACATCGCAGACGTATTTGACCTGCACGGCGGAATTCGTCGCGAGCAAATTCGTGTGGCCCATCCCCATCCCACCAGGGCCGATCACCGCGACGGTCAGGCGATCGCCCTTCGCCTTGTCGTCGGCATTCGTTTCCGAGGCGAACAACCATGCGGCCGAAGCGGTCGTTGCTGCAATGGATGAGGACTGTTCCAAAAAATCACGGCGTGTGTTGGACATGAGCACCTCCAAAGAATTACGCCAGCAACGCATCGACAACGTCACCGGTCGGGACGAGGCGGAACGGGCGGTTGGTTGCGTCGTGGATTTCTCGGTCGTGACGCAGGCCGAGGCAGTGATACATCGTGGAGACGATGTCGCCGGGGATCAGCGCGTCGGACGCAGGGAAGGCTCCGGTCTTGTCGCTGCTGCCGTAGATCAAACCCTGCTTGAAACCGCCGCCGAGCAGCATCAGGCTGTAGCAGTAGTTCCAGTGGTCTCGGCCGGCGTCGGCTGCGTTGATTTTTGGTGTGCGGCCGAAGTCTCCGAAGACCGCGACGATCGTGCGATCGAGCAGCCCACGATCCGACAGGTCCGTTAGCAAGCTCGAACATGCGGCGTCGAGTTGTGGCAGCAACGTCCCTTTCAGCTTCTTGAAGTTGCTGCCGTGCGTGTCCCAGGTCGCGTTCGCGTCCGGTGCCCACGACAGCGTGACGAGCCGAGTCCCCGCTTCGATCAATCGTCGCGCCAGCAGCGTGCTCTGGCCGTAGATGTTCCGGCCGTAGGTGTCGCGAACGGCATCCGGTTCTTCCGAGAGTCGAAACGCTCGCTGCGTGTTTTCAGAGGTGAGCAGTTGCAACGCTCGCTGTTGAAATCCGGTCATCGAGTCGGCGACGTTCACTCCGGCTTGTTCTCGCAGTTGTGAATCAACGACCTCGAACAACCGGCGGCGCAGCGCGAGTCGTTCGGTCGAGACATCGGCCAACAGCGTCAGTTCCGGGATCGCGAACTCCGGCGAGTTCGGATCACGGAGCACGAACAGCGGATCGCGCGAGCGGCCGAGGATGCCCGCGAAGAATCCCGGCTGGGGCGGACCGCCGGCTCCTTCGGCAGTGATGTACGGCAGATGGACCTGCGGCACGATGGGGCGATCCGGCGGACGGACCATCGACAACACGCAGCCCGGTGACGGGTAATCGGTCGGCTTCGTGCCGCCGCCGATCTCGCCGCGGTCGTGCCCGGTCATCGCGGCGTACACGGCGGCGGCGTGAGCGTTGTTGACTCCGTGATGCATCGAACGCACGACCGTCGCGCGGTGCATGTGTCGAGACAACTTCGGCATTTGATCGCTGACGAAGTAGCCGGGCAGCGAAGTCGGAATCGGTTGGAACTCGCCACGAATGCCGTCGGCGGCATCGGGCTTCATGTCCCACATGTCGAGATGGCTCGGCCCGCCGTTCAAAAACAGGATCACGCAGTGATCGGCCTTCGGCGCGAGCGAGGACTTCGATGACGTTGCTTCGCGAGCCGCCAGCATGTTCGGCAATGACAGCCCCATCAATCCCAAGCCGCCGACTTGCAGCAGGTGGCGACGAGACATTTCTTCAGCTCGATTCAGTCCGGTCAGATTGAACATTCACAAACCTCACGTCGTCGGAAATGTCATCACCACCAACGGCGACGAGTTGCCACGGTACTGGCCGTCCTTGTCCACGACTTTGCCGTTGCCGTTGCTGCCGGCATTCGTCGTCAGCAGCGCGAACCATTTGCCGGACGGATGCTGCCGTACGGCGTGACAGTTCGAGAGCTTCGTTTCGGAGAGCGGTTGTTCGTCTTCAACTCGCCAGCAGAGAAACTTCCCTTGGCCGGGATTGCCACTGGTCGTGACGAGCCAGCAGCCATCGGGATGCCATCCCAAATCGGTGACGTACACATCGCCGCCGGCACCGAGCTCGGCTTTCTTTTTCAGTTCGCCGGTCGCGACGTCGAACGCCAGCACGGTCGGCTTGCCTTGCACGTTGCCGCCGTTCTCCGGTTGAGTGCCACCCACCAGCAGCAACGAACCATCCGAGCTGACGGCCATCGCTCGCACGCCACCGACGTCTTGCAGGCGGTTCGGTTTGAAGAGCAAACCGGCATCGAACTCGCGGACCTTCGTCGAGCCGGCCAGTTCCCATTGGGACACTTTTCCTTCCAGCGATCCGGCGAACAGCGATTTTCCATCCGGCGCGAATCGTATCTCCGACAGGTCGCCTCCGACTTTGATCTCGGACTGTTTCTTGCCGTCGGCGGACCAGAACACGACGCGTCCGTCACGTCCGCAAGTCGCGATCTTCTGGCCGTCGGCGGAGACGATCACGCAGCGAATCCAACCGTCGTGAGCGTTTTCAACTTTCCAGATCGGTTCGGCCGCGTCATCGCAGTATGACCAGCAGGCGAGATTGCCAAAGGAATCCGCCGCGACCGCCAACTTTCCATCGGGCAGACACGCACACGCACTGACCCAAGCGGTCAGTCCAGTTAGCGGCGGCTTCTCAGCGAGTTCCGGTTCCGGTTTGTCGGGGACGAGGCTCCAGCGGCCGACTTGGCCTTCCATGCTGCCGGCCAGCAGGAACACGCCGGTCGGACTGAAGCAGGCCGAGAGAAATTGCTGCGGCAGTTCCAGCGGCTTCTTCGCCGCCTTCGGAGTGAACTTGGCTTTGAGTTCGGGCGTCATGCCAACACCTCCTTCACGGCGTGCATGTCATCGTGAGCGATCGGCAACGGCTGTCCGTGGTTGTCGAACTGCGTCTTGGCCGAGTCGATACCAAGCGCCGCGAACCAAGTGTGAAACATGTGGCCGATGTCGTAGGCGTCCCCTTCGACGGCGGTTCCCTTCGCGTTCGTCTTGCCGACGGTGAGTCCGCGCTTCACTCCGCGTCCCGACATCGCCAGCGACCACGCCTCAGGAAAATGATCGCGGCCGACGTGTCCGTTGATGCGCGGCGTGCGGCCGAACTCGGACATCGTGATGACCAGCACGTTGTCGAGCATTCCGCGTTCTTGCAGGTCTTCGACGATCGACGCGAACGCCTGATCGTAGCGCGGCATCAGCGAAGCGTGTCCATTGAAGTTGTCGCCGTGCGTGTCCCAGCCGTAGCTGGTGACTTTGACGAACGTGATCCCGGTCTCGAGCATTCGCCGAGCCAGCAGCATGTGCCTGCCGAATTCGTGATCGCCGTAGCGTTCGCGGTCGCGCGGATCGACCTTCGACAAGTCGAACAGAGACTGCTGCCGCATCAACTCGCGAGCCGACTCGAAGACGTACCCGTTCGCCTCGGCCGAACCGGGGCGACGTCGCAGTCGATAGCGCTCGTCCGCTTTGACTCGCAGCGATTGCCGCAACTCTTCGTCCGCTTCGCTGACCGATTCAGGCCGAGCCATGTTCTCCGGCGGCTTGCCGTCGCCGAACGCGACCGCTCCGAATTGCGGACCGAGGAACCCCGCGTCCTGATAAATGAATCCGCCGTTACCCGGCTTGATCGAGACGTAGGCTGGCAGACCGGTTCCTTGATTGCCGACCAGCTTCGCGACCGACGAACCGAAGAACGGATACGTCACGCCGCGGTTCTTCGGATCGCCTCGCTGAATGCGGGGCACGCCGGCCGAGTGCGAATTGTCCTGAGTACACATCCCGCGCACGACGCAGAGATGCTGCATGATCTTCGCGCTGCGCGGCATCAGTTCACAGACTTGAATGCCGGGGACCGACGTTTGGATCGGGCGAAACGGTCCGCCGAACTGCGAGTTCGGTTTGGGGTCCCAGCTTTCGTACTGGCTCATCCCGCCATCGATCCAGACGAAGAGCACCTGCTTCTTCTGCTTGGCCAACTCTTCGCCGAAGGCCACATCAAATGGCAGGCCGCTAGCGGCGGCGGTTCCGGCGGCGGACATCCCGCCCAGCCACGCGCGACGAGACAGCCGATGCTCCCAAGGTTTGCAGAGGTGTTGCATGTCGTGACGACCTCCCGATTCCTGGATTGGTTCAAGGGGAGGAAGTCTAAAGTTCGCCGAAGTCGATCACCACTCTCTTTCTCGGCGTCCTTCCCGTCATTCGCTGGAGTGGTGATCAGGATTCGGGATAATCCGCCGCGTTCTGTTCCGACGTAGCCACGTCCGCCAGAACGTGGCTACGGTTGCGAATCAGCGACTTCTCACCGGAGCGCCGCGCATGCCCGCAGCCCTCACGATTCGCGTCTTCATCGCCTCGCCGGGGGATTTGGCGGTGGAGTGGGCGGCGTTCCAGCAGGTGCTGGAGGAACTCAACGCCAGCTTCGGCGACGCGCTGGACATCAAATTCGAGCCGCTCGGCTGGGAGGACACGTTGGCCTCGACGGGGATCGACCACCTAGCCAAGCAATTCCTTGAGGACGTGAGCCTTGTAAACGTCGGTCAGGCGTTCGTCGCGGCTGTTGTGGGCGAAGGTGAGTCGTTCGTGATCGAGACCCAGTTGGTGCAGGATCGTAGCGTGGAGGTCGGCGGTTTGGGTGCGGTTGGTGATGGCTCGGTAGCCGAAGTCGTCGGTGGCTCCGTAGGCCTGGCCACCGCGAACGCCGCCGCCGGCGAGCCAGACGCTGAACCCGTAGGGATGATGGTCGCGACCCTCGATGCCGGGTGTCTTGTTGCCGTCGCGCTGCTCAGCACCCGGAGTTCGGCCAAACTCGCCACCCCACAGGATCAGCGTGGAATCAAGCAGGCCGCGCTGCTTGAGGTCGGTCAGCAAGCCGGCGATCGGCAGGTCGGTTTGCTCGCAACAACTGCGGATGCCGGAGACGTTGTTCGAGTGCGTATCCCACGGTTGGCCGGCCATGAAGATTTGAACGAAGCGGACACCACGCTCAACCAGCCGACGAGCCATCAAGCAGCGCTTGCCGTACGATCGCGTCTTGTCTCGATCCAAGCCGTAGAGCTGCTGAGTTGCTGGCGTCTCTTGATTGAGATCGAGCGCATCGGTGGCCGAGAGCTGCATTCGCGCGGCGAGTTCGAAGCTGGCAATGCGGGCATCCAATTCGAGTTCGCCGGGCCGCGTTTGCTGATGTCGGGCATTGAGCTTTCGCAGCAGTTCCAGTCGTCCATAATCAATCTCCGACGTTCGCGCCGTCTTCGGTTGGAGATGCAGCACCGGCATTCCTTCCGACCGAATCGCCGTCCCTTGATAGACCGGCGGCAGCCAACCGCTCGACCAATTCCGGGCACCATCGACCGGCATGCCTCCCGGATCAGGCAGCGAGACATACGCGGGCAGATTCTGATTCTCAGCTCCCAAGCCGTAAGCGACCCACGACCCGATGTTCGGACGACCGGAGACGGTCAGGCCCGTATTGGCCATCCAGATCGCCTGCTCGTGATTGCGATGCTCGGTGAACATCGAACGGATGACGGCGATGTCGTCGGCGTGTTTCGCGATGCCAGGTAAAACGTCGGAGAACGCCAAGCCGCTCTCGCCATGCTTTGAAAACTTGAACGGACTGCCGAGCAAATATGTCGTGCGATTCTCATCGTCCGCGACTTCGCCTGGCGGAGTCTGACCACTCAATCGAACCAGCTCCGGTTTTTCATCCAGCAAGTCCACTTGGCTCGGACCTCCGTGCATAAAGAGTTGAATCACAGCCCGCGCCTGCGATTGATGATGGGACCGCTTGGGGAGCAAGTTGTGAGTCACGCCCTCAGCCGCTGAAGCGGTGTGGTCGAAGTCACCCAGCAACGCGCCGAGAGCAAGCCCGCCGAAGCCGCTGCCTATGTGATTGATGGCATCGCGTCGCGAGAGAAGCTCGATGTCGATTGAGGTTCGATGGCTCATCGTTGGTCCTTTTCTGTCCGTAACTGGACTCAATCCACATACACAAACTCATTCGACGCCAGCAGCATGTGACACAGATCAACCAATGCCTTGTGCCGGGCGGCATCACTCTGATCGCCGCGTGCCACGTATCGCGTCTGCTGCTCGGTCACGAAGTCACTCAGCACGCTCAGTTCGTCCGCGGTGGCCTCACGCGACAACGCAACAAGAGCCACGAATTGGATCGGTGCATCAGGTGCTTCTCGCAAGGCGCGGTCGGCGAAGGCGACGGAGTAGGCAACGACCGCATCGCTATTGAGCAGCGTGAGGGCTTGCGTCGAGACCGTCGAGCGGCTGCGGCGCGTGCAGTTGGTTTCCATCACCGGTTGGTCGTGAGCTTGCAGCATCGTCAGCGGATTGCCGCGCAAAATCTGCACGTAGATCGAACGGCGGCGATCGTTCTGGCCGTCCGCGATGCTCACTTCACCATCGGGGCGTCGGGCGACCGGAATCGGACTGCCGAAGAGTTTCTGGTCGAGCAATCCGGCAGCGCTCAGCATGGCATCGCGAAGAGGTTCCGCATCGACTCGTCGCAGACGTTGACGCCACAACAATCGATTGTCGGGATCGACTTCCTTCGCACGAGCGTGCGCTGCTTCATCAATCGCCGAACGCTGGCGATAAGCATTCGATGTCATGATCAGCCGGTGGATGTGCTTGATGTTCCAGCCGCTCTCGACAAACTCGCGCGCCAGCCAGTCGAGCAGTTGCAGATGGCTCGGAGCCGAGCCTAACGTGCCGAAGTCCTCGGGCGTCGAGACCAGTCCCTCACCGAAGTGATGCAGCCAGATGCGATTGACCATGACGCGCGCGGTCAACGGATGATCGGGCTGAGTCAACCAGCGAGCAAACGCGAGTCGCCGGCCGCTCGTCTTCGCTTCAGCCGCTGGCGGTGTCCATTGAAACGAAATCGGAGTCGTCAGTGACGACAAAACTCCCGGCTCGACGGGCGGCCCCGGAGTCAGTGCGTCGCCGCGTCGCAACAGCGGTGTGACCACGGCCCCCGGCTGATCGTAGAGCGCTCGCAGTTCATCGAAGCCGACACGTTGCCGCTCCTGCGCCGCAATGGCCGAGTTCCGTTGATCGCCCGCCGCACGATAGTCGGCGAACGTCTCGGGCAGCAGCTTGTCGAGCGACTTGTCATCCGGTTGCAGTTGCGGCTGAAATTTTTCGGCGAGGTACTTTTCGACCGGCGAGCGTTGTTCAACGGGCTTGCTCAGAGCCTGCTTCACGTCGGCGCGAATCGATTCCGGCAGGGTCGCGAGTCGATCGTCAAAGAGCCGCTGTTTGAACTGCACCCGTAAGTCGCTTAGCTCTTTCTTCAGCCGCGTGATCTCCGCATCGAGCTTGCCGTTGTGCTCATCCGCCGATTTCTTCTGAGCCGCCGTCGCGACGAGCAACCGTCGCTCCATTTGTGGAATCCACTGCTTCGGCCGGAACGCGGTCATGAAGATCGACTGCAAACGGTAATACTCGACCTGCGGAATCGGATCGAACTTGTGACTGTGGCAGCGAGCACACTGCAACGTCAGCCCCATCGTCGACGACGCCACGATCTGCAACGTGTCATTGATCGTCGGATAGAAGTATTGAGCGTCGGCGTTTTTGATCGTCGAGAAATCGGGACGGCTCGAATCCGGAGCACATCGCAAGTAGCCCGTCGCCGTGACCGCCTCGACGACCTCGTCCGGCAGACGATCAAGTTTCTCGTAGGCGGTCCAGTAGTCGGACAGTTCATCGCCAGCGATCTGTTCCTGGAGGAACCGGTCGTAGGGCTTGTTGCTGTTGAAGGCCCGAATCAGGTAGTCGCGATAGCGGAAGGCCGTCGGCAGCGGGCGGTCCTCGGAGAGCACTCCGGCCGAGTCCGCATACCCCGCGACATCCAGCCAGTGCCGGCCCCAACGCTCGCCGTAATGCGGACTAGCCAGCAGCCGGTCGATCAGCCTCTCGTAGGCCAGTTCATCACGATCCGTGAGAAACTCACGCACTTCGTCCGGCGTCGGCGGAAGACCGATCAAGTCGAACGACGCGCGGCGCAGCAACACTTCGCGACTTGCCTCCGCCGAGAGACTCAGCCCCTTCGCTTCCAACGCCGCGATGACGAATGAGTCGATCGGGGTTCGCACTCGATCCGCGTTTCGAGCATTCGGCACCGGCGGACGAACAGGCGGACGAAACGCCCAATGATCGTTCGGCTGATGACCGGCGTTCTCTCTGAATTCGTTGGCGTCGTCGTCGGTCGCATCGGTCGAAGCCGCGCCGTCGTTGATCCACGAGCGAATGATTCCCTTCTCCGCCATCGAAAGCGCTGGCCCACCTTTCGGCATCTCGTTCGACGCGAGCTTCTCCCACAACAAGCTCGACTCCGCCGCCGCAATCCGCATCGCCGGTCCCGACCTGCCGCCGCGCAGAATCTCGCGCCGCGTCGTCAATCGCAGCCCCTGAGCCGGCTCAGCCCCCGCATGGCACTTCACGCACCGCGCCTTGAGGATCGGCAGCACATGCTCTTCAAATAGGATCTTCGGCGCGGCTTTCTTAGAGCGTCTAACAAAAAGCCTTTTGAGGCTTGATCGAATAAGCTAGGTTTCACGTCGGACAAGGAGGTCCGAAGATGGCGAAACCGATTTTGGATGATCGACTGTGGACATTGATCGAGCCACATTTGCCGCCGCCGAAGAAG
>CAMAWN010000062.1 GCA_945861865.1 Candidatus Kuenenia stuttgartensis | reverse complement strand
CGATCGTCAAACGCACACTCGACTTCTTGGGCACGATGCTCGTCCTCCAACACGAACGCGATTTGATCGCCCAACATCCTGTCGAGCGGACTCCTCAAATCGCCATGCCGCAACTATCGCAGCTTGCCCAGTATCGCGCAATCGCCCTGTCCGAGATCCCCTCGACTTCCTCGCACAAACACGACGAACCGCTCAACCAATCCCTTTGTTCGCTCCGACGCGGTAAACAATCACTCACCGAAGTTCCGTTCTGCCGGTCATCTCATAGGCCGGACACACAAGCCAAAAAAGCTCGCCAACCAGAAGGATCTAGTAGCGAGCATTTTTGTACGGCAAACCCGCAAACCTACTACTGTCCACCCACATGCGAGGCTAAGTCTGTTAAGACAGAAATCGCCCGATCGACTCCACCCATATTCACCGCGAAAGCCATCGCCGCGTCATTTCGAACGGCTTCCAATGCCTTCTTGGCCTTCTCGATGGTTCCGTTCTTCAACGCGAAGAGCATCGCGTCCTTCTGTGTGTCTTGGCTCAAGCCGCGGCGACCGTGACCTCTCGCCCCCTTGGTTCGGATGTTCGACTTGATGACGCTGACATACTTCGGGTCAATTTCCAGACCTTTGGCTTGCTTCGCATAAGCCGAGATTGCCGATGGAGATTCGATTCCTTTGCCAAGAGCTTCGCGGATGATCGCGGCTTTGTTTGCCGACGCATTTGCCTTCTTTGCCATGAGTGTCCCCTCTCAGTAAACCTGTGAAACGATATATCAAACCTCAATGAGCACTCTATAGCCGCAGTTCATGCACGAGTCAAATCCGCGCTATCCCATGTGATATGGATTGCTCGCCACAACGCGGACATTCGTTTGTTATTCGCCTGTCGTTCGTAGCTGCTCAATCTACGGACGTGGACAAGCGGGT
Source organism: Candidatus Kuenenia stuttgartensis (assembly GCA_945861865.1). Lineage (GTDB taxonomy): Bacteria > Planctomycetota > Planctomycetia > Planctomycetales > Planctomycetaceae > SXKJ01. Next base: position 28,145 of record CAMAWN010000062.1, on the reverse strand, counting down.
CAAGAGGCGTGTTGGCCGGGGGCTTAATTCGCGATTGGCGGTGACTGGTGTCTGCGATTGTCGGTTGGCGTTTTGGTCAGCCGGTATCGGCGATTGTGAGGTGGGCGCGAGCGGCGGTGAGTTGTTCGCGGAAGAGGCTCAGGCCGGAGGTCATCCAGCGGGTATTTTCGGCGATCACGTTTTGCCGCGTGAACTCCGGCAGGTTTTTTCGCAGGAATTCCAGCACGCTTTGGATCACGCTCCGACAACCCGGCCTTCCGTCTCGAACCGAAGCACGACTGAGAATCCAACTTCACGGCCAGCCACACGCTGCTGTGTCTGCTCGACGGCAGCCGCCGTGGAGTAATTTGTTTTTCGCGATCGGCACCGCGAAATGGAACGGGCCGGGGAAGTCGCTCAAATATGTTGCCAAGACATTGAAGCCTGAAGCGTCTGCGAAGGAGCATTGGCAAGAATCCTTCGCAGGCGTTTCAGGCTTTAATGGGCACGGTATTCGTCTGGCAGAACCGTGTCGGCGAACAGCACTTTCGCGCAGCCGTCGGTGTCGAACTTGAACATGGCTTGCGTGGCGAGGTCAATATCGAGGTCCGCCACAAGCAGTTCTTCCCGCTTCAACGCCGCCTGCGCATGAATTCGCCCGTCGGGGGCGACAATCATCGAGCTGCAATTCTGATGCTGCTCGTGAGCCATGTTGCAGGATGCAAACCAGACCGTATTCTCGGCAGCGCGAGTGACAATCATCGAGTGATGAATCGGGATCTTCCAATCGTTCGGCCGGGTCGTGTTGTTCTGCGGGTGAAAAATGAGCTGTGCACCTTGGCGAACGCACTCTCGCGTTGTGTCGGAAAAACGAAATCCCTCGAAGCAGATCACGACGCCGACACACACGCCGCACAGGTCGAACGTCTCGAAGGACTTCCCCGGCGAGTAAGCGATGGCGTCCAGCGGTGTGAGCCTGTTTTTGTGATGCACACCGAGGATGTCACCGTTCGACGCGATGACCAATGCCGAGTTGTACGGCTTGCCGGCCGGATTCGATTCGAGCGGCGTTTCGGTCCCCAGGATGCAGGCGATCTTCAACTCACCGCAGCGGTGTGCGATTCGGCGATGCAGGTCATCCAGCCGTTGCGGTTCAACCGGCGTGTCGGGCCGAGCGATGTCCACGCGATAGCCGACGGTTTGAGTTTCCGGAAAGCAGACGATCTGCGCCCGCTGTGCTGCGGCTTCTTCGAGGAAACGAAAGATCGTGTGCGCGTTCGTCTCGAAATCGTCGGTCTGTCGACACTGAGCCAAGGCGATTCGCAAAGTGGTCATGTGACATTCTCCTTACCCCCCTTGTCCGGGTGGCTCACGGGCTTTTTGCACGACTTCGGTCATTCGAGGAATCAAGTAGCGCAAAAGCCAGCGAGACACCGAGGCAAGCCCGGTGGGGTGAAGTCATTTCAACTGCAATTCAACGCCGTCAACGAAGACTCGCTGCACGTTCAAGTCGCGATCAAACACCACCACGTCGGCTTGCTTGCCCTTTTCGAGGCTGCCGAATTCCCGATCGCGTCCCGCGATGCGTGCCGGAGTGAGCGACGCCATGCGAATCACTTCCCACAGCGGGCGGCCGGTGAGCTTGGCGAACGTACGAATCATGTAGTCCATGCCCTGCACGCTCGACGCCAGCGCGGTCAGGTCCGGCAACATGCCGACATCATCCTGTTTAACGAACGGCTCGCCGCCATCGCGTGGACCGATGACGTAGTTGCCGTTGGGCATGTCGAGCGCGCGGCTGCAATCGGTCACCAGTGCCAGCCGATCCGGGCCTTTGATCTTCAATGCCAACAACAGCAAGCTCGCATCAAGATGCTTGCCGTCGGCGATGACTTCGGTCGTCAGTTCGTCGTAGTACAGCGTCGCTTCGAGCACTCCGCCCTGCATCGGGTACATCTGAAACTGCCGCAGCCTGGTTTTGTCGGACATCGCACAGAACAGATGGTCGATGTGCCGCACGCCCCACTCGACCGCTTCGGTCATTTGAGCGAACGTGGCCCACGAGTGGCCGACGTTGGTCCGTACACCTTTCGCCCGGCAGGCCAGCGCGAACTCCTTTGCCCCGATGATTTCGGGAGCGACTGTCGCCGTCACCAAGTCGTCGGCGTATTCGAGGTATTGATCGAACTCCTGCGGAATCGCGGGCCGGACCTCCGCGCCCGGATGTGCTCCACGCGCCTCGTATCGAAAGTACGGTCCATAAAAGTGAGCACCCATGACTCGCGCACCGTTCGGCTCCGGCGTGTGGCGAAACTGCCGAGTCAATTGGAGTGTGGCGAGGATTTGCTCGTGCTTTGCGACCGTCGTGGTGATCGCCATCCGAGTCGTGCCATGCCGCGCGTGCGCTTTCAAAGCGAGTTGAAACGATTCGGACGTCCCATCCATGAAATCGCCACCCAATCCGCCATGCACATGCAGATCGACGAAGCCCGGCGAAAGATAGCCGTCACCCGCATCGATGACGTTGGTGAATTCAAGCAATGTGGCATCGTCGTCCAAAACTTCGGCGATGCGTCCTGCGCGAACCACCAGCGCTCCCCGTTCGATGCGGTTGGGAAACACAATCTGACCTCGGAACACAACAGGCGTCGGCATAGATGACTCCCAGGGCAAGGCGGCGAAGCGATGAGGCATGGCAAAGTCGCTGCTCTGCAGTTTCAATGCGTCGGTCGATGGACACAAGGCTTGGCGTTCAGCGATCACCGCCAGGAATCCCACGCTTGCACGATCAAACACCTCTCTCATTTTCTGAGGCCACTCTGGAAAATCTTCAATCCGTTGTGCGGAGGCGAATGGTATTTGATGCTCGTGGCCGCCAAGACACCGGGCCGGCTCAACCCGGCGGCAAGCTGCCGCCCTTCGCCACGGCACTGGCAGCAACGCGATCACCGGCAGCGACGACGACGACCTCGGCGGCGGAACTGGGAAAGACACTCTCGACGGAGGACTCGGAACGAACATCGGCCTCAACGGAGAAGTGGTCTCCAATCTTTAACCGCATCATTTCTTTAATCGTATCTTTCGTGACTTGTCATGCCCGCTGACGCCGGACGGACTGTGGTGACGAGCGTTGACCGGACGATCAAGTTCGTAGTTTCGCCTTCAGGCAGTCAAGTTCCGGCTGAAGCCGGTACTACGAGCGAATCATGCCCGAACGTCGCCGTCCCGTATCCTCTGCCGTAACTACGACCGCGAAGCCAGCCGATTTGTCGGCTCAGGTCGCGGCGTTCGTGAATTACTTGCAGGCGGAGTGCGGGCTGTCGAAGAACACGCTCGCGGCTTATCGCACGGATTTGCAGCAATTCTCCGAGTGGTTCCTTGAGCACGGCCCGGCCACCGTACATCAAGTCGATCTCGCGACGCTCACAGGGCATCTGCAATGGTTGCACGAGCGGAAGCTCGCGGCCAGCACGATCGGGCGGCATCTGGTCGCGATCAAAATGTTCTTTCGGTATCTCGTGCTGGAAGGGATTCTGGCCGAGAGCGTCGCGGACCTGATGAGTTCGCCGAAGCTGTGGCAGAATCTGCCGAAGGTGCTCTCGCCGGAAGCGATCAATCGGTTGATCGCGGCTCCGATGGCAGACGATCGGCAGCCGCTGCGGGATCGGGCGTTGCTCTGCATGTTGTACGCGACTGGATGCCGAGCTTCGGAAATCTCGAACATGAAAGTGAAGGATGTGCGGCTTGATGAGAATTTCTGCCGCTGCCTGGGCAAGGGGAACAAAGAGCGAATCGTCGGCCTGAACCCAGTCGCGCGGTTGGCGTTGGAAACGTACCTCGAACACGAACGGCCGCAGCTTGTCAGCCAGCGAGAGGCCGATTGGTTGTTCGTCACGCGGCGCGGGACGGGGCTGACGCGGATCATGATTTGGCATCTGGTGAAGAAGTACGCGGCTCGGACGGGGTGCAGCAAGCTGGTCAGTCCGCACACGTTTCGGCACAGCTTCGCGACACACATGCTGGCAGGAGGAGCGGAGATTCGTGCTCTGCAAGAACTGCTGGGGCACGCGAACATCGCGACCACTCAGATTTACACGCACGTCGAGCACTCGCGGCTGAAGGCGGTGCATGCGCGGTGCCATCCGCGGGGATGAGGCAGAAGGGAGTCGTCTGCCTTCTGTAACCCGCCCGCACAGTTTGCCGAACCCAAACGCCTTGCCCGTCCGTCAGTGCGGGCACGACTTGCGTCTTGCGAGTGACCGTCATGGCGTTTCCATTCGCTTCGATCGCGGCTTCCGACGATCAACCGAGGAGGACCGTTTTTCGACCGGAGCAGCGACCATGCGAGTTCGATCCACGATCGTGCTGTGCGGAGTGTTGGCATTTATCGGCGGCTGGGTCGCGTTCGAGCGGTTACATGCCGATCCGCGTCGCGGGGCGGAGTTAGATCTCGATAGTGGCTCGAACGCACTGCGTGATGCCGGCCGCGTGATGGCCAAGATCTCCAAGCAGATTTCGCCGAGCGTCGTCCACATCGAAAGCGTGCATCGCACGGTGCTGCGCGGCGAGGTCGAAGAGACAGGTTCGGGAGTCATCGTGCGGAGCACACACCTGCCCGGCGAATATGTGGTCACGAACCGGCACGTCATCGCGGGTTCGGAGTTGAAGGAAATCAAGGTCACGCTGCCCGACGGTCGCCAAGTGCATCCCGAACGTGTTTGGGATGACGCGGCCTCGGACATTGCGGTGATGAAGGTGCCCGTCGAAGGTCTGACGGCCGCGTCTTGGGCTGATAGCGATGTGGCCGAGATCGGGCATCCGGTGCTGGCAGTCGGCAGTCCGTTTGGGCTGAGCCAATCGGTGACCTTTGGAATCATCAGTGCGAAGAGTCGCCGGTCGTTGAAGCTCGGCGACAAGGGAGTGCTGAATCAGGATTTCATTCAGACCGATGCGGCGATCAATCCCGGCAACAGCGGCGGTCCGTTGATCGACCTGAACGGCCGAGTGGTCGGCATTAACACCGCGATCGCGTCCAACAGTGGCGGCAACGAGGGGATCGGCTTCAGCATTCCCAGCAACCTGGTCAGCCGTGTCGTCGATCAACTGCTGGAATACGGCAAGGTCTATCGAGCGTATCTTGGCGTGAAGCTCGATCCCGAGTTCGACATCACCAAAGCGCGGGCGTTGAAGCTGGACCGTGCTCGCGGTGCGCGAGTGATGGCAATCTATCCCAACACGCCGGCCGCGCGAGCGAAGTTGCAGAAGGACGATGTCATTCTGAGCTTCGACGGCGTCGACATTGTCGATGAGAACCATCTCATCAACGTCGTCAGTCTGTCGCCAGTCGGCAAGAAGGTCCGGCTGATGGTCCTGCGACGTGGCGAGAAATTTCCCGTGCAGGTCGACCTCAGCGACCGGTCAGTCGCCGAAGACGATTCGATTCCATCGGTGCCTCAGCAGAGCAAAGCGGACACGCCAGTCGAGCAGATGAAGTTCTCGGCGAAGCCCGTGGACGTGAAGCTGGAGATCGGCGATTTCAAGCTTCAAATCTCGATCCGCCGCAGCATTCTGCCGAAGTAGTCGAGCAATCCCTGCAGGTCGAGGTCATCGACGACTTCGATATTGTCGCGCCAGCGGCGTGAGGCTCGGCGGTCAAAGATGGTGGCTCCGCGACACAGCCCGGTTTGCGTTTCGACATCGATCGCCATCGAAGTGGTGTGAACGAGCCGGGCTTGTGAAACCGCCGCAAGCGCGACGACTTCGCATAGCGAGAAACCCTCGTTGCCCAGATGTTCGTGCGACGCTCGCAGGCCGAATTGCAGCCATTCCAGAATTGCCTTGCCGGCTCGGCCGATGCCGACGTCCGACAGCCGCGCGAACTGGTCGTAATTGAGCACGAGTTGCTGCGCGGCATCCAGCGGCACGAGTGTTTTGGTGGCCGGCGATTTCAAAATCTGACGAGCCGCTTCCGGATCGGCGAAGATGTTGAACTCGGCGGCGGCCGTCGCGTTGCCGCCCACGGCAACCGAACCTCCGAAGCACACAAGTTCACGGAGCAGTGACAGGAATTCGGGATCACGTTCCTGAGCAGCCAACACGTTGGTCAGTGGGCCGAGCGTCAGCAGAGTAATCTCCTGGGGATGCAGACGCACCAATTCGGTGAGCAATTTGACCGCCTCGTGCGGCTTGTGCAGTTCGGCGACGGCGACAGCGGATTCTCCCAAACCGTGACGGCCGTTGAGCAGCGCCGGATCCACGAACCCTGGCATCAGCTCGCCTCCCGGCAGAGGCACTTCGGACTCGGAGGCTCCCAGACGTGGCCACTTCGAGGGATCGATTAACTCGATCACCGCTTGCAGATTCTTCGTCGCGGTCGGGCCGGAGACACATCCGGCCGTGGCGGTGACTGCCAACAAATCGACTTCGGGATCGAGCAGCGCCAGCGCCACCGCGAGGGCATCTCCGATCCCCGGATCGGCGTCAATGATCAGTTTACTTGGCACGGTTCTCATCCTGGAAGAAATCGCTGGCTCGGACAGGCAGAAATTGTACGGATCGGCCTGCATTTTTGAGCATGAATCTCCGCCAATTTGAGATCGCGGCGGCGGCGGCGGCATGTCAATTCGCGTCGGTCCCCGAACAAGTTTTTCAATTTTGGAAACGAAGAGAACCCGCATTGATCACTAGGTCGCCATGCTCGCCCAGAGCGTGGCGATATCACAATCTCTGCGGGGCTACGGCTACTGAGGGTGACCAGCGTAACGGGCACAATTCGCAGACCAATCGTCCGAATCGCGTGATCCGGCGAGCATTTGCGGCAGATGAAGCAATCGGCTCGCGTGTTGGCGGATCGAGCGTCGCATTGCGGACGTCTCGAACCGCATTCGCGAGAACGATCTGTCGATGTACTCGTTCCAATTTCTCAATGACAACGCCGCCATCAACTGGCAACTCTTGCCGGTAGCGTGGGCTTGGCCCGACTCGCTTGGTCGCCAAGCGAGTCGGCCTTCGCAATTGTCAGATTCTTCGTGACCGGAATAACCGACAAAAGAAGCGAGGTCGCGCCGCGGCATCTGCGAACCCGCTGCGCGCCGGGTGTCCGTCAAGGAGGACAGAATGTTTCTCGGAGTCGGTTCCACGATGATCCCAGCACACCGGCCGCGCCGCGCGAGCCTGTGGGTGTGGGTTGTCATGGGCTGGCTGGCCGCGATTGTGACTAACTCAGTGACCGCTCAATCGACGGTGCCGGAAGCCGAATCGGCCAGCTTGAGATTGTTTCCGTCACCGGCCAGCAATCGCGACGACGTGATCGCTCAATTGACCGATCGATTGGCCGAAGTTGAGTTGAAGCTTCAACAACGCGAGGCCATTGATCTCCAGGCCGCAGACAAAGCCAAACAGAAGTTCGTTGTACGTCCATTCGGTCGAGTCCACATCGACGCCGGCGCGTTCAGTCAAGACGACGCGAACAAGACCAGCGTCGGAGCCGACGCCCACAACGGCGTCAGTATTCGACGCGCTCGACTGGGTGTTGAGGGCGAGGGCTTCGACAGATTCTTCTACCGTTTGGACGTGGATTTCGTGACGTTCGACCAATCGACCGCCACACGGCCGACGATCTTCGACGCCTATCTCGACGTGCAAAAACTTCCTGTGTTTGGCAATCTGCGCGTCGGCCACTTTCGCGAACCGTTCAGCCTCGAACGGCTCGACAGTTCGAACGACCAGCCGTTTCTCGAACGCAGCGCGGCCGTCAACACGCTCGCGCCGTTCCGCAATGTCGGCTTGATGGCGTTCGATTGGAATGCCGACGAGACCATGACTTGGTCCTACGGTGTCTTCAACGAAGCGACCAACGAATTCGGCGAGGACAATCGGGATCGGACGGGGCTCGCGGGGACCGGCCGTGTCACTTGGCTGCCGTTCGTCAACGACGACGGCAGCCGGTTGCTTCAGGTCGGAGCCAGCTACAGCTACCGCAAGCTCGGGAAGACCAACCGGGATTTTGCTTCTCGTCCAGAGATCAATTTGAAGGAAGGAGCCTTGTCCACACCGAACTTTGTGGACACAGGATTGCTACAGATTCACGACTATCACGTCGCCGGCCTCGAAATGAGCAGCGTGCTCGGCCCGCTGTCGTTTCAAGGCGAGTACATCGCGTTGGCGGGCGTGCAGTCCGACAACCAGAGTTTGTTCCTGCATGGCGGCTATCTCGAAGCGATGTATTGGCTGACCGGTGAGCATCGCAATTTCAACCGCACGCAGGGGAGATACGGATCGGTCACACCCAAGCATCCGTTTCGTTGCGACGACCAAGGTGACTGCGATGGGTGCTTCGGGGGAGCCTGGGAGTTGACCGGCCGAGTCTCGTGGTTCGATCTCGATCACGGCTCACTGCATGGCGGCCGATTAACCAACCTGACTTGCGGACTCAATTGGAATTATGCCGTTCGATCGCGTGTGATGCTGAACTACATCCATTCGTTTCTGGAACGCAATTCGGTCAACAGCAACGCCGACATCTTCGCCGTGCGATTGCAGTACGCGTTCTGACGTTGGCAGATCGGCAACGGGACAGCGTTGGCGTCCGAAGTCGTCGATCACGAACATGCCGCAATTGCTCTTCAATTGCAGCGGAGCTTCGCAAACTTTTGTGTGCGGGTTCTGAGTGGCCTCCAGTTGGTCGAGCGTCTCCTCGACCTCTTCGCGAGTCAGCCCCGATTGCTCAATCGTCTCAGGACACTTCGGCCGATAGACCCCTCCTTCCTGCTCGGAATCGCCGAGCAGTTTGTGGACGCGTTCAAACAGGTCAGTCAACCGACGATCCACCCAGGCGACTGGGGCCGAATCGGTGCATCGGGCGAGTTGAAATGGTCGCCGAGGCCACCTACTCTGTCCCCCTCCCACCGTGGAAACCGTTCGAGGCTGACTGCGGCCCCGGTCTTCAGACTTCCCTCCTAGGAGATTGACTCACCGTGAGTGACACTGCCCTCGCCGCCAAACTGGCCAAAGCCAAAGAATTGCTCGACGAACACACGCGGCAAACCGTCCGCTGGCACTTTAACGATGAGACTGGGTGCCCGTTCTGGCTGGAAAAGAAACGCGAGTTCAAGTTCGACCCGCTCAAAGAGGTCAACAGCTTCGATGACCTCAAGAAGTTCCCCAACTTCGAAGACGAATGGCTCCGCGGCGGCCCGATTCGCCGCTGGGTTCCGAAGGGGCTGGCCGACAAACCCGTGTACGTCTTCGAGACCGGCGGCACCACCGGCATCCCGAAGAGCCGCATGGTCATCGAGGATCACTGGATCGACTACGAGAATTTCTCGGACACGCTGCCGGACGAATACTTCCCGCGCGGCTCGAACTGGCTGATGCTCGGCCCCTCCGGCCCGCGTCGATTGCGATTGGCCGTCGAGCATCTGGCTCAGCATCGCGGCGGCATCTGCTTCTGCGTGGACCTCGACCCACGCTGGGTCGTGAAACTCCTGAAGAAGGGAGACATCTCCGGCGTGAAGGCGTATGCCGATCACGTCATCGACCAAGCCGTGACGATTCTCTCCGCCGGCCACGACATCAAGTGCGCCTTCGCGACGCCGAAGCTGCTCGAAGCCCTCGCGTTGAAGTTGATGGACAAAGGGAGCAGCATCGAAGAGTCCGGCATCAAGGGGATCTTCGCCGGCGGCACCGAGTTCACTCCGCAGTGGTATCGCTTCTGCCGCGAAGAGCTGCTCGGCCCGAACGTCTACATCACGCCGACCTACGGCAACACGCTGATGGGACTCGCCTGCGGCAAGCCGTTCGACCCGGCCGACAACTTCAAGATCACCTACTACGCGCCGCAACCGCGAGCTGTCATCGAGACCGTCGAGTTCGAGGACTACAACCAAGTCGTCCCCTACGGCAGCACCGGCCGAGTGAAGCTGTACACGATGACGAAAGAGCTCTTCGTCCCCGGCTTCATGGAACGCGATGAAGGCGAACGCGAAAAGCCGCACGACAAATACCCGTGGGACGGCATCAGCGGCACACGCCCGTTCCACGAATTCGCAGCCACCACCACCGTTGGCGTTTACTGATCTTTGGAGTGCGGGGATTTATCTCTGCTTTCCGTTGTTTCATTCCCTCAAAAAGCAAAAGCGGTTCCACCGCAAATGAAGGCGACGATGAGTCGTCGCACTCCAAAAGGACAAACCATGCTAGAGATTCCTGTCATCCGCTGGGGCCAACCGTACGAGTCCATGGAAAAGGACAAGATCGTCCACTTTGAAACTGGCGAAGCGGTCGCGACGGTCGACAACGCGAACGCCGGCCTCATCAAGATGGATATGCGGAAGCAAGGCAAGGCGCGCGACATCCTGCGGCAATTCAGCATCGACCAGCTTTGCGACATGGCCGAGAAGGCCGCGGACCTCTATCAGAACGCGACATTGCCGCTGGGTAACGGAACGCAAAGCCCCGCGGAATTCTGCCGGATGCAGTCCGCCACGACCGGCCTGCCCGAGCACATGTGTGCCGGCAACATGAAAAAGAATGCCTACGTTCTGCGCAACATGCGGCATACGCTGGAGGCACTGACTCGCGGACTGCCGCTGGAGATTCTGACCAAGGGCTATGGCATGGAGAGCCGAGGCGTGATGGTCAGCTATCAGGCGCAGACGAACGTGCTGGGCATGGTGCTGCCGTCGAACTCGCCCGGCGTGCACACGCTGTGGATGCCGGTCATCCCGTTGCAGATCGGTCTCGTGCTTAAGCCCGGTCCGCAAGAACCGTGGACGCCGTATCGCATGTACGAGGCGTTCGCTCAAGCCGGCGTGCCGCGCGAAGTGTTCTGCGTCTATCCCGGTGGTCCCGAATGCGGAGCCGCCGTGCTGGAGACCTGTAACCGCGCGATGATCTTCGGCGGGATTCCGACCGTCGAACGTTACCACGGCAACCCGCGTGTGCAGGCTCACGGGCCGGGCTTCTCGAAGATTCTGTTCGGCGACGACATGGTCGATCAGTGGGAGAAGTACATCGACCTCATGGCTGAAAGCGTGTTCGCCAACAGCGGACGAAGCTGCATCAGTTGCTCCGGCATCTGGGCCTCGCGGCACACGGAAGAGATTGCTGAAGCCCTGGCCAAACGGCTCGGCCCGGTCGCTCCGCTGCCGATGAGCGATCCGAAATCGCCGCTAGCCGCGTTCACCGTGCCCGGAGCAGCGAAGGCGGTCAACGCACAGATCGAAGAATTGGTGAAGGCTCCCGGAGTCACCGAAGTCTCTGCGAAGTATCGCAATGGCGACCGCCACGTCGCTCACGAGCGCTACGACTTCCTGCGTCCGACCGTCATCCATTGCTCCAGCACCGAGCCGGCGATCGCCAACACCGAGTACATGTTCCCGTTTGTCTCGGTCGTGAAGTGCGAGCAGAAAGACATGCTCTCGAAGATCGGCGGCACTCTGGTCGCCTCGTGCCTGACGAAAGACGAAAAGTGGTCGCAACAACTGCTCGGCGCGACCAACATCGACCGGCTGAATATCGGCGAAGTGAAGACGATCCAACTCCACTGGATGCAGCCTCACGAAGGCAACATCATCGACTTCCTGTTCCGAGCGCGAGCGTTCCAGAATACACAGCCGCCATCACATTGAAGTCATTTGTGTCTAATCCAACAAAGCCGTCGGTCTTTGAGGAGGACGCAAAATGGTGCGCCGATGTCGGAGAAGGCAGCGGAAATTCTCTTCAACAGATACATGCTGCAGGCACTTGGATTGCGCGGCGTACAGTTCTTCGCCCCTTCATCATTTGAGGAGCGGAGGAATGGCCATGATGCCAAGGTGACCGGACTATCGCAGGCCGCGTGAATCTTCGTGCCGAATCCGCCTCGCGACCGGCCGAGCTCCTGAGGCCCGTTTTTTGAGCGTCCGTCGCATGAACGTGATCGCGAATGATCGTGGTGTCGAGCATCACCCAGATCGGGGCCTGGAAGGGTGTCGAAGACTCGCGGCCACACCTCCCGCTTGGCCCAGCGGTTGAACCGTGGAAAGTCACAGTTCGACTCGCCGAATCGTTTCGGCAGATCGCGCCACGGTGCTCCCGTGCGGGCGAGCCGCGCACTTCTCAGCCGATCCGATCACAGACCTTCCACCCGATTCCACGGTTCGTCGGACAACTCAAACCGGCGCAGGAGACTCCTCCTTGAGGCAAAATCCCCTCACGCGGTTTACCATCTCTCCCCAGTTTCCCAAACAGAATGTCAACACGGCCTAGTGTTCCCGCTTCTTGTTCGGAGTAACCGAGATGGCTGACTTCGACTCATTTCGCCAGCTTCAGCGTCGTGCGTTCCTGACTCAGTCAACGTGCGGACTTGGTTCGATGGCGTTGGCTCAATTACTGAGCGGCGAATCGTCGTTCGCGGTGGCTGCGAATCCGGCTGGCAATTCGCTCGCTCCGAAGTCGTCGATGTTTGAGCCGCGTGCCAAGAACGTGATCTTTCTGTTCATGGCCGGAGCTCCGAGTCAGTTCGATCTCTTCTCGCCGAAGCCGGTGATGCTGAAGTTGCATGGGCAACCGGTGCCGGCATCGTTTCTCGAAGGGTTGAGCGATTCGCTGATCAAGGGGAGTGCGCGGGTTTGGGCTTCGCCGAGGACGTTCACGAAACACGGCGAGTGCGGGATGGATTTCTCGGATTACTTGCCGCATCTGGCGACGTGTGCCGATGACCTGTGCATGATCCGCACGATGAAGACGGACGTGCCGAATCATGATCCGGCTCAGTTGACGATGCAGTGCGGAGTGCCTCGGTTTGGAATGCCGAGCATGGGGTCGTGGATCACCTACGGCCTCGGCTGCGAGTCGCGCAACTTGCCGAGCTTCACCGTGCTGCTGTCGAACAACGGGCCGGGGGACATCGCCGGGACCGCACTGTGGGACAGTGCCTTCCTGCCGGCCACGCATCGAGGCGTGACGTTTCGCAGCCAGGGGGATCCGATTTTGCATCTCGCGAATCCCGACGGAGTCACTCGCGCCGAGCAGCGGCGGCGGTTGGATGCAATCAACGACCTCAATCGACTGCGTCAGCAACAGCAGCCCGATCCGGAGATCGCGACACGAATCGAAAGCTACGAACTGGCGTTTCGGATGCAGGCGGCCGCACCGGAGTTGCTCGATTTTCAGCAAGAGTCGCCGCACACGTTGGCCGAGTACGGCATCGGCGACGAGAAGACCGACACATTCGCGCGGAATTGTTTGCTGGCTCGGCGGATGGTTGAACGGGGCGTCCGCTTCGTGCAGTTGTATCATTACACCTGGGACGATCACGCGGACCTCAACAACAAGCTCAAGCAGAACACCGACAAGACCGACCGCCCCGCCGCCGCGCTGATTCACGACCTCAAGCGGCGCGGGTTGCTCGACGACACGCTGGTGATCTGGGGCGGTGAGTTCGGCCGCACGCCGATGAACGAAGTCCGCCGAGGCATCAACCCCGGCAAAGAAGGCCGCGACCATCACCCGTTCGCGTTCACGATGCTGCTCGCCGGCGGCGGAGTCCGCGGCGGCCAAATCATCGGCGAGACCGACGACCTCGGCTATCACCCGATCGCCGATCCGATCCACGTCCACGACCTGCAAGCCACGATCCTGCACGCACTCGGACTGGATCACACCCGGCTGACGTTTCGTCATCAGGGCCGCGATCATCGGCTAACCGACGTGGCGGGCGAGGTCGTACAGAATGTGTTTGCGTAGCCGTCATCGCTCCGCGTGACGAGCCTTGCGGATTGCGGCCACGAGCATTGCTGGAGCCTTCGTTTGTCAAACGAAAAAGGCTCGTCACGCGAAGCGATGACGGCGACGTTCAACCCACGAGTGGCCGAATTGGCTCGCCTTGAAAGACGCGATACGGTCGGCCGCGCGAGTCTTGGAATTCGGCGTGCGAGTCGATGCCGAGCAGATGAAAGATTGTGGCGGCGAGATCGCTCGGCGTGAATGCGTCGCTGATGGGCAGTCCGGCGTGAGCGTCGGTTTGACCGATGATTTGGCCGGGGCGGATGCCTCCACCGGCGATGAAGCAGGGAAAGACGTCGCCCCAGTGATGGCGTCCGGGCGTGAAGACTTCGCCGCTGGCATTTTTGCCGCCGGGAGTGATCGGCGAGATGCGCGGCGTGCGGCCCATCTCGCCGCACATCACGACCAGCGTCTCGTCGAGCAATCCGCGCGCAGACAGGTCGTCGAGGAATCCGCTGAGGCAGTGGTCGATCGACGGCAGCAGCTTGGTCTTCAAATCGCGAAACGCATTCTGGTGCGTGTCCCAGCCGCGCAGGTTGATCTGCACCATGCGCACGCCCGCCTCAATCAATCGTCGAGCGACCAAAAAGCCTTGGCCCCATTCTTCGCGGCCGTATTGATCACGAATGTTGTCGGGCTCTTGTGAGAGATCGAATGGGTTCTGCTTGCCGGGGCGGCTGGTCACGAGCAGCTTCATGGCCTGCTTTCGATACTCATCCCACGCCTCGAGCCGGCCAACGCGATCGGCGTTGTCCAGCGAGCGACGCAGTTGGTCGAAGCGAGCGAGCAACTCGGAGCGGTTCTCGATCTGCGGCAACGACACTCCGCCGACGCCCAAGTCCGGCAAGCGGAACGAGGCATCTCGGCAGCTTGAATTGTCCCACCACGCTTTCGGGCTTTTGCCGGCGGCGCGTGCGGGATCGTTGGGATCATCGTGGCTAAAACAATTCGGACACGAACCGGCGGTGTCGGGCGACTTGCACACCGGCGCGAGATCGACTTTCCAGCGTTCGTACTTCGGGCCGAGCAGTCCCGCGTTTCGGCCGGGATAGGTCATCTGGTTGACGCGCGGGAGTTCGATGCCTGCGGGTAATCCGACGTTCGCATCCGGCGGCGCGGCAAACGCGATCATCGACCCGATGGACGGCCATTCGATGCGACCGTCGCGAGGCTGTGCAATCGAGGCGTTCGTGTCGCCTGGCGGCATTTCCGTCGAACCGGTGTGGAGCAGGTACATGCAACTGAGATGCTCGTTACGGAACTGCGGATGCGCGACATGGTGCATCGTCCGCACGATCGAGAATTTGTCGTTCCTTGCCGCGAGCTTCGGCAGGTGCTCGCAGAAATTGATTCCCGCGAGCTTCGTCTGCGTGATGCCGTACTCGCCGCGAATCATGTCGGGAGCTTCGGGTTTTGGATCAAACGTTTCATGCTGCGAAGGACCACCGGATTGAAAAATGAACACGACCGACTTCGCGCGGGCGTTCGTGCGAGCCGGTTCCGCGCGAGCTTCCAGCCGCAACAAGTCGGCCAATCCCGTGCCCAGCAAGCTCAGCGAGCCAACCTGCAACAGCTCGCGCCGACCCAGGACCGGATGTTCGGCTCGGCAGCACCCCAGACGATGTGGCGAATGGTGGCTCATGGAGGAGCAGGATACCTTCGTGAGCGTGAGGCAGCTACTCGATTTCTATCGAGCCCCGCCAAACATCCGTTGGCAGGTTCTGATCGAGCCGAGAGGTTGCTACCGGATTCTCACCAGCCGCACGTTTTTTTCGGTCGACAAAGGTCGCGTGCGGTTCACTTAACTGTTCGACTCGGCATCACTTCCGCTGGCCGATGCACCACAGATTCTGGTACGTGCGGATGAAGAGTTGGCCGTCGCTGGGGACGATTGACGAATTGGATTGTTCACCGAGTGAGTTGGTGGCGACCAGTTCAAACTTGGGGTCGGCTTTGAAGACGAAGCAGTCTCCCTTTTGCGTGATCGTGTAGCACAGCCCGTCGGCGAGCATCACCGACGACCAGTTCGTGCCGCCATCCAGACGTTGCTCCCAGACGGTTTCGCCTGTCTTCAGATCAAAGCACTCGGCGATGCCAGGATCGTTGTGGATGTAGATGTGGCCGTTGTGAATCACGCCTGAACCGATGCGTTGTTTGGTCTTGGGATGCCGCCAGATCCGTTGCTCTTTCGTCACGTCGCCGCTGCCGCCAGCTTTGAGCGCAATGGACATCCCATTGAAGCCGCCCATCGCGACGACGACTCCATCGGCGTAAATCGGTGACGTGTAACACAGCGCGTTCGTGCCGGTGCCGGACCAGAATTCCTTGCCGGTCATTGGGTCCATGCCGCACGCGCGGAACGGGAAACTGATCAGCAGCTCGTTGCGGCCGTTGACGTCGCGGAAGATTGGTGAACTCCACGAACCGTAGTAGTCCGGATTGCCGGACTTCGCCTCGGCGGTGCCGTCTTTGTTGTACGGTTCGTCGTGATTCCACACGGTCACGCCGGTCTGCTTGTTGACGGCCATCAGAAACGACCGCTCGCCCGGTCCGAAGTGCAGATAACACAACTCGCCATGCAGCACCGGCGAAGCTCCGTAGCCCCAGATGTGCTTCTGGATGCCGAGGTCCCGCTTCCAGAGTTCGTTGCCGGCGAAGTCGTAACAGAACATCCCGGCCGAGCCGTGCCAGACGATGACTCGCTCACCATCCGTCACGGGCGACGACGCACAGTACGGATTCGTGCCGTGCGTCGGTTCTTTGTCTTTCCACTCGGTCCCCTTTTGCCAGAGCAGCTTGCCGTTCGCGCGGTCGAAGCACATCAGCGTGCGTTGGCCTTCCTTCTCGATCGCCTGCGTGACGAAGACGCGATCGCCCCACACGGCCGGCGTCGAGTTGCCCCGCTCCGGGAGTTTCACTTTCCACGCGACGTTTTCGGTTTTGCTCCAAGTGGTCGGCAAGCCTTTTTCGAGGCAGGTGCCATCTCCACGCGGACCACGCCACGCCGGCCAGTTCTCGGCATTCGCCGAGACGTTGAGAACGAGAACGATGACAAGCCAAAACCAGCGATGAGTGTGCGATGTCATGGCGAGGTCTCCATAGGCCAAGCTTCCCAGCCTGACCGAAGCGAGTGGGCGGAACGTCTGATTCCGCCGTGAGTGTCGGATCGACGCCGTGTGGAAGTTCACGGCGGAAACAATATCGACCGACGTCCGCTGCGTTGAGGGATCGACCGGAAAGTCTGGGAGTTGCCGGCCAGATTCTCCGCTCGATCAGTTGCGGCTGCGCGGCCCGCCGTCGATATTGAGCCGCGTTCGATTTCACAGAATGGAGACCGTGATGCCACTCTTCTGGGCTTTGTTGCGACTGGTGATTGGTATCGGCCTGTTGGCTTCCGCACAGGCAATGGCTCAAGAGAAGTTGCCGCGGAGCGTCGCCGATCCGCCAATCGAGTTCGTCGCACATCGCGGCGAGTCCTTCGACGCTCCGGAAAACACGCTGGCGGCGTTTCGGTTGGCGTGGGAGCGGAACGTCTCGACGATCGAGCTCGACGTGCATCTGACGAAGGATGGACAGCTCATCGTCTGCCACGATCCGAACACGAAGAAGACCACGGGCGTCGAGAAGGCAATCAAGGACAGCACGCTCGCCGAACTGCGAACGCTCGATGCCGGGAGCTGGAAAGGGAAGCGATTCGCCGGTGAGAAATTGCCAACGCTTGCCGAAGCACTGGCGACGATTCCCGAACGTGGACGCTGTTTCATCGAACTAAAGACTGGCCCCGAAGTGGTCCCGGCACTCGTGAAAGTTGTCGAATCCAGCGGCAAACGGCCGGAACAGCTTGCGATCATCAGCTTCAACCCCGAGTCGCTTGCCGAGGCCAAACGCCAACTGCCGCAGCATCAGGCCTACTGGATCGTGTCTGTCAAGAAGGATAAGACGACCGGCGTGCTGGCTCCATCCGTCGACGAACTCATTGCCAGAGCCAAGACGATCAAAGCTGACGGCCTCGATCTTTCCGTTCCTCCGACGTCCAACTACGTCGATCCGATCAAGTCGGCCGGTCTCAAAGTCTTTGTCTGGACGGTCAACGACGCCGCTGCTGCTCGGAAGTTCGTGGAGATCGGAGTGGATGGCATCACGACTGACCGCGCCGCGTGGCTCAAGGAGCAACTCGCTCCGTAATTCAACGTGGAGACTGTTCCAGAACCGTAACCACGTTCGCCAGAACGTGGTCAGCCCCGCAAAGCCCCCACGTTCTGGCGAACGTGAGGGCAACAACCGGAGATGAAAAATGAAAATGATTCGCTCACCGAGATGGTTTCCAGCATTTCTCCTAACTTGTTGTGTTCTGCTGAGCAACGTGCTCAAGGCGGACGAGCCGATACCCGGCAAGCAGGTCGAGCAGCATCTCGTCAGCACTGCGTTGCCGGAACAGAAGTTTGGCTATCTGTTGTTCCTGCCGAAGGACTACGGCAAGGATCACCGCAAGTGGCCGGTGATGATGTTTCTGCACGGCTCGGGCGAGCGCGGCGGCGACTTGAATCTGGTCAAGGTGCATGGGCCGCCGAAGCTGGTCGAGAGCCGACCGGACTTCCCGTTCATCGTCGTATCGCCGCAGTGCCCCAAGGATCACTCCTGGAACGGCGAGGTGCAGACACATTTGCTGGCGGAGTTGCTCGACAGCGTGCTGACTCGGTTCACGGCCGATCCGCAGCGAGTCGTCGTGACCGGCTTGAGCATGGGTGGCTTCGGCTCGTGGACGTTGGCGGCCCGCTACCTCGGACGATTCGCGGCGGCGGTCCCGATCTGTGGCGGCGGAGATCCTGAGACCGCCGATCAACTCAACAGCGTTCCCTTTTGGGTGTTTCACGGAGCCAAGGACACCGGCGTCCCGTTGAAGCTGTCCGAAGAAATGGTCGCTGCGGTCCAAAAAGCGGGAGGTCAGGCCAAGCTCACTGTTTATCCCGAAGCGGGCCACGACAGTTGGACCGAGACCTACAAGAACGAAGCGGTCTACGACTGGCTGCTGGCTCAGCGACGAACCGCGCCGGCACCGCTGCCGACTGTGAATCCGCACATCTCGTTCACTCGCATCGGGAACATTGAGCTGAAGCTCGGCAAGCCGGAAGAGAAAAACTCCTTCGCCGCCACTGTTTATTTCAGCACGTCGACCGCCCGCGCGACGGACCTGCAAGCGCGGATCGCACCACAACGGGAACAGCTCACCGCCGCGATCCTGGCCTGGGTCTATTCAGAGCCGGTCGAACATCTCGTGGGCCAGGCCGGCCGCGAAAGGACGCGCGTCGCTGCGAAAGAACTGTGCGAACGAATCGTTTTCAACGGCCGTCCCGACGTTCCGTTCGACGTCGCCTTCGACATGTACTTCGTCCGCCACAAGGGAGTGTTGAAGCTCGAAGAGAAGCCAAAAAAATGAACCCCGCATCAGGGTACGACACGCACCGGGACAACGGCTTCGGAGATCACGGTCACGTCCTCACGCAGTTGTCCGACCGCACGGAATCTCAGCGACAAATCGGGCGGGCCGGTTGCTGAGTTGTCGATGCGAATCGAAATCTCCGCGCGGGTTTGACCCGGTTCGATCCGCACACGCTCGGCTATGAACCCGGTGCGAGCGACTGGCTCAATCAATTCGATGTCCATCGCGCCTTCAAAGTTCGCCGTGCGATCCAACACCAGTTGGCAGCAAACGGTCCCGCCCGGGCGAAAAATGACGTGGTCGTCGAGCGACTTGAGTTTCACGACCGTCGGCATTGTGCGGATCATGTTGCGCTTGTCGCAGATCGACAGCATGGATTGTCGCTGGCCCCATTTGTCGGTGAACGTGGCCCAGGCTTGAGAATACGGCCGACAGTGATGTTGCACGCTGGAGTGCATCGTTTCCGGCAAGTAAACGCGATTCTTGAATTCGGTGACGCCGGGCGGGATCAGCGTCTCGACCACTTCGATGCCGTCCAAGTCCTGTACCTGCCGCTCGCAAAGTTGCAGATGGATCTCGCCGTCGAAGCCACCGAGCCGTTCGATCTGCATCGCATAAGGATAGATCGTGCCGCGATGCCCGTACTGGTACGCCTCATTGCACGTGAGCTTGAAGATTGGCTTATGTTGCACGGTGAGCTGCACGGTGTTCGCGATGGCGGCCGTGGCTTCTCCGAGGCTCGCCACGTTCGCGATATGTTCGACCGACTGGTTGGCAATCGTTCCCTTGCCGCTGATGCGGAGCGTCGCATCCGTCGGCCGCGTGTCGTCGATCGCCTTGAGCACCAGTTTGAGACTGGTTTGATTTTCTGCGACTTGCGGCGGCTCGAAGGTCACGCCGTCGGGCAGTCCAGCGATCGAAAGTTCAATGGGACCGGTGAATCCGCCGAAGCGTTTGACGGCGAGATCGAGATCTGTCCGGCTCCCTTGAGTCACGTTGGCGTATTCCGCCGAGAGGCTCAGTTGGAAATCGGGCTGAGCCTGACGAACTAACAGGCGATAGCCGAACTCCGGGCCACCGCGAGAGCCATGTTGGAGGTCGCGCACACGCAGCCGATACTCACCGTCAGCGGGGGCACGCCATTCGAAAGAGCACTCGCGATCGGAGGACTCGACACTCGATGCTTTCGCGAGTGTGCGACTGGTTGCGTCTTCGATCGACACGAGCGGCATCGCGACCGACGCCGGACGGCATTCGATGGCGACAAGCTCGTCCTTTTTGACAGCGATGCGGAAGACATCTTCGCTGTTCGCTCTGAGGAATCGGCTTTGAATCGTCGCCGGGAGCGCGAGCAGCGTGTCGTGGGGCAAGTTTTCAACCTGCCCGTCACTCACCGGCAGGTTGGAAACCTGTCCCACGTCGGACAGCGTCACTCGATAGACGAACTCCGGGCCGCCGCGAAAGCTGACGTTCGCGATTTGCAGCACGTAGTCTCCGGCCGTCGGCACTCGAAACGACAACACATTGTCGCCGGTGACTCGGCGCGTTTCCGCGGACACTCGGTGGCCGTCCACCGAGTACAACTCGACAACCGGGTCAAGTAGCGAGCCGATCCTCGCGGCAGACACATCCGCGACGACGACTTGTCCCGACATGGCCGAGAACACGAAACAGTCGATGTCTCGTTCGCCGGCAATTTGCCCGTTGATGGTCACTGGCAGAGTGACTCGTTCCGCGCGGTCGACCGTCGAGTTGGATTCAGCTTCGATGAACTCCGGCAAGTCGCCGATCAGAAATGGCCGCACGCGCGTGCCGCCCCAGCCGCAGGTGACTCGCCACGCCGCCACGCCGAGCGGTGCATCCGCCGCGATCGCCAACTCCGAGGCCCACTCGGTCGGGTAGCTCATATTCGCTCCGACTCCGTCCGCATCACGTGGCGGACGGCGAGCCGATGGCTCGTAACGTGGCTTCACTCGCTCACCGAGCAACACTACCGAGCGGACACCGTCACCCCACAGCCGCAGGTTCGCGCTGGGCGGCATCGCTTCGGTGCCGATGCGAACGGGCACGACCGTTCCGCGCCGACCGCCGGCGGGAAAGATGTGCGTGCTCGACGGTTCCTTCGAGGGCACGGCTTGCGCGGACAACGGCTGAGTCGGCAGAAAGAGGGTCAGAGACGCGATGACGCACCACAGAAGTCGGCTCAAATTCATCGTGCTGCTCCCGGTCCTAAAAATGGTACAACGGCTGTCGGTGACACCGTTTTTCCGCAGCTTCAAGTCAACTCGGTCACTGGCTTGCCTCCGAGCGCGAGCGGCACCGGTCGGCCCAGCGGCGTGTGCAGCACCGTGTCGGGATCAATTCCGAGCACCGAAAGAATCGTGGCCGCCATGTCCGGCGGCGTGACAGGTCGGTCGGTGACGGCCGCGCCGATCTTGTCGGTCGCTCCGATCGCCCCGCCGACTTTGATGCCGCCGCCAGCCATGACGATTGAGAATGCATTCGGCCAGTGATCGCGGCCGGCCATCACGTTGATCCGCGGCGTGCGACCGAACTCGGTGGCGATCACGACCAGCGTGGAATCCAACAAGCCGCGTGCTTCGAGGTCACGAATCAGCGCTGGGATTGCACGATCAACGCTCGGCACCAGCAAGTCACGCAGGCTTTTCGTGTTCTCGCGATGCGTGTCCCAGTGACCGTTCTCGATCGACACGAACCGACAACCCGCTTCGACCAACCGTCGCGACAGCAAACAGCACTGGCCGAGGCTCGTCATGCCG
The DNA here is from genome assembly GCA_945861865.1 of Candidatus Kuenenia stuttgartensis. GTDB lineage: Bacteria > Planctomycetota > Planctomycetia > Planctomycetales > Planctomycetaceae > SXKJ01. The sequence goes on along the minus strand of CAMAWN010000062.1, from coordinate 6,179 downwards.
TACTCGTTTCGCAACGACTCCTTTTCGCGGCGGATATCGAACGCTTCTTTCGCTTTCGCCGAGGTCATCAGGCTGTATGCCTTCTGATAGAACGTGTCGAGCGATTGCACGTCCTTGCCGAGGTCTTCGACTTTCCGTTCAAAGCGATTGATCGCTCGCAGAGCCTCTTGCCGGCGCAGGCTGCGCTCGTCGGTGATCCCTGTTGGCAACACGATGTCCTGCACCGTGAACTCAGGCGAGGCGGGGTCCGCGTCGATCACGAACGGCGCGTAGCTCGCTCCCAAAAATGCCGGCCCGCCGCTGCGCAGAAAACACGGGGCCGAGATGTACGGCGGCAACGCTCCGCCACCGGATGTCATGCGCGCGACCATCGATCCGATTGACGGATGCACGTTGTTGTTCTTCGTCGAGTTGAAATCCCCCGGCCCCGGTGTCATGCCGGTCATCATGATGTGATAGCCACGGCCGTGATCCGAATCGCCGTGCGTCATGCCCCGCAGGATTGCCAGCTTATCAGCGACCTGCGCAGTTCGCGGCAGCAAGTCGGTGAGCTGCAATCCCGGCACGACGGTTGGGATCGACTGAAAGTCGCCACGAATCTCGGCCGGCGCGTTGGGCTTGAAATCCCACATGTCGTGCTGCGGCATCCCTCCGAGCGTGAAAATGAAAATGCAGTTCACGTCACGCTTCGGCTTCGAGTCCGCCGCTTGTGCTCGCAACAGACTCGCGAGGCTCAGGCCGCCGACAGTGCCGACTCGCACGAACTCGCGTCGATTCAGGCCGTCACAAAAGTTTGAGAGCATCGGATCGCCTCCCCTGTTCTCGATTCATCGCACGAACAGGAAATCGTAAGAGTTCAGCAACGTCCAGAGATAATCTTCGGCCGCGTCGCGGCGGGTAGTATTCGCGAACAATCCTTGAGCGACTTTCCGTTCCTTTTTTGTCGGCAGCCGGCCGAGCGTCACAAGAGTCAGTTCCTCGATCATTGCGGCGTCCGTGATTGGCGGCGAAGTTCGCAGCAATCGTACGACTCGGCCGGTCGCATGGGCGATCTTCGCGGAGACTTCGGGAGCGTTCATCAAGTGCAGAGCCTGCGCCATCGTCGGCTCGCCGGATCGTCCGCACTCGCAGGGGCTGGTCCGTTCGGAGCGGCCGAACGTGTCGAGAAAATAGGACGGCAAGCGGTTGTCCCACAGTTCGATCGCTCGCGTGCCGCGCGGCCGGCCGGGGAACAGTTCGGGCGAGCCGGTCACTTCGCTGATCGCGTCGAGCAAGACTTCGGCCGGCACACGGCGGACGTAGTGATGCGAAAAGTTCTGCTCGTCGTCACGGTTCGCGTCGTTCGGGTCGGCGGCCAGTTGATAGACCCGCGAATTGAGGATCAACCGCATCACCGCCTTGAGGTCGTAACGGTTCTCGACGACTTGCAGCGCGAGCCAGTCAAGCAGCGGTTCGTTCGTCGCCGGATTTGTCGAGCGAAGATCGTCTTCCGGTTCAACGAGACCTCGACCGAGAAAATGTTTCCACAAACGATTCGCGACGAGCCGCGCGAACCACGGATTGCCCGGATCGGTCAGCCAGTCGGCGAGTTGCACGCGGGGATCGTGGCCGACTCTGCTAGCGTCGGCGCTGATGCTGGCAGCATCAGCCGCGCCGAGTGCTCGGGTCGGCACCAGCACATCGGTCAGCGGCATTCGAGTCTCGCGATAGCCTGCGTGAAACACGAGTTCGACCTTTGCCTCGGTCGTCGTTCGCACGGGCTTGCGTTCGAGGCCGTTGAAGAATCCGGCCATGCCGTAGAAGTCGGACTGCGACCACTTCTCGAACGGGTGGTGATGGCACTGAGCGCATTGCACACGCACGCCGAGAAACGCCTGGCTGACCGATTCGGCGAGTTGTTCGGGCGTCCGCACCGCTCGGTAGAAATTGACCGGTCCGTGCTCGTCCGAGCGGCCCGATGCGACGATCAACTCGCGGACCCATTCGTTGTACGGCCGGTTGCGAGCGAACTGCTCGCGCAGCCAGCGATGAAACTCGAACGCCCCGCGGTCCCCCAGTTTGTCGCGGTTGAGCAGCAAGACGTCGGCCCATTGCAGCGTCCAATAATCGGCGTACTCGTCGCGAGCGAGCACGGCGTCGATCGCGCGGCGGCGTTTGTCGTCGCGCGTGTCTGCGAGGAATACTCGCACCTCATCCGGCTTTGGCAGTGTGCCGATCGTGTCGAGGAACAGCCGCCGCAAAAACGTCACGTCATCGGCGATGTCGGACGGTTCGATCTGCATCTTCTGAAGTTTCGCCCACACGAGTCGGTCCACGTCGTTGTTTGACGGCCAAGCGGTTGTCTTCGCGAGAACGGTCGTCGGCCGAGGCACAAGCACGCGCACGACTGCGACCTGACCCATGTACTGAACCGTGACTGCGGCTTCGCCAGGCACTCGGCCGGTTCGCACGAGTCCGTGCGCATCGACTTCGGCAGCGATGCCGGAATTGCTTGTGTACGCCGCCGCAGCGGTCACGTCTCGCAGGCTGCCATCGGAGAACTCGGCCGTCGCCAAAATCTGCTGCGACGATTGAAAGCCCATCACACGCTCGACGGGGCTGGCCCGCAACGCGACGACGCGCGGAGCGTCGTCACGGCCCAGCGGCATTCCTTGCCTCACCCATTGCAGCATCACTTGATGGTCCGGCGAATCCACCGTCATGCGCCGTCCGCCTCCGTGCGGCACCTGCGCGGTTGGCTTCAGCAAAATTAAACTTCGTTCTGGATTCGACGGCTGCACGCGCCGGCCGCGAGCTTCTTTCTGGATTGCCGCGTGATCGGCCTCCGGATCGAAGCCAAACACCGACAGCTTGAATCCGTTCTGTCCCGACGCCTTGCCGTGACAGCCACCGCTGTTGCAGCCGAGCTTCGACAGGATCGGTACAATGTCATTGACGAAATGCACCGGCGGGATCTCATCGACTCCTTTGACTCGCACCGGTACACGAGCTTCGTGGCCACCGAACCGCACCGACAAAACCGTCGCACCGTCATGGACTCCTTGCGCCTTCTCGCCGGTAACGCTCGCAACTGCCGCGTCCTCGACGACGAACTCGGCATCGCGAGTCACGTCGATCAACCGGCCGGCGCGATCCTTGGCGGTCACGAGCATCTGTTGTCGACTTGCACCGTGCAGCACGATCTCGGCTGGTTCAACGGTCAACAATTCCACGGACAGATCGGAAGCTCCGGCCGTGCGAGCCAACAGGAGGCCAATGCTGACGACGACCAACCAGAATCCTCGGCAGTTCCGATGGCTCCGAGGGTCACGTTGCATCGTGGAAGTTCCCGCCTGGGTTCAGGAGTGAAATCGATGACAAATGTAACCCGAAGCGTCAGTGAAGGCGAGCGCTTTACTGAGTGACAGTCCCAAGTGTTCTGGAGCGTCCGCCCTCGCTGACGCTTCGGGTTACTTTCGAGAGGCTGCGTCATTGGCTTGTTCGGCGACGAACAACTGCGTCCATTGGCCGCTGCTGACATTGAAGTAGATGCGGCGGCCGTCGGGGCTGAAGACCGGATGCGGATGCGAGCGTCGCCACGAGGCCGCACCGCGCGAGTTATCGAAGCGATGAATCAAGACGTGGTCAGTGCCGCTGGCGTTGGCCACGACGACGCCCCACTCCTTCGCATCGCCGCCGAGCCGATCCATCGTGGTGTCGGTGACGATCAGCTTGCCGTCGGGACTGGCTGACGGGTGATCGCCACGAAACACCGGCAGGCCGGGGAGTCGATGCTCTTGACTGGTGTCGCTGTCGATCAACGTGTAAGCCATCTCAACGATGGTCTTTTTGTCGGGATGCCATGCGGGGTGTCCCCAACGCTCGCGCAGGAACAGAAACTTTTCATCGGCCAAGCTGTAGCAAACCAACCCCTGCCGTTGACTGGCCGATGTGCTGCGAGCGTCTCCACCGCTCGACGCAGCCATTTTGAAAAACACGCGCGTTTGATCCGGGCCGAGTACCGGAAAGAAGATCGACGTCGGTTTGTCGCCGTAGGCTTTCGCTAACCATTCGGGGTATTTCGATTTCACGGCTTCATTGGTGACGACGGTGCGAATCTCACCGGTCTCGACGTTGAGGAATTCGAGATTACGATGCGGCCCCGGATTCCAGTGCGGCCCGTACAGCGGTACGACATCCGCGTGCGGCTGTCCCCAACCGGCCAGCCGGCCTTTGGCGAGGACTCGCTCGGACGCGGACTCGACATCAACGACGGCGACAAACCACTCACGATCCCGTTCGCCGTGAAACACGACACGATGTCCTTTCGAGACCCACTGCTGACACGCCACGCGATGCGCGTCCTCGACAGAAATGTTCCGTGCCAGAATCTTCTCGTCGCCGGTGGCTCGATCGCGAATACGAACCTCGCCCAAATGAGAATCGGCGGTGGAAGACGCGAAGAACAACACCCGCTTCCCATCCGGGCTTTCCGGGCAAGTGTTGAAGTACGAGTGAATCGTGTGTCCTTTGGCATCGGCGACGACTGGTCGAACTTTTACGTCGGAACGCCATGCGGCCAGCGGGTCGAGTACGTTCGTAGCTCGGACGCCTACGTCTGGTCTCTCGGACACACGCCGTGGAATTGCCGAAGTCTCCTTGGGCTTCGCCGGTCCTGCGTTGCCGTTCATCAACCATTCCAGATTGAATCGGGCCAAGGTGAGCAACGCGTAACTCGTCGGTTTCTTCTGGCTGGCATCGACGTCGCGGCCACGTTCGTAAACGCAGAGGATCGTCCCGTCCGGCAGCACCGCGAGATCGCTGTAGGCGCTCATTCCCGCTTCGAGCACCCGGTTGTGCGACCACGTCTGCCCGTCATCTTCGCTGAGCTTGATCGAAAGATTCTTGCGGTCGCGTGACTTCCCCTCGGCGTCTTTGCCGTCTGCTCGCGCGAGGTTGTGTGGGTTCGCGAAGACGATCCGGTTCTTATCGCCGGCTGTTTTCTTGCCCAAAGAAACGATGCTCGCCATGCAGATCGGTTCGAGTAGTGCGTCGTCGAAGCGAGGTTTCGACCAACCGGTCGCACCGTCGGGGCTGATCGTCACGAGACGCCGATGCGACTTCGATTCGCTGCGCACATTGAGCATCACTCGGCCGTCGGCGAGTTGCACGACGACCGTTTCGTTCGGATTGATCCATTCGTCGTTGTTCGGCACGGCGATCTCGCCGCGCTGCCACGTCTTGCCGTTGTCGTCGCTGAAGATCGTCGTCGTGACCGATGGCCGATGAGCATGACCGCCGGTCCCCAACGACAGCCACACCGGCACGATCAGCCGACCGCTCTTCAACTGGATTCCGTGCCCCGGTCCGGTCGCGAGCACCTTCCAATCGTACTCATGCCGGAACTTGTCAAACGTCGCCGTAATCTCGACGGGCTTGGTCCAGGTCATGCCGTCATCGTCGCTGCGCATCGAGAAGCAGCGGCAGTATTCGAGACAAAACAAAAACTGCACCGAGCCATCTCGATTCGCAAACGCCACCGGATTGTTGTAGGTCACGTCATCCGTGTTCGCGAGCTTCTGCGCGAGCGCAACTGGGTTCTTGGTCTTCGGCCCCGGCACGTCCGCGATCTTGACTCGCGACGACCACGTCTTCCCGCCATCCGTGCTGCGGCGGAGCATGAGGTCGATTGTGTCCCAATCGCTCTTGCCCGTCCGGCGAGCCTCACAGTACGCCAACACGGTTCCCTTCTTCGTCACGACGACGCCCGGAATGCGATACAGCGCGTAGTCGTCTTTGCCGGACTCGAAGAGGTCGATCTTTACGAGCAGCGGTTCGGCAGCAACGCTGATTCTTGCCAACACGACCAACAGCAGCGAAGCACAAAACCAGCGAGTGATTGAAAGCACGATAGGTTCCCAAGAGTGTTTGCCGAAAAGTAGCCCTGTCGCTCCGAGCCTGTGAAACAATTGATTGCGCCGATTTTCGGGATGACCAATTTGTCCAACAGACCGTCGATCGTCGATCCTGACACCTTTTCTGTCCCGCGATGCCTCTAACTTCGACTTTTGCAGTTTTCAGCGTGTTGATAACTGATCTGCGGAAATAGCGTGAGCCTCCACGACAATGCTTGGGACATCACTCTCAGGCATCGAGCAAGGAGGCTCACGATGGAACTTGTACCCAGTTTTGCGGCTTTG
>CAMAWN010000061.1 GCA_945861865.1 Candidatus Kuenenia stuttgartensis | reverse complement strand
GAAGTGGCGGGAATCACGTTCGACGGCTCGACCAGCAATGCTGCGATTCCCAACGCGACGGGCATTGCGGGAGCGAACTTCACGGACTTCAACATCCATCACAACACGTTCCGCGACTATTCGAACGCGGTCGTGATGTCGAACGTGCGTGGCGTCGGCCTGTTCCAAGCGAACACGCTGACCGGCACGCCGGGCGTTTCGGTCGACGGCTTCCGGTTGACGAATTCGGGAGTCGGAAGTTTGGACTTGTTCATCCACTCGTTTGAACCGCCCGCCTCCGGATCAGGCTCCAGCCTGTTGGCGAGTGCGAACTCCTTCACCGGCAACGACAACGCCGGCATCAACATCACGGCTCGCAATCGAGCGGTCATCAACGCGCACATCGTGGACAACACGATCAGCAACAACGGGCAAGGCATCATCCTGGATGCCGCCGCCACGCGCAGCGTCATCAACGCTTCGATCGTCAACAACACGATCGACGGCAATCGTGGCGAGGATCGCAATCTCAACGGCATCCTCGATCCGGGCGAAGACCTCAACGACGACGGCGTGCTGAACGCCGGCAACGGTGTGTTGCTGATGGCGAATGCTTCGACGCTCAATCTCGCGCAGCTCGGCGAAGACGTGAATTCCAACGGAGTACTCGATCTATCCGAAGACACGAACGGCAATCGTGTGCTCGATCCCAGCGAGGACACGAATGGCAACGGAGCTCTCGATGTCAGCGAAGACACGAATGGCAACGGCATCCTGGACGTGGGTGAGGACACCAACGGCGACGGCCTGCTCGACACGATCACCGAAGACACCAACGGCAACGGCATCTTGGACACGGGCGAGGACACCAACGGCGACGGCCTGATTACCACGAGGTTGACCGAAGACACGAACGGCAACGGCAAGCTCGACCTGAGCGAAGACAGGAACGGCAACGGCACTTTGGACGCCAGCGAAGATACGAACGGCAACGGCATCCTGGATGGCGGTTATTTGCTGGCCAGCAACACGATCACCCGCAACACCGGAGACGGCGTCGCGGTTCAGAGCCTCAACAATTCGATCGTCAACATGTTTGTGGTCGCCAACAACTTCGGTTCTCCCACGGATCATTCGACGGGCAATCGCGGACGCGGCCTGTCGATCACTGCGGACAGCGGTACGGTCAACGCCAACATCGGGTTCCTTCCGAACGAGGACACCAACTTCAACGGTGAGCTCGATGCCGGCGAAGACACCAACGGCAACGGCACGCTCGATGGTGGCGATCCGCTCGACGCCAACCACTTCGTCGCCAACCGCGCGGGCGGATTGTTCGTCGATCTCAGCGGAACAGCGGTCGGTAACATCGTGGCGATCAATAACACGATCACCGGCCAGGGAAGCGGCAGCATCACCTTCACCGAAGACCTCAATGGCAACGGAATTCTCGATGCGGGCGAAGACACGAACGGCAACTTGCAGCTCGACCGCTCGTTCGTAATCGCCGGCGTGAACAACGGCACAGCCACCGGCAATCCGTTCTCGTTCGTCAACAGTTCGTTGCAGGGGAACAATGTCGCCGGACTCGTGTGGAATCTCGCACCGGCGGCGTTGGAGTTCAACACCACTGGGGTGAACTCGACACTGTTTACCCCAGCCAATGCCACTGAGACCTCGACCGGCTTAACCACCGTCAACGGCACGACGAATCCCTTCCAAGTGACCGATCAAGCGACTGCCTTGAACTTGCAGTTCGCCACCTTCCAGTCGCTCAACGGAGTTCTGGACGTCGGTGAAGATACAAACGCCAACAGAGTGCTCGATCCGGGTGAAGATCTGCCAGGCCAGTTCGACTTCAACATCGGCACCAGCGGCGCGGGAGGCGCGCCAGTCGCGCTGGCTGGCAACAACTTCATTGGTTCGCAGATCACGGCGACGTTCTCCAGCGGGCAAGTGCTCACGGGAACGATGCAGGCGGTCGCGGGCAGCCTCACGGATTCCGAGTTTGTCGCGTCGGCCAACGGCAACAACTCCGGCAGTGGACCGGGCGTCGAATTGCGAGTCTCGCAAGCGGCCGTGCTCACGAATCCGACTTTCGTCAACAACAACATTCAGTTCAACGGTGGAGCGGGCTTCGTGGCGAGCGCCACCGAAGACGGCCAAATCAACGGCCTGGTACTCCGCGGCAACACGATTCAGAACAACGGCTCCGGGGCCGGCACCGAAGATCTGAACGGCAACAACCGGCTCGATCCGAGCGAAGACGTGAATCAAAACGGCGTGTTGGATTTGGGAGCCGGAGGCATCCGGTTGCGAACCTTCGCGGCAAACTCCGCGCAAATCAACGGCTCGATTTTGAACAACACGATGTCGAACAACATCGGCCCCGGCATCTCCGTGACGGCCGACAGCGGCGCGATCAATCTGTCACAGATCGACAGCAACACGCTCGATGGAAATTCGACGAGCGCCATTTTGAACACGCTCAACAACGGTACGATCACGACGCGAGTCACCAACAACACGATGAACAACAGCGTGAATGACGGTTTCGTCGCGAACGCGAATACGGGAGTCATCACGCTCAACCAGTTCAGCGGCAATACGCTCAACGACGCGGGCGGCAACGGTATCGTGCTGGCCGCACTGAACGGCGGCACGATCGACATTCCGAATTCGGAAGACGTCAACGGCAACGGCACTCTCGATGCCGGCGAAGACGTGAATGGCAACGGATTCCTCGATCTCGGAATGCGAAACAATCTGCTCAACAATCCCGTCGGCAACGGCTTGTTCGTGACCGGAACGAACGGCACGTTCAATTTGGGCACGGTGTCTGGCTTGTCGGTCAATCGAGTCCTCGCGGGCAACGGCAGCATCGTGATCGATGTCACCGACAGCGTCACGACCGGCACGTTCCTCGGCAACAGCCTGATCGGCGATCCGACCAACAATCCGAACGCCGGCGTCGGCTTCAGCTTGACCGCGACCAACGGCACCTTCAACGTCAACATCGGCGGCCCGAACGCCACCGACCGCAACGTGATCCAAAGCAATCGCGGAGCCGGCATCGCCATTCTGGCTCAGAACACGGCCGTCGGCACGTTCCGCATCGAGAACAACCTGATCACCGGTACGGCTGACGACACCAACGCGGCCACGCTGTACTCCGGCCAAGGCATTTTTGTCGCGGCCCGCAGCCAAGGCACGCTGACTCCGGCCACTGCGATTTTGAACAACTCGACCATCGTCAACAACATCATCGGCGACGACACCAATACAACACTGGGCAATGCCGGCGGCGGCATTCTGGTGCAAATCGGCGAACGTACGATCCTCAACGGCATGACGATTGATGGCAACACCATCTCCAGCAACGTCCCCACCGGCAATGCGGTCGCGACCAGCACCAACGTGATCAACGGCATCACGTTCGTCCGCACCGACGACGGCATCATCGACAACGTCGCGATCTCGAACAATCAGATTCGCAACAACACGTTCGACGGAATTTATCTCCACGCCTTCGGTGGTATTCAGGATCAATTGGAGTTCACGATTCAAGGAAACACGATCAGCGACAATACCTTCAACGGCGTCAATCTGCGGACCGAAGCGGACGCCCTGCTGAATACGACGATCACCGACAACCTGATCGAGAACAACGGTGCCAACGGCATCCTGATGACCAGCTTCGAAGTCACGGCCGCTGACGAAGAGGCCCAGCTCGGCGTTTGGACGTTGAACACGATCCGCCGCAATACGCTGCATGGCATCGAAGTTTCCACGATCTCCGGAATTTCTGCCAACCCGCTCACCGGCGCTCCGGCGATGCCGCTCATCATCGGCTTGAACGGATTCAATCTGTCCGACGGCCGCAGCTTGGGGAACATCATCACCGACAACGGCCAGGATGGCATTGAGGTCAACGCTCCAGGCGATCTGGAAATCAACAACAACTTGATCGCCCGCAACGGTGTCGGTGTGGCCGAAGCCAATGGTCTGGCTGGCATCGACATCAACAACTCTGGCAGCATCGGCGAACTGCGACTGCGGATGACCAACAACGTCATTCAGAACAACACGGGCGACGGCTTGGAAGTTCTGTCACGAGCCAACTTCGCGGTCTTCACAGCCACCACCATTACGGCGTTGGGCAACACGTTCGACTCGAACAGCGGCCGAGGTATCGACGTGCTCAACAGCGGTGACGCTTACGTGAACTTCCGGCTGGGCGACGGAACGGCGTCCGGAGGCAACGTGGTCTCGAACAATGGCCTGGAAGGCATCTATGTGGTGAACACACCTTCGACCACACAGGCTCAGGTCAACGCACTCGATGCATTCACGCTGTCCAGTGGCAGCAATCCGTTTGACATCGCGGCCAACATGGTCTTGGACGTCGATCTGAACCGCATCACGGGCAACAACAATCTGGCCAGCACACTGCTCGGTGTCGTGCCGCCAGGAGCCGGCTTTGTGCTGCTGGTCGGATCTGAGAACGGTGCCCTCAACGATGTCTTCGACGGCGAGACGACCGGCGATCCCTTCGGCTCAGGCCAAGGGGACTTCGCTGGCAACGGCGTCGGCTCCAACGGTGGCGACAGTATGTTCCAGGGCAATGGCCGCGTGAACGCTCGCGTGGTCAACAATATGTTCCAAGGCAACCTCGGCGACGACGTGCTCTTCCAGTCGTTCACCGCCACTCCCGCTCCGCCGAACAGCGCGGGCACCTGGAGCGCCACGGTGTTCACCGTCAATCCAGGCTTCCGTCGTGATCCGCTGGCTCGCTTGAACTTGGCCTTTACCGGCAACACTGGCAACTCGATCGACGCGACCCGGTTGGGAGGCTTCTACAACAACGCGGAAGGCACATTTAAGTCACGCCTCAACAACGCGACCCCGGCTGGTCCGTTCCAACAGAACGGTGGCGACGTCCGCCGCCGCAACATTCAGCGTGTGGCACTCCGCGACGGCTTATCGCCCAGTCCGATCACGAGTCCCGATTTCGGCTTCTTTGCCTATGACGGGATGGGAGCCAGCACGTTCCGCATCGAGAGCGACTTCGACGTCTCCGGGTTCAATGCCGGCGATACCTTCTTCACAGACAACGCACCCTACACGTCACCGTTTGATGCGAGTGGCGTTATTTTCCTCAACTCGATCTTCGGCGAGCAGCCGTACGGTTGGGGCACGGTGGCACCAGGCACCTTCACCTTCGACACGTTCAACACTCTCTTCCCGTAAACATGAGGCGGGGGGCCGAATGCCGAACGGCACGTCGTCGCGTGGGGGCGAGACGGCGTGCCGTCGGCTATTTTTAAAAATGAGCCGTACCGCGACCGTGAAGGAATGGCCCGACCATCAGCCGGCACTGGCTGCTCCCTCACGGTCGCGGTACGGTTGACTTTGAGAGGACTGCAAAAATGCGATTCACTCGCCGAACTTGGTTGGCCGTTTCGGCCGTGTCTGTCGGGAACCTGATCGGCGCGCAGTCGCCTGCACAATCGCCACGCAAGACGATCAAAACCGCGCGGTTGCCGGATGATGGATTCGTCAAGACTTCCGAAACCGAGGTCTCGCTTGAATTGATCGCCACCGCGACGGCGTCCAGCGAGCACGCTCAGGCCTGGGGTCAGCGGTTGCAGAAGCTCGGCATCCAGTTTCAAACGCGGCAGGCGGTCGCCGGCGACAAGGCGGAAGTGAAGGAACAAAAACTCGGCCAGCTACGCCGAGTCACCGTTGTCGCGGTGCTTGATCGCAACGGAAAAATCATCTGCCACGACCGTGCGTTCACACTCGCCGAAGCCGACAAGCTGGCCGAATGGATTCGCGAACTCAAAACCTACGGATCCCAAGGAGCACCGCAAGGCAAGCCGCTCTTCGGACTCGACGACAAACAATTCAGCGGCGTGCTGCGAGAGCTGAGTGTGCCCGTCAATATCGATACCGCAGGGCTATCGCTGGAAGCCGCGCTCGCCAAGTTGCCGTTGCCGGAGAAGCATCCGCTGCGAATGACCCCTGAAGCACAACGATCCGCTCGCACGTTGGACTCCGAGAAGAAACTGCGAACGGACGCTCGCGGTTTGAGCGTCGGCACCACGCTGGCCGCGACGCTGGGTGAGTTCGGCCTCAGTTTTAAACCGCTCCGCACGCCGGACGGAAAAATCGAACTCGCCATCTCGCCGCGCGAAGCGGGTCAAGATGCCTGGCCGGTCGGCTGGCCGCTGGACCCGGACAAGCCGCAAGGGCAGCTCGTCCCCGCGCTCTTCAAAACGGTTCCGGTCGCGCTCGACGATGTGCCGCTGACCGATGTCCTGACCGCCGCATCGCAAGCCTCGGAAGTTCCGCTCCTCATCGATCACCACACGATCGAGCGGGAAGAGATCGACCTGAGCGAACTCAAAGTCACCGTGCCGAACCGCAAAACGACCTGGGGCCTGCTGCTCCGGCAAGTCACGTTTCCGCACAAGCTGGGCCGCCGCATCGTCGCCGACGACGCCGGCAAACCGTTCGTGCTGATCACGACGCTCAAGGAAACGCTGAAAGAGAACCCGGCCACGAAGTCAGTCAAGTAGACCGGTCATTCCGTGACCGGAACGTTCGAGTCACGGGACTCGACTTACTTTGACAATGCCTTCGCCGAGCGGACGCGGTCAACGAACTCCGAGCGATCGCCCAACTTGTCCAGCGACGATTGAGCGATCTCCGCCACGGCGTTAAGCGTCGCGCCGCCTCGATACGGTCCCTCATTCCACGTACAGAAAACCATTCGACGACAGCAACATCTGGCAGAAGTCGATCCACGCTCGCGGCGAAGCGTCAGCGGCCGGTTCGTACGCGTGAGTTTGTTCCTCGACAAATGACAGCGACGCGCGCAGCTCGACATCCGAAGCCGCATGTCCGGTCGCCAGTTCAAACGCCAGTCGCGCGCGGTAACGCGGATCGGGCGGAGCTTCGCGATCCAATCGCCGAGCGAAGTCGGCCGCGCGAGTCAGCGCGAACTCGGAGTTCAACTGGCTGAGCGATTGCAGCGGCATCGTGGTCGTCGGTCGCTGCACGCAGTTGAACGTCACGGCCGGAGCATCGAACAGATTCAACAGGCTGAGCGTTTGCGTGCGTCGCTGCTGCAAGTAGACCGATCGCCGATGAGCTTCGGGATGCGAATCGTTGACGACGACCTCGGCCGCACTGCTGCGTTGCGTCGGGATGTACGGCCCGCCGAAACGTCGATCAAGCGAGCCGCTGACAAACAACATTCCGTCCCGAATCGCTTCCGCATCCAATCGTCGTACGGGCTGACGCCACAGCAGTCGATTGTCGGGATCGACCGCGAACGCGGTCTCGTTGAGTTGGCTCGATTGCCGGTAGGTGGCCGAGTGCAGGATCTCGCGATGCAGGCGTTTGAGAGACCAGGCGGAGGTTGGGATAACGGTCATCGGCTCTCGGCTTTCGGCATCCGGGTGGACGAATTCGGCAGCGAGCCATTCGAGAAGTTTCGGATGCGACGGAGCCGCGCCGCTGACTCCGAGATTGTCGAGCGTTGACACCAGTCCTCGGCCGAAATGATGCTCCCAAATCCGATTCACCTGCACGCGAGCCATCAGCGCCGAGGCGGGCGAATCACTTCGCGTCAGCCAGTCGGCCAGAGCGGTGCGACTTCGGGCGGGAGGTGCGGACGTCGAAGCGATCGCGCGCAGCGGAGCAGGCTGCACGATTTCTCCCGGAGTTGTCACGTTGCCTCGCAATAGGATCGGCACGTTCGGCGGTTCGGGTGCGACGTCGCTCGCCCAAGCGATTTTTCCGGGGCGTGCCGTCTGACGCTTCTGAACTTCGGCAACCGCATCGGCCAGCGTTTTGCGTCGCGATTCGTATTCGGTGCGAAACGTTTTCAGCGCGGCTTGAGCCGCCTCATCCTGCGTGTGGCCGGTCGAGGACTCGACGGTGACGTTGTCGACAATGAAGCTGCGGTTGCAGCAGAACTCGAAGCCGAAGCCACCGTCTGGCAAGTCGGCGGCGGTCAACTCCAACGTCCGCTCCTCCGGCAACCAATCGGCGAGTTGTTCGAGTTTGAATTTCTTGCCGTCGAGATTCGTGACCCGCACACCGAAGTTGCGTCCCGGAGCGTAGCCGCTTTTCCCAATCACGCCGCGATGCGACTGATCGGTTCCGGGATAATCGAGATGCACGGCCGCTCCGCCTGCCGGATTGCCGTCGATCAAAATGTTGCCGCCGGCGGTCGAACTGTTGTCGTCGAAGTCGTGCAACGCGAGAAAGAACGCGATCCGCTCGGCGATCTTGTCGTCGGCGCTGACTTTGTTGTCGAGCAAATCGAAGGTTGCCTGAATCCACTCACCTGGTTTGTCCGGCGTCCAATCGAAGGCTCGTTTCGTCGAAATCCATTTGTCGCCGGACGGTCCCCCTTCGATGATCCGCAGTGTACCGTTCGCGCGGACGGCGGCAGGTGTTGTCGACACAGGCGAGGACGCCTGTGCTACGACGAGCTTCACGACTCCCGTGCCCCCCGGAGCGTCATCGCCCGGAGCGGTGTTCGACCAATTCGCGAGGAAGGTCTCTTCCGCGCCGTCGAAGTCGTCGGAGAACAAGACACCGGCGACTGGGCGATGTTCTCGAAGCCAACGAGTGAATTCCGTTCGCAGCGCGGCGACGCGAGTTTCCGCTTCGCGCTGCTGAACTTCCCAGGCTTCGACTTCACCGGGGAGCGCGGCGTGCGTGAAACGATCGTTCGGCTTGAGCCACTTCTGCATGTTGAAGATCGGATGCAGGTACGCTTGCAGTTGATAGAACTCGCGCTGCGTGATCGGCTCGAACTTGTGGTCGTGGCACTTCGAACACTGGATCGTCAGGCCCAACAACGACGATCCGAGAATCTGTTGAGCACCTTCGAGCGCGAAGTAGCGGTCGATCATGACCTCTTCGGGATTGCCGTCGCTCTCCCCCGAACCGTCCGGGCTGTTGCGGAGAAAGTGCGTCGCTTCCAGCAGGTCGATCATCTCCGGCGTCGCATGCCGTTCGTGCCGTTTGGGATCGAAGCCGCTGAGTTCGTCGCCGGCGATTTGTTCGCGGATGAACTGGTCGAACGGCTTGTCTGCGTTCATCGAGCGAATCACATAGTCGCGATAACGATACGCCAGCGGCCGATCCGAATCGGCATTGAAGTAGCCATTCGAGTCCGCGTACCCGGCGACATCCAGCCACCATTTACCCCAGCGTTCACCGTAATGCGGCGACGCGAGATAACGCTCGACCATCCGTTCGTAGCCGTCGGAGGAATCATCCGCGATAAAGTCAGCGATGTCACCGGGCGTCGGTGGAAGCCCGGTGAGATCGACCGCGACTCGGCGAATCAGCGTCGGCTTGTCCGCGGCGCGTCCGAGCGACAATCCTCGCTCTTCAAGTTTCGCCAGCACGAAGCCGTCGATCGGCGAGCGAACGCGTGACGCATCCTTCACCGCCGGAATGGCCGATCGCTGCAATGTTTGAAAAGCCCAGTGCCGTGAAACTGGCTCGGCATCGTCGGCCGATAAGGCCGCCACGCTGATGACCAAGCTGGCACTCAGGCAGATTGTTCGCAGGTGTCTGCGAGGACGCTTTGACCCGTGGCTCATTCGGGAACCCTCCGTGGCCAACACACTAACCCGAAGCGTCAGCGAGGGCGAGGGTTCAAAGCGACCGCAGATTCGAAGCGTCTTGGGGCGTTCGCCCGCGTTGACGCTTCGGATGATTTTGCGAAGACGTAAAGTGCATCGTGCGGTCGCATCACTTATTGCCCTGCATCTGCGCGGCGGCGACTCCGAAGAGCGCACGCGAGGAAAGTCGGTCGTCCGAGGCTAAAATCTCTTCAAGTCCGCGAGTTTGTCGCCGGAGTTTGGCTCGCCCGTTAAGATCGTCGCGATGCGTACCCCTTTTCGTTCCAGGCCCCGAACGTCCCCCTCGCCGACCGGTCAGCGTCCGCTCGACGCGCCCGACGGAATCGAGTCGGCAGTGCCGATCAACACGCTCGGTGCCAGCCCGCTGATCTTTCGGAAGCGGCTGCAAGATCAGCCCGATCCACCGGCTCGCGGTGGCGACTTGATCGCCCTCGTCGGGCCGGACAACGAGACGCTCGGTTTCGGCTACTTCAATCCAAAGTCGGAAGTCTCCGTCCGAGTGCTCCGCGCCGGAGCGACTCCGCCGGATGAGACGTTCTGGGACGGATTGCTCAACCGTGCGGTGCGCTTGCGACGCGACATCCTCAAACTCGATGACTCCACCGACACCTATCGAGTGATCCACTCCGAAGGTGACTGCATCTCTGGCATCGTCATCGACCGCTACGGCGACACGCTCTCGGCCGAAGCGTTCGGACTCGGCTTGTTCCAGCGCGGGCAAGCGATTCTCGAACGGCTCTCACGCATCGTCGGCGCGAAGCATTGGTTGCTGCGGCCGGGGCCGTACACCGAAGCCCAAGAAGGTTTCACCGCTGAGCCGGTGAGTTCGCCCGACTTGCCTCGTTCCGTCGTCGTGCAGGAGTTCGGCACAAAGTTCCGTGTCGAGTTCCAGGGCGGACACAAGACCGGCTTCTTCTGTGATCAACGAGACAATCGCCGTCGCCTCGCCGACTTCACCGCCGGCAAGAGCGTGCTCGATCTGTGCTGCTACACCGGCGGGTTCTCGATCACCGCGAAGCGACTCGGCAACGCGGCCGAAGTGACCGGCGTCGATCTCGACGAACAACCGCTGAAGATCGCGCGCGGCAACGCGCAGCTCAACGCCGTCAAAGCCAACTTCGTCCAAGCCGACGTCTTCCCGTACATGCGCGACATGATCCGCAACAACCGCCAGTTCGATGTCGTGGTGCTCGATCCTCCCAAGCTGATCCGCAATCGAGCCGAACTCGACGAAGGGACGCGCCGCCACTTCGATCTCAACCGGCTGGCGATGCAACTGGTCAAACCCGATGGCTTGTTGCTGAGCTGCAGTTGTTCCGGCCTCCTGCAAGACGCGGACTTCTTGCGTCTGCTGTATTCAGCGTCACGACAAGCCGGAGAAGCATTCGGACCCGCCGACGACAACGGCTTCCAACGTCGTGGCCCGCGCGACATGCAAATCCTTTTCCGCACCGGTGCGTCTCCCGACCATCCGGTCTCCGCCAACTATCCCGAATCCGACTACCTCAAAGCCGCCTGGATGCGGATGACTTGAATTTGAGATTTGAGATTTCCTTCCTATGCCACTCGAACACAAAACCCACACCGTCACCGCCGATGAAGCTGGCCGAGTCGATCTGATCGTGAAGGCCATCACCGGCCGGTCACGCTCGCAACTGCGCGGCATGTGCATGAACGGCTGCCTCAGCATCAACGGCCAGCCAGTCACTGAACCAAGTACGGCTGTCAAAGAAGGAGACGTTGTCGATGTCAACTTCGACCCGCAGCGGAAGTACCGCGAGACCTGGCTCGGCAAGTTTCAGACCAAATCGCCTCAGGGCAAGTTCCAGTGCAAGTCCTTCAGCGTCGTCTTCGAGGACGACTACTTGATCGTCGTCGACAAACAAGCCGGCATCCTGACGGTCCCGACCGAAAACCAAGAGTCGCGAACGCTCGTCGATGAGGTCTCGCGTTATCTTGGCGGCCAGAACCGTGCGCTTGTCGTGCATCGTCTTGACCGCGAAACCTCCGGCCTGCTGGTCTTCGCCAAACAATCCAACATCGCCGGAGCGTTGCAGGATCAGCTTCGCCTGCGTGCTCCCGACCGCGTGTACCTTGCGCTCGTCGCTGGCCTGATGCGCGAAGAGGCCGGGCAGTACGAAAGTTATCTCGCGACCAGCAAACGACTCAGTCGGTACTCGGTCGAGAACCCCGACGGCGGCGAGCACGCCATCACACACTTCGCCGTCGATGAACGGCTCGCCGACACGACGCTCGTCCGCGTGAAGCTCGACACCGGCCGTCGCAATCAAATCCGAGTGCATCTCGCCGAAGCCGATCACCCGATCATCGGCGACCGCCGCTATCGGCCGAATCTCTCGAAACATCCCGACTGGCCGCACACGCGGCTCGCGCTGCACGCGCACATCCTCGGCTTTCAACATCCAGTTTCCGGAGAAGATTTGCGTTTCGTGTCCGAGATGCCGCGCACGTTTCTAACCTTCGTGAAGCTGCAACGCCGAGCGGCGGGTGAGTCCGCTCAAAGAACGGTATAACGGCTGTCAGCGACCGGCGGTCCGCTTCCGGCCGATGGCTGCAAAACCATTTTTCAAAACCTTGGAGTTGCCACCATGACTCGCCGCGTATTGCTTGCCCTACTGCTCTGTTTCGTCTCCACAAACTTCGTCTCCGCCGACGAGCCATTCACTCGCCGTGAAGATGTCATCTACGGTCGCAAGTTCGGTACCGCGCTGACGCTGGATGTTTTCACGCCCAAAGAAAAATCCAACCGAGCCGCCGTGATCTTCACGGTGAGTGGCGGCTGGTTCTCGGCTCACGAGGCGATCAATCAGGGATTCGTCACTCCGTTCATCAACAAGGGCTACACCGTCTTCGCCGTCGTGCATGGCAGCCAGCCACGATTCACGATCCCCGAAGCGATCAGCGACATGCACCGCTCGATCCGGTTCATTCGCAGCAAGGCGGACGAGTTTCAGATCGACCCGAATCGCATCGGCATCGTCGGTGCTTCGGCAGGCGGACATCTCTCGTTGATGATGGGCACCAGTGGCCAGCCAGAGAACAAAGACGCCAAAGACCCGATTGATCGGCAATCCAGCCGCGTGCAAGCGGTCGCCTGTTTCTTTCCACCGACCGACTTCCTCAATTGGGGCGAGCCGGGCGTCGTCGCACTCGGCACCGGCCCACTCGCGTGGCTGCCGGCTCCGTTTGATTTCGTCGAAACCGACGCGAAGACCAAACGCTTCGAGCGGATTACCAACGACGAAAAACTGAAAAAGATCGGCATTGAAATCTCGCCGATCACGCACGTCTCGACCGACGATCCGCCGATGCTCATTATTCACGGCGACAAGGACAAGATCGTCCCGATTCAGCAGGCGAACATCTTCATCGACAAGCTCAAGAAACACAAAATCCCGTGCGAACTCGTCCTGCGCCCCGGTGCCGACCACGGCTGGCCCACGCTCGGCCAAGACGTGAACCTGTTCGCCGATTGGTTCGACAAGCATCTCGCCGCGAAGAAAGAGTAGTCCCGACCCCGTCACTCGTCGTCGTCAGCTTCCGGACTCGCGATGGCCGTCGGCGGCAACGCGGCCAGCAGTTCCTGCCCACGAGCCGACAGCGATTGCAGTTCGCGCACGCAGACATTCATCGACTTCACGGCTTGCTGAAAGTTGGTGTGCGTCGACGCCTTCAAGGCATCGACCGCGAACTGCTCGGCCGCCTTGCGGAGCTTGCCGACTTTTTTATTCAGCATCCGCACATAGCCGACGGGATCGGACTGCCGAGTCTCCAACGCTCGTGAGATGTCGAACACGGAGCGCACGATGCCCATCAACTCCGGGTAGTCGTCGATCTCTTCACCATGCTTGATGAAGGTCCGCACCATCCAGGCATGAGCCAGCACCTCGTCGCAACGCTGGACGATGTCTGTCATGTCAGCCGCCGGAAAGGAATCAGTCATCAGTTGGACTTTTTGTAGGTTCGATTTCGATAACCGTCAGTGGCACCTTGAGTCGGGGTGCCGGCTCGGTTCCGCCGCAGCCGTGACAGCCGCCTCCACCACAGCCGGCGGATTGACCTCGCCACCACAACAGCGTGCGACGACACAACACCGCCAGCGCGACGGCCACGCAGACAAGAGCCACCAGCGTTTGTGTGTCGAAGTTGGGCATGGCAGTCGTGGGGCAAGTTTTTAACTTGCCCGGCTTTCGAGTTCGTCGGAGTGGAACGGGCAGGTTGAAAATCTGCCCCACGTCAGACCAACCGGATGGAGACTTGGTACGTCACCAACGCGGCGAAGTACGCCAACAAGGTCATGTAGCTGAACGTCACAATTGGCCAGCGCCAAGAGTTGGTTTCGCGGCGAATGGTCATCAGCGTCGCGGCACACTGAGCACACAGCGAGAAAAACACCATGATCGACAAGGCCACCGGTACGCCATAGACCAGCCGTCCGTCGGGCCACTTCGCCTCTCGGATGGCTGACCACAATTGCTGATTGCTCTCATCCACGTCCTGACCGAGTCCGTAGATGATCCCCAAATTCGTCACGACCAGCTCACGAGCAGGGAAGGATAGCAACGTCCCGACGCCGATCTTCCAATCCCAGCCGAGCGGTTTGACGACCGGCTCAATCAAATGGCCGAGCCGTCCGAGGAAACTCTGCTCAACCAGCGAGGCTCGCAAGTGATTCACGTCCGCGCGAGCGTCGTCGAGTGGCTTCAGTTCCACATTGAGCTCGGCCAATCCCCCTTCCGTGGTGGAGAGTTTCTGCGGCCACTCGGCCCGTTCCGCGTCGGTCGCCGACGTGAGCGTCGCCATCCGCTCGTTGAGCTTGCCGAGCGACTCTTCGAGCATCGCGCGATGCTTCAGCGGATTAGATTTCGTGGCTTCCGTCTGTTCGACGAATCGTTGCTGCTTGAACTCCTGCGAGTGATCTCCCGGAAAGAAACTTCCTGCCCAGACAACAATTGCGGCCGCGAAGATCAGCGTTCCCGCACGAGTCACAAATGCCATCATTCGGTCCCAGACGCGGCTGGCCACGATCCATGGCGACGGCCATTTGTAGGCGGGCAGTTCCATCACGAACGGCGGAGTCTCGCCATGAAAGATCGTCTTCCGCAACACCCACGCGACGAGTGCAGCAGCCACAATCCCCAGCGCGTACATCGCGAACAGCGTCAGCCCTTGCCGAGCACCACGCAGTCCCAGCAGCGGCGCGTCCGACACGAACAGCTTGATGAACAACGTGTAGACCGGCAACCGCGCTGAGCAGCTCATCAGCGGCGCGACCAGAATCGTCGCCAGCCGGGCACGTCGATCCTCGATGACGCGAGTCGCCATAATGCCCGGAATCGCGCAGGCGTGTGACGTCATCAGCGGCACGAACGATTTTCCGTTGAGGCCGAACTTCGACATCACCTTGTCCATCAGAAACGCCGCGCGGGCCAGATAGCCGCAGTCTTCCAACAACGCGATGAACAGGAACAGCATCCCGATCTGCGGCAGAAAGACCAGCACACCGCCGACGCCCGCGACGATGCCATCCGTCAACAAACTGCGCAGCGTCCCCGGCGGCAGCAGCGACGCGACAAACCCTGAGACTGCCGATTGGCCGGATTCGCACAGCCCCATCAACGGCTCGGCCCACGAAAAGATCGCCTGAAAGACCACGACCATCAGCAGCGCGAAGATCAACAACCCGGCGAAGCGATGCGTCAGCACTCGGTCCACGTGGTCACTGAGCGTGGTCGCTCGTGCCGCGGGAGTTGTCGCGACATCGGACAGCGTTTGCTTGGCCCAAGCATACCGAGCCTTCGCCTCGACGGCCGGGACTCGGCAGCCGGCGTCTTTCAGCCGAGCACGAGACTCGATCAACATGGTCTTCCAGCGTTCGGCCGCGTCGCTGACAGCCAGCCACTCGGTTTCGAGATAGCCGCCGACATCCAGCAACGCACGCTCGACCAGGAAACTCGGCGCGTCCGATCGGCCCAGTTCGGCGAGTTTCGTCGCGAGTTGATGGCACTCGGCATAAAACGCTTCCGGAAACGGATGCGGTCGAGAGCCAGGACCGTTCGGCACGGCGGCGGCGATCGCGGCTTTGAGGGCATCCAAGCCCTCCTTGCGGTGAGCGGACGTCGCCACCACTTGGACTCTGAGCTTCCGCGAGAGTGCGGGAATATCGATCCGCGCTCCGCGTGTCGTGGCTACGTCGAACATGTTGAGCACGATCACCGTCGGTAGACCCAGATCGAGTACCTGACAGGCGAGATAAAAATTCCGTTCGAGGTTCGAGGCATCGAGAATACAGACGACCGCATCGACCTTGCCGACGTCGGTCTGCCGGCCGAGCAACACGTTGACTGAAACCATTTCGTCCAGCGATCGTGGCGACAGGCTGTAAGTCCCCGGCAAATCCACGAGGTCGATTGGCTCGGCCGTCCCTTTGATGCGGCCGATCTTTTTCTCGACCGTGACTCCGGGAAAGTTGCCGACTCGCGCCTGCAAGCCGGTCAGCGCGTTGAACAGCGTGCTCTTGCCGGTGTTCGGGTTGCCAATAATCGCGACGGTGAGCGGCATGGGAGGCGAAATTCGGAAAGGGGAAGGCGGGATTACGAACGGATCAGCACTCGGCGGGCTTCGACGATGCGGAGGGACAGGCGGTAACCTCGGACTTCAAATTCCAGCGGATCGCCCAGCGGCGCGGCACCGAGCGATCGGATCAACTCGCCGTCGGTCAGCCCCATTTCCAGCAACCGCACGGCGACGGCGTCGTCCCCTTCGACATCGAGGATCGTGGCGGCTTGGCCTTCGGGCAGTTGATCGAGCGTCTGAGGCAACGGGGAACTCCGCTCATTGTTCGGCGAGCCGGTGGGCATCAGCCCCGGATAAGCTCTTGATCGAAAAGTCCGGGGGCTGACGCCTCCGGCTCGCCTGGTTTCCTCACGGAATAACAGTTAATGCCACCAAAATCTCGGCCTCGTCGTCCGTTCGCAGGCTGAGTCGATGATCCCCGACGGCAATGATGCAGGGCCTGCCCGGTTGAACCATCATGACACGAACTTGCTCCCGAAGTCCCATCTCGGCCAGCCGGTGAACAACGTCCGGTGCCCCGTCCACCTGGACGACATGACCGACTTCGCCAGCCGCCATCAGTTCCAACGGGACGATGTTTTCCAAGACAAGGCTCCAGAGCGGGACGGGATTCTAGGCCCTCAACTCCCCGGGACAACCGAGTTCGGCGAGTAAAACTCCGCCAGCCGATCGGGTGAAATCCCCAGCTTGAGTCCTGCCAGCAACGTCCAGTTTCGCAGCGTTTGCCGGACAACTCCGTGCTTCAGCCAGCGCCGCGGATCGACATGGATCGGGCCGGGCAAGAGTTTGATTCGCCAGCCGCGGCGGCGGAATTCCCGCATCAGCAGCACGTCTTCCATCAGACGGACCTCGGCAAATCCGCCAATGGCCTCGAAGGCCGACCGCCGGACGAAAATCCCCTGGTCGCCGTAGGGCATCCGCCGCCAACGAACGCGGACCGAGTTCCCCCATTCCAGCCAGCGGAAGACTCTTCGGTCATGATCGATCCGCTGCTGGAACGCTCCGCCGATGACTTTTTCATCCCGAAGGACTGCCTCGATTTGCTCGGCGGCCTGAGATTCCAACCAGCAGTCGGCGTGAAGAAACAGGAGCACGTCCCCCGTCGTCGCTCTCGCTCCAGCGTTGAGTTGCCGCCCTCGGCCACGCTCGCTGGTCACGACCGTCGCTCCGGCCGACCGGGCGAGGTCACCGGTTCCGTCCTGGCTTTGGCCATCAGTGACGACAATTTCTATCGGCTGTAACATCAATGCTTGCCAGATTTTTCGCTCAATCACGGCAGATTCGTTCAGTGTCGGAATCACGATGGACAGCCGCATCTTGGCCCTTTCGATTTCGCCCCCGTTGCTTGAACGAAGGGTCGGCGTCCGCAACCATTCGTCCCTCCGCAGGAGTGGGTCACCGTTAAAGTCTGCGCTAGCTACCTGGTTTCTAGGGAGAGTTACGCCATGTATCTGAATCGGAAGTCGTTGATTGTCGCCTTGACCCTCGCTGTCACAGGAGTCGTCACCACGGGAATTCAATCCGCCGAGATGTCCGCGCGAGTTGAAAAGAACTCCAAGAATCTTGATTGGTTGGTCGAGCATCCCACCATCCAAAAACTGCTGGAATTGCACAATCAAGAGCGGGCACGAGTCGGCTTGTCCCCCTCGAAATTGAACCCGGAGATGTGCCTGGCCGCACAGAAGCACACCGTCTGGATGGCTGAGACCGGCTGGCTCTCGCACAGCGGCCTGCCGTACCGCGAGAACATTTTCATGGGAGTCACCACCCCTGAAGCCGCCACCAACGGCTGGATTTGGTCGCCGGCTCACCACGGAAACATGCTCAGCGGTTCCGACGTCGGCTTTGGCTACATGGTTCTCAACGGCCGATACTGCTGGTGCTCGGTGATGCAATAGCCTTGGCGGACGCTGGCAGCGCCCAAGCCGACGCTGGCAGCATCGATCACAAACCTTAAACTGCCGCCCCTGATGCAGCCCGGCTCAACCGGGCTGCGTTTGTTTCCAAGGTGGGCGGTGAGCGGAACGATGGCCAAGGATTTCCTCAAAGACACGCGAGACCACTACGACGTCATCGTCATTGGGAGCGGTCTTGCTGGGCTGACCTCGGCCAACATCTTGGCTCGTGCCGGCTACTCCGTGCTGCTGCTGGAACATCATTACCAGCTCGGCGGCATGGCCACCTGGTTCAAACGAGCCGGCGGGCACATTTTTGATATCTCGCTGCACGGCTTCCCGATCGGCATGATCAAGTCCTGCCGGAAGTATTGGACGCAGGAGATCGCCGACAGCATCGTGCAGCTCAAGGGGATTCGGTTCGAGAATCCGCAGTTCTCGCTAACCACGACGTTCAACCGAGAAGATTTCACGAAGCTGCTGATCGAGAAGTTCAACGTCCCCGGCGAGACGGTCCAAAAGTTTTTTGACACCGCGCGGGGGATGAATCACTTCGATGCCGAATCCAAAACGACCCGGCAACTGTTCGACGAGTTCTTCCCCGGCCGCAGCGACGTCATCCGGCTGCTGATGGAGCCGATCACCTACGCCAATGGCAGCACTCTGGAAGACCCGGCCGTCTCCTACGGCATCGTCTTTTCCAACTTCATGAGCAAAGGGGTCTTCACCTTCGAGGGTGGAACCGACAAGCTCGTCAACCAGATGAAGGACGAGTTGGAGAAGAACGGCGTCGATATTCGCATCCGCTCGCTGGTCGAGAAGATCGAAGTCGATGAGCAACGCCGAGTCACCGGCGTCGTCGTCAACGGCAAGCGGATCGGCTGCCGTTGTGTCGTGTCGAACTCGAACATCAAGTCCACGATCTTGCAGCTTGTTGGCGAGCAGCATTTTGATCCCGCCTTCGTCGAAGAAGCGAAGGCCGTGCGGCTCAACAACAGCAGTTGCCAGGTCTACATCGCGCTCAAACCGGGCGTCGGCTTCGACTACTGCGGCGACTTGTTGTTCCATTCCGAGCACAAGGGCTTCGACATTGAGGCCATGCTCAGCAAGAAAGTCAGCAGCCGCACGTTCTCGTTCTATTACCCGTCGACTCGACCGGGCTGCGACCGGCACGTCGTGGTCTCGTCCACGAACGCGAACTTCCGCGACTGGTCGGACCTCCCCGAAGCGGAGTACGACGCCGCCAAGAAAGAGCTTTGCGAAACGACGCTCGATTGTCTCGATCAATACGTCCCCGGCATCCGCGACAAGGTCGAGCACTACGAAGCCTCAACCCCGCGGACCTTCGAGCATTACACACGGCACTGGAACGGAGCCGCCTTCGGCACGAAGTGGGAAGGTCTGAAAGTCAGCAAAGAATTGCCGCAACAGATCTCCGGGCTGTTTCACGCCGGCAGCGTCGGGATCATCATGTCCGGCTGGCTGGGAGCCGTGAATTACGGAGTGATTGTCTCGAACGATGTCGATAAGTTTCTGACCCCTGGAGCGGCGTAGCGGATTCGACCTCTCGAAACCCGTTCGCTGACTTTGCGGTACTGCTTCCGTCCCTTGCCGAACCGGAGGCCCATTCATGCCAAACGAATCCAGCGAATTGATGCTGCGAACCGAGGTCGCGTGGTCACGGAGCGCGGCGACTCACCTGCTGTGGCGGACCGGTTTCGGAGCCTCCGCCGACGAGATTCAGCAGGCCACGCAGGACGGCTTGGACAAGACGCTTGATCGGCTGCTAGCTCCGCCGGTGGAAACTGCGGAATTCGGGAAGGCCGATGCGCTGCTCCGACAGGCCGCGTTTGACAGCGGGAACATCGCGGACCTGAAGACGTGGTGGCTACATCGAATGGTCGCCTCGGAAAATCCGCTGGTCGAGAAGCTGACACTGCTGTGGCACAATCATTTCGCGACCTCGAACGCCAAGGTCGATTCCGTGCCGCTGATGACCTCGCAGAACGATCTGCTGCGGCGCGAATCACTCGGCAACTTTCGGCACGTGCTGCACGACATCGCGAAAGACGTGGCGATGCTCGTGTGGCTCGACAGCAACTCGAACCGCAAGCGGCATCCGAACGAGAATTTTTCCCGCGAGGTCATGGAACTCTTCAGCCTCGGCGTCGGCAACTATTCTGAGCACGACATTCAGGAAGCCGCGCGAGCCTTCACCGGCTGGCATGTCCGCAACGGTGAGTTCTGGTTCAACGCAATTCAGCACGACACCGGCGAGAAAGTCGTCTTCACGAAGCGCGGCAACTTCGATGGCGGTGATGTCGTCGAGTTGTGTCTCGAACATCCCGCCTGCCCGCGTTTCCTGGCGTTCAAGCTGCTGCGGCAATTTGTCGAGCCGTCGCCATCGAAGGAGCACATCGACGCACTAGCCGCTCGCATTCGCAAGCACAATTTCGAGTGGCGGCCGATCCTGCGCGAGCTGTTTTCGTCACGGCTGTTCTTCAGTGACAAGGCGCGGCTGTCGCTCATCAAATCGCCGGTCGAGTTGTTGCTTGGTGCGGTGCGGCAGTTGAAAGCCAAGCCAAATTTGCAAAGCCTCGCGCGTCTGTCGGCGGAACTCGGCCAGGACATTTTTGAGCCGCCGACCGTCAAGGGTTGGGACGGCGGCCGACTGTGGATCAGCTCGACCACGCTAATTCAGCGAGCCAACTTCGCGACCGCGATGCTGAAGTCGAATCAGCTCGGCAGCGCGTCGTTCGCGGGCTTGCGAATCGACGACGCTGTGAACTATTTCGTGGAGTTGCTGTTGGCTCGCGACGTCGGCCCGGAGACCGTCGCCGAGTTACAGCAGTTCGCCAAAAATCAAACCGGCGACGCGGAGGCTCGGCTCCGTTCGCTGGTCCAATTCGTAATGCAGATGCCGGAGTACCAACTGACATGACCACTCGCCGTGAATTCTTGAAGCAGTTCGGAGCCGCCAGCCTCGTCTCGCTGGGAGCCACGCCGCCGAGCTTTCTGGCGCGAGCAGCGGCCGCCACCGAGGCGAAGCCGGATGAACGCATCCTCGTCCTTGTGCAACTGGCGGGCGGCAACGACGGCTTGAACACCGTTGTCCCGTTCGGTCGCGACGAGTACTACAAGGCGAGACCCGGAGTCGGCATTGGCAAAGATGCTGTGTTGAAACTCAATGGCGAACTTGGCCTGCATCCGGCGATGGAGGGTTTCAAGAAACTGTTCGATGAAGGCTGGCTGAGCGTCGTGCAAGGGGTCGGCTATCCGAACCCGGATCGGTCGCACTTTCGTTCGATGGATATCTGGCAGTCGGCCAAGCCGGAGAAGGATGACGTCAGCAGCGGGTGGCTCGGCCGAGCGCTCGACTCGACCGTCGAGCAGCATGTCGGCAAGGTGCCGGGGTTGGCGTTTGGAACCGACAAGTTGCCGCTGTCGCTGGTCGCGTCGAAGATCAACGTGCCGACGGTGCGCGACGTGAAGGGCTACCAGTTGCAACTTGGTCCCGGCAACGAGTCGGCGTTGAAGGCGCACAAGCAAGCGTTGGAGCGGATCGCCAGCCGCGATGCGATCGCCGGTTCGGACCTCGACTTCTTGCGACGCACCGCGCGCACGGCGTGGTCGAGCGCGGAGAAGTTCAAGCAAATCTCGGCCAGCTACAAGCCGGCGACGGCGTACCCCGGCAACGCGCTGGGGCACAAACTGCGGACGGTGGCGGAGATCATCAGCGGCGACCTCGGGACGCGGATGTTCTTTGTAAATCTCGACGGCTTCGACACGCACTCGCAACAAGCGAACGCGCATCAGGCGTTGCTGACCGAGTTGTCCTCGGCGATCACCGCGTTCGTGGGCGATCTGAAGGGCCACGGCCTGGCCGACCGCGTGCTCGTCGCGACGTTTTCCGAATTTGGCCGTCGCGTTGCCGAGAACGGCAGCCTCGGCACCGATCACGGAGCCGCCTCGCAGATGTTCGTCGTCTCGCCGAAGTGCAAAGGGGGCGTGATCGGCGCTCATCCGAGCCTGACCGATCTCGACGACGGTGACCTAAAATTCCATACCGACTTCCGCTCGGTGTATGCGACGTTACTCGACCGGTGGCTGAATATCCCCAGCGAACCGGTATTGGGCGGCGCGTTCCGTCCAGTAGAGTTCGTGTGATCAGCGATGCAAGATTGGCAATTCTGAAAACCAAAGGGAAACGCACGATGCGATGGCGAAGCGGTGTCTCAGTTGTTTTCAGTCTGATTCTCCTGGCGGCAACAACGGCCTCCGCTGCCGACATGATTGTCCGGTCGGAGCGATTGCCGGAGACGACGCCGTGGGACTTGAAGCAACTCAGCGAGGTGCCGGCCTTCGAGTGGGTGGATCAAAAGAGCAGCGTGCGGTCGCTGTTCTATGCGGGTGAGCCGTTTGGCGACCAAGCGACGCGCGTATTCGCGTACTTTGCTTCTCCCGCGACGCTGTCGGACAAAAAATCGCCGACAGAAAAATTTCCGGCGGTCGTGCTGATTCATGGCGGCGGCGGAACGGCGTTTCGCGAATGGGCCGAGCTGTGGGCCAAGCGCGGTTATGCCGCGATCGCAATGGACTTGGCCGGGCATCGGCCGATCGAGGGGCAGAATGCTCATCAGCCCGCCAATCGCACACGCTTGCCGGACGGCGGGCCGAATCAAGGGGACGACGAGAAGTTCGGCAGCATCGACAAGCCGCCGACCGAGCAGTGGTCGTATCACGCCGTTGCGGCGGCGATTCGAGGGCACTCACTGATCCGCAGCTTTCCCGAAATCGATGCGCAGCGGACGGGCGTGACCGGCATCAGTTGGGGCGGCTATCTGACCTGCATCGTGGCGGGACTCGACAATCGCTTCAAAGCGGCGGTGCCGGTATACGGCTGCGGTTTCTTGCACGACAACAGCGCGTGGCTGCCGCGCTTTGAAAAATTTTCGCCGGAACAACGCCAGCGCTGGGTGACACTTTGGGATCCGTCCAAATATCTGCCGGCGGTCTCGATGCCGATCCTGTTCGTCAACGGCACGAACGACTTCGCGTACCCGCTCGACAGCTACCTGAAGAGCTTCGACGTCGTCCCCGGCACGAAGCAGTTGCGAGTCAGCGTCAACTTGCCGCATGGCCATCCGCCGGGATGGGCACCCACGGAGATTGGCCTGTTCATCGACCACCATTTGGGACGTGGCCCAGCGTTGCCGAAGCTCGCGGATCCGAAAGCAGAAAACGGCCGCGTGCAAGTTGCGGTGAAGTCCGAGACCAAGCTGAAGCAGGCCGCGTTGCACTACACGACCGACGGCGACGCGATCAACAAGCGGACGTGGAAAACGACCGCCGCCACAATCGACGGTAATGTCATTACCGCCGACGCCGCACCGTCGGAAGCAACCGTGTGGTTCATCACCGTCACCGACGAGCGAGACGCACTCGTCAGCAGCCGGATCATGATTCGCTGAGTCTCACTTCAGCCAATTGTTCTGCCGCATCCAGAACAGCAGGTCTTTGCCCCACGGGTGAATGTCACCGGCGGGAACTCCGTTCTTGCCTTCGCTCAGGCCGATGCCGTGCGGGCCTTTTGGGTAGACGTGGAAGTCGTAGGCGATTCCGTTTTGCTGCAACGCGGCGACGAACCGCAGCGAGTTCGTGACGAGCACGGCCTTGTCCTCTTGCGTGCTCCAGACGAAGCACGGCGGCGTGTTCTTCGTGACTTGCTTCTCGTTCGAGAGCAGTTCGACCAGCTTCGGGTCTGGCTCTTTTCCCAGCAGATTGGCCTTCGAGCCGCCGTGGGTCACGCCGTCTTCCATGCTGATGACGGCGTAGCAGAGCACTCCAAAGTCAGGCCGCGAGCTTTGTCGATCGACCGCATCCGCCGCGTCAGTTTTTCTGGCGTCGAAGTGCGTGATGGCGGTCGAAGCGAGGTGTCCCCCCGCGCTGCTGCCCATCACGCCGACTCGCTGCGGATCGAGTTTCCATTCAGCCGCGCGTGAACGCACCAAACGAATCGCTCGCGAAACATCCCCCAGCATGACCGGATGCCGATAGCCTTTTGAGCCGAGTCGGTACTTCAACACGAACGCGGCCACGCCGTTGTCGGCGAGCCACTTCGCGTAGCCTTCTCCTTCATGCCCCGCGAGTCCTCCGTAACCGCCGCCGGGGCAGACGACGATCGACGTCCCACTCGCCTTGTCGGCCGCCGGCAGATACGGAGTGATGGTCGGGATGTCGTGATCCGATTCGCCCAACGCACCGGGAGCGGCTCCCGCCCACAACCGAATCGGATCGGCCGCCGAAACCAAGTTGGCACCGCAGCCTGCCAGCACGATCACGAACAACACGCAACGTCGAAGAATCATCGTTGATTGCCTTTCAAGGGGTTGGAAGAAATCGTCAACGGCCGTAGTTTAGCGTGACGTCACCCACTTTGATGAGCCGGAACGCGCTAGCGTCCGGTTCGGACATACGAACAACGACAAACCGGACGCTAGCGTGTTCCGGCTCATTATCGCCCTGACCATGACCGACCCCACCGATAAACCCAAACGACGGCCACGATATCGGGGAACGCATCCTCGGCAATTCGCGGAGAAGTACAAGGAACATGATCCCGCCCGCTTCGCCGATGATGTGGCCAAGGTGTTGTCCAGCGGCAAGACACCGGCGGGGACACATCGGCCGGTCATGGTTCGCGAGATCATGCAGGTGCTCGCTCCACAGTCGGGGGAGTTCGCAGTCGATTGCACGCTGGGATACGGCGGACACGCTCGCGAGTTGTTGGCTGCCGTGCAGCCGGGTGGTCGATTGCTGGCGGTCGATGCCGATCCGATTGAGTTGCCGAAAACGGAAGCTCGTCTGCGAGTGCTCGGCTTCCCACCGGAATCGCTGATCGTGCGGCGCAGCAATTTTTCCGGAGTCGCACAACTCATCGCGACCGAGTCACCGGACGGAGCCGATGTGTTGCTGGCCGATCTCGGCCTGTCGTCGATGCAGATTGACGATCCCGCGCGAGGCTTCACGTTCAAGGCCGATGGACCGCTCGACATGCGGATGAATCCCGCGCGAGGCGAATCGGCGGCGGCGCTGCTCGTGAGAATTGACCGAACAGAACTCGCGACGCTGCTGGAAGAGAACGCCGACGAACCACGAGCCGCTCAGATCGCAACAGCGATTACGTTCGCTCAATCGCGCGAACCACTGACGACCACACAAGAGCTCGCCAGCGTCGTGCAAGCACTCATCTCGCGCCTGCCACAACGCACCGACGAGCACGCCGACGATGCCGTGCGACGAGTGTTTCAGGCGTTGCGAATTGCCGTGAACGACGAGTTCGGCACGCTCGACATGCTGCTACGCAACTTGCCGTACTGTCTGAAACCCGGAGGCCGAGTCGCGATTCTGACGTTTCACTCCGGCGAAGACCGCCGCGTGAAACTCGCGTTCAAACAAGGACTGCGCGACGGCCTGTATTCGTCCATCGCCGACGATGTCGTGCGAGCATCGCCTGCGGAACAGCGAGCGAATCCACGCTCGTCATCCGCAAAGCTACGGTACGCGGTGCGGTCTCCAGGCTAGCACGACGCACAAGCGACTGGCTGACAACTTCGATTTTCAAAGTCTTCGCCAATGTGTTTTGATCCGGATTCGTGAAGGATTTGTTGACGGAGGTTTTGCGGAAGGGGGTCCGCGAGTTGTTGGCTCAGGCGGTGGAGCAAGAGGTTCACGAGTGGCTGACCGCGCGAGCGGACCTGACCGACGAGCGAGGCCGGAAGCTGGTGGTTCGCAACGGGCACCTCTCTGAGCGGACGATCCCGACGGGGATTGGGCCGGTCGAGGTGCGGCCACTGCGGGGGATTTTCAAGAGGCGTTTCAGGCGTTGGTCGGCCCCGACTGAAGACGACAAAGTTTGTTTGCTGGTGCTGATCGGCGTCACGAAGGCGGGCCGGAAAGAATTGGTCGCGGTCTGGGACGGGACTCGCGCGAGCGAACTCTCGTGGTTGGAAGTGCTCCGCGATTTGAAACGTCGGGGACTCACGATGGCGCCAAAGCTGGCGATCGGCGGCGTAATGTTCGGCTTCTGGGCGGCTCTTTGGAAGGAATGGCCGAGCACTCGCGAATCCGCCGCAGCGGACTGCCGGATTCACGACCTCATCCACAACATTTGACAACACCTCCCCCTCAATCAAGGGAAGAGAATCTGCTAATCCAAGACGGACACGTTGATCTTCATTCGCAAGCCATTGCGAGTCAGGTTCACGATGAGCGGGTCGCGTAAGGAGTGCTTCTGGATTTGAGTGATTGCGGCAGAAGGCGAATCGACGGCCTCGCCATTGATCGTTTGGATCACAT
The DNA here is from genome assembly GCA_945861865.1 of Candidatus Kuenenia stuttgartensis. Taxonomy (GTDB): domain Bacteria; phylum Planctomycetota; class Planctomycetia; order Planctomycetales; family Planctomycetaceae; genus SXKJ01. The sequence continues at coordinate 3,592 of CAMAWN010000061.1, read as the reverse complement.
CACCGGATCGCAAGCCGTGGCGATCAGCCAAGCTTTGCGGGATCGTGCGTTCCACGAGCACTCCGCCAGTTGTTGACGGAGCCAGTTGCACTCCCAACTGAAACCGCACCGGAGGTTGAGACGAGCCGACGACATCGTGCAACGAGATCGACGGATCGAATTCCGCCAAATCCTTCTGAGGCACCGAGGAGTGCGGTCGCTTGGGCATTTCGGCCAGCGAGACCACCATTTCGGCAACCGCGCGGGACAGTTTGCGAAGACCGACGTAGTTCAGCGTATCGGGGTCGTCCGACGGGCGGTGATAGTCGGAATGAAAGCCGGTGAAAAAATGGAGCACGGGCACCCCGCGCTCGTGGAATGATGCGTGATCGCTAGGCCCGTAACCACCCTCGCGGGACAGCACGTTCAAGCCGTAGTTGTCCGCCAAGCGGCGTAGGAGCGGCGGCCAGACGGACGATGTTCCGGTGCCATACACCGTCAGTTGATCCTTACGCAACCGGCCCACCATATCCAAATTGAGCATCGCAACGGTGTGTTCAATCGGAAACCACGGAGCATGCACATATTTATTGCTGCCGATTAACCCCAGTTCTTCTCCACTGAACGCGATGAAACAGACGCGGCGCGGTAACGGTTTTTGGGGGTTCAGAGCCTCTCGTGCCGCGAGTTGCCGAGCCACTTCCAACAGCACGGCGGTCCCCGACGCATTGTCATCCGCACCATTGTGAATTTCGTTGCGATGGGTCGGTTCCAGCGACCCCCAGCCACCTCGTCCCAAATGGTCGTAGTGAGCGCCAACCACGATCGTCTCATCACGTCGAAGCCTGTCAGAAGAGACCGTCGCGATGACATTCTTCAAGGTGCGTGACATTTGCGGCCGATCCACACGAATCGACATCGACACGTTCATGAGCTGCCTGCTTTGAGGTGTCAGCGTCTTGTGAATTTCGGCCTCGGCCGCACCGAGATCGAACTTCGCCGTCTTCGCCAGAAGTGTCTCCAAAGCCTCCCGCCGCGCGTGAATCACCGGCATCTTGGTGTCTGGAAACTCGGACGTCAGGTTATGGGACAATAGCTCCTGTGGGTGGTCGCTCGAATCTCGCGGGGCTGTGGCGTCCGCGTCGCACAACACCACCGCCGCCGCACCGTGCGACATCGCGTTCCGAATCTTGGTCCGCAGCAACGCATGCGCGGTGAAGCCTTGCTCGGTGGCCAGCTTTCGCCAAGTTTCGTGAACCGGCTCCTGACGCAGCACGATCAGGATCTGGTCCTGCACATCGAGGCCAGCGAAGTCGTCATACCCGTGTTCCGGTGCCGAGATGCCAAATCCTGCGAACACCAATCCCCCCGACAGTTGCTTCGCCTTCGTCACGACCACACTGGAGCAGTCCCGTTTGGGTATCAGTGGATGCACCACGCGGTTTGAGTCCAGCAACCCCACCTGTGACACGGTCGGCTCCACTTCTCGCGCCAGCAACGGGAACTCGAAAAAGACTCCCTGCCCCGTCGGATTCGTGTTTAATCCGACTTTCTCGTACTCGTGCGCAATGAATTCCGCAGCCTTGTCCAGCCCGGCCGTTTGCGGCCCGCGCCCCTCCAATTCGTCCGATGCGAGATAGCGAACGTTGCCCTTCAGTCGCTGTTCGATATCGACGTCCGAAAAATCAAACTCGCGATACTTTGACAACGGCCGGTCGGACGAGCCACTCGCCGACTTTTGAGTCAAGAGTGTCGCTGTGTTCGAGGGAACCGGCTTCGCGAGGTCGGCTGACTGTGGATTACTGAGCGGTTTCGCCGCAGGCCCCGGTGCCGGCTTTTGGCTTTGTGACGACAGCGATTTCGTCCAGAACACCGACACTACGACCAACAGCAGACCACGAAGCAGCCACGAGCCACGCGGCGTGACATTCTTTGTGCCCTGGCCCCGCGTCCCTGCGCACTTCGCAAGATTGCCGCCATTGTCGGGAGCGTTTTCAACGTGTTCGTCCTCGGCAGAACTCGAAGCCTGTGGCAGCGAAGTAAGTGGGGCTCCACGTGACTTGCGGAACACAAACCGCTCGCACAACGAGAAGTTGAAAACCAGTCCCGACAAAATTCCAAGCACTGCTGCTCCCCACGCGTGTCCGCTGAACCAGTTCACAGAGGACATCAGTCCGACACGCACGCACGTGTTGACGCCGGCTCCGAAGAGGCAACTCAGGCAGAACGAAAAATAGGCTGGGCCCCAACTGCGGTCGCCATCGGCAAACGTCAAGCGGCGATTCAGTTTAAAGTTGCTGGTCATCGCGACCCAAATCGCGAGCACGGCTGCCGGCAACGGAGACAAACCGGATTTCAGCAACAACACGAACGTCAGCAAGTCCACCGCGGCTCCGCTGCTACCGACAAGGCCAAAAGTCAGGAACCGCGTCAGCCGCGGAAACCGAAATCGGTACAACCGCGCGAGATGCCGCAGGTAGTTGAGCTGCTCGCGTAACGTCAGCTTGCTCTCGCCATGCAGCCGGTTCTTGAACTCGATCGGCACTTCAGTGACGGTTCGCGCTTCGGTTTTCACCAGCAACTCGAGGCCGATTTTGTAGCCGATCGGATCCAGGCGTTCGGCCGCGCGCAGAAATGCCTCGCGTGGCAAGGCAAAAAAGCCCGCCATCGGGTCACGCACCGAAGCCAATGGCCACGCTAGCCACGTCGCCACCTTCGAGTTCAACCACCGCCCCAGCCCCCACCCTGATTCCGTCGAACCACCTGACACGTAACGACTGCCAATCACGAAGTCGAACAATCGCCCGTCGGGGTTCGCGGCCACAAGCCGAAACAGACGTGGCACGTCCTCCGGCGGATGCGACAAGTCGGCATCCATGCAGAGCAAGACGTCACCCTTGGCCGCTCGCATTCCGGCGATCACGGCACTCGACAATCCTCGCTCGTTCCGTCGGACAATCAACCGCACGGGATAGGCTTGGCTCAGCCCCTGAACGACGTTGACAGTGTCATCCGGGCTGTTGTCATCCACCACGATCACCTCGCCGTCAACGCTCGCATCCGTGAAAACTTGCTGCAGCCGAGGGATCAGCACTGCCAAGTTCTCAGCTTCTCGAAACGTTGGAACGATGACAGAGAGCAGCGTCATTCAATGCGTCCTTAGTTCAGCGCGCGAGGAGAACCCACTGAATAACAAGGCAAAGGCCATTCCAGGCCGCGAGTCACATCCCCAAAAAATCCTCAGCAGTGGCAACATTCCCCGGCTGAGCCTTACGGAATCCATACAGCCATCGACGGAGAGTTGAGCGCCAACCGTGCGATAACCAAAGGACGCGCATCGCATCGACGATTGCCAGTGATTGTCAGAATTTTCGCTTTGCAACCGAGGACGATGTTTTTTGCGTTCCACGGTAAACACTACTTCACAAATCGAGAAAAGACCGAGTGAAGCGTCGCGAATTCGTCTAATACTACTGCGCACTATTCATTGTCATGCGGAGCGACAACGTGGGAGCTGGTCGAGTGAAATGTGGGCCGCTTCGAGTTCTTTGAGACGTTGTTTCACATGGCTGGTTCGAGCTTGGTGAATCCGATGTTGCCAGTGAGTGATGGT
>CAMAWN010000060.1 GCA_945861865.1 Candidatus Kuenenia stuttgartensis | reverse complement strand
GTGGTTGCGGCGAGGCAAGCGGAGAAGGCTCAACAAGAAATTCAGCAGACTTCCAGCGACGTTCCGCCCACAAATCAAGAGATGGCGGAACGAATCGCCGCCGCGCTTGGCAAAGCCGGGATGAGCGGCTTCGATCTGGAAGTTCGCTTCGACAACGGCAACGCTTTGATTGGCGGCGCTGTCGCGAATCCGGCTCAGCGTGCGAAGATCACGCAAGTGGTCTCAAACCTGAACGGGATTGAAACCGTGGACAACAAAGTGGTGGTGTCGCCACAAGCGGCTCGTCGTCCCGCAGGTCCGCCGCAATATGCGACTCAGGCTGCTTACGGTCCAGGCCCGATGCGTGCTCCGATTCATCCGGCGGCGTTCCAGCAAGAAGGTGGCCCGATGGGTGCTGGAATGCCAATGCCGCCGATCCCAATGGCTCGGTCGAATGCAGGGCAGGTCTACGACTCACCCAATCTTCCGAACCATGCCTGGCCGACTTACGCCCAGTATCCGAACTCGGCAGCAGTCTCGTACCCGAAAGAGTACAGCGCCAGCGCGTGGCCCTACATCGGTCCGTTTTATCCGTATCCGCAAGTCCCGCTCGGCTGGCGATCAGCTCAGTTGGATTGGGACGACGGCCACTGGAACCTCAACTTCCGGTCACGCACCGACAAGTGGTGGTGGTTCATCAGCCCGAAGAACTGGTAACCAGCAAACTCGACGCGGTCTGATTCTCCTTTTCTCAAATCTCCGAGCGTGTAGGCGTTCGGAGATTTTTCATTTTGAAGAGCTTCAAAGCCGGACAGACGAAGAGCTCTGAACCTCTCGGTATTGCCGCTGCGACCGCCTCCGCATTGCAGGACCGTCAAAATCCACAAATTCTTCCAAGTCGGCAGGGTTCAACCGCCGATGAGAGTCACACGTCCGTTCCGATTCCATCCGGGAAAAGGTGTGCCCATGAAACTGATTCGACGATTGGCGTTGCTGGTTCTCCTCGGAGCGATGAGCACCGCGTGCAGCGGCTGTTATGTCTTCTCCAGTGCCGTCGCCACGGCGACAACCTTTTGCAAGTTTTGGATAATGACGCCACCAATTCCAGTGAGTGCCTACTGGCAACAGCAGATTGAAGACACCTACTGGGAAGAGGAGCGGTACACGAAAGTGCCGATCCTTGATCCGGTCGAAGGTGAAAATGCTCCGTTGTTCTGCCTCGATCCGCCGTCATCCGACGAGATCATGCGCGCGTTGCCAGACACTGCCGAGGGTGGTTTGGCCTTCGTCGCCGAGACCTTCCGCAACAACGTCCGCATCGTTGTCGAGCCAATCGTGGACCGTGTCGATGAATGCCGCTTCTATCCGCTGGTCGGCCCGGCTCGACTGCACCATTGCCACTACAAATGCACGGTCTACTACGACAAAACGATCCGCTCGACCTGGCCGATCCCGTTCACTCACGACGACGAGTCGACCGAAGTCATCTACATCGATCACGATCACCTGATCCGCTGCTCTGGCCCAGACGCGCCATGATGGCAAGAAGGCAGAAAGCAAAATGCAGGCTCCGTCTGGACAACCAGTCGGAGCTTTTTTCTTTTCACTGCCTTCTGCCTTCTGCCTTCTGCCTTCTGCCTTCTAAAGTCTCGGCATGAACGACGTGATCGTGATTGGCGGAGGCTTGGCGGGACTGGCGACGAGCGTTGCACTGGCACAGGCGGGTGTGAAGGTCACGCTGCTGGAGTCACGGCCTCGACTCGGCGGACGAGCCAGTTCGTTCGAGGATGCGGCAACCGGCGAGTTGATCGACAACTGCCAGCATGTCGCGATGGGTTGCTGCACGAACTTTCGACATTTCTGCCGAGTGACGGGCATCGAGGATTCGTTTCTCCGAGAACGCGAACTGTTTTTTGTCGCGCCGCCAACACTTTCGGCGAACAATCGCTCTCGCGTCTGCCGCTTCTCCGCGATGCCTTTGCCTGCGCCGTTGCATTTGGCGGCGGCGTTTCTGCGGCTGAGTTACCTGTCGTGGCGGGAGAAGCTCGCGTTGGCTCGCGGCCTCAAGGCTCTCGCGCGTGAGCGACCGGAGACCGCGCGGGAACAAAACTTCGCCGACTGGTTGGCTAAGCAACGTCAGCCGCTGAATGTCCTCGAACGTTTTTGGTGGGTCGTGTTGGTGAGCGCGCTCAGCGAATCGCTCGATCGCGTTTCCGTAGCTGCAGCGCAGAAGGTGTTTGTCGATGGGTTTCTCGCGAACCGACACGGCTGGGAGGTGTGGCTGCCGACCGTTCCGCTCGACGAGTTGTACTCCGGCCAACTGACTCGATGGTTGACGTCACACGGGGTGGAAGTGCGATTGAAGTCGGGCGCCGAACGGCTGGTCGTGGTCAACGATCGCGTTACCGCCGTCGAACTTCGCAACGGCGAACATCTCTCGGCTCAGCAGTTCGTGTTGGCGGTTCCTCAGCACCTCGTTCGCTCATTCTTGCCGGACGAATGGCAAGACAAACCTCCATTCAACCGGCTTAATCAACTGGAGACGGCCCCGATCGCCAGCGTGCATTTGTGGTTCGACCGGCCCATCACCGAGTTGCCGCACGCGGTGCTGGTCGGGCGGCTGAGCCAGTGGATGTTCAATCGGTCGAGAGGCGAGAGAGCACAGACGAACTACTACCAAGTCGTGATCAGCAATGCTCGCGAAGTGGCGGAGCGTTCGCAGGTGGAAGTCATTGCTGACGTCGTGTCCGAATTGAAAGCGATTTGGCCAGACGCGGCCTCGGCCGTGTTGCGGCACTCGCGGATGATCGTCGAGCACAAAGCGGTCTTCTCGCCACTGCCTGGCTCGGATGAGTTGCGCCCCGCTCAGCAATCGCCGATCGCCAATCTGCAACTGGCCGGGGATTGGACTCAGACCGGCTGGCCGGCCACGATGGAAGGGGCCGTGCGCAGCGGATTTCTCGCGGCGGAAAACATCGCGAGACTGGTCAGCCGGGACGCGAGCCTGCTGCAACCGGACTTGCCGACCTCGTGGCTGACGCGTTGGTGGTTGGGATGACACGACCTCTTCCGAAGTGACCGCGTGAGACTGTCGGCGATGGCGGGCGAGTGATTATCGTGTCCGAGCCGCATTCTGCGGGCCGCGTTCTGCGTGCAGCAATCAATCGCTCGATTTCAAAATCTGGATGACAGCAGGAGGTGAGTGATGACTCGCCAACGAGGTGTGCTGGATCAATGTTCGAGGTTGGTGCGGATGCTGTTGACGGCCAGCGTCATTCTGGTCACGTCCGAGTTGTCGGCGGTGCGAGCCGTCGCAGCGGAGACGGTCGAGATCCCCGGCGAGCCGATCAAGATCAAGCCAGGGGATCCGTTGAGCGGACGTGCTCTGGTCCAGAAGCCGGGGCGAATCAACGGCGTGATGAGTTGGACGCTGGAGACTCGGCGGCATCGCGGAGCGATGTATCACGTCTCGATCAGTCCTGATGGCAAGACGCTGGCGACCGGGGGACTCGATGGCACGATCCGCTTGTGGGACGTCGAGACAGGCAATTTCGTGAAGTGTCTGCTGGGACACAACAGCTACGTTTACCGATTGGCATGGTCGCCCGATGGCAACACGTTGGCCTCGGCCGGCGCACACGACGGAAGTTGCGGCCTGTGGGACGTCAAGACGGGCGTGCTGCGACGTGCCATCCGCAGCCCGCATGGAGTCGTCACGTATGTCGCGTGGTCGCCCAACGGCCGACAAATCGCTTTTTCGACAGGCAATAGCGGCCACATGCTGGTGTACGACGTCGTGCGCGGCGAGTTCATCAACAACGACAAGGAACGCGAGGTCGCGTTGGGGGTCGGGATCGTGTCGCTGGATTGGTCTCCAGACGGTCAGTTCGTGGGATTCGTCAGCACGTCAACGCCGGTCAGCTTGTGGCAACTCTCGGCCGTGAGGCAGAACAGATTTTTGCTGACCGAAGGTGACATCAGCCATGCGTTGGCGTTTTCTCGCGACGGCAAAGAGGTGGCGGTGGCCGGCGCAAAGGGCATCCGCATTTACAACTTCGAGACCGAGATGGTCGCGCGGACGATCGATTCCCCCGCGACGTCCGTGGCGTACTCGCCCGATGGAAAAATGCTCGCGTCAGCGCCGTCGAATGGTGTCGTGCAACTGTGGGAGGCGGAAACCGGCAAAGCGATCAAGACGTTGACCGGCAGCGCGACCTCGTCCCTCTCGTGGTCCGCCGACAGCAAGCTGCTCGCGACCACCACGATCACAACAGCGGTCGTGTGGGACGTCGAAGCAGCGAAGCCCAAACAGACATTCGATGCCTGCGGCATCTATCCGCCAATTTGGTCTCCCGGCAAGCCATTCATCAACGGCGTCTACACCAACACTCCTTCCGTTTGCGATCCTGCTTCGGGAAAGTTGCTGGCGAAACTCGAAGGGCACACGGCTCCCGTGTACGCCTTCGGATGGTCACGCGACGGCAAGACGCTGGCAACCGGCTCGGCCGATGCGACGGTGCGACTGTGGGACGCGACCTCCGGCGCATCGTTGGCGACCTACAAAGGTCACACGGCGTTGGTGCATGCCGTGACCTGGATGCCGGATGGCAAATCGCTGGCCTCTGCGTCGTACGACAAGACCGTTCGAGTTTGGAAAGCTCCCGAAAAGAAATCCGCTGTGGGAAAGAAGTCTGAGGAGGACAAGTCCGCCGAAACGCCCGGCACGACGGCACCGCCCGCCGAGACCAAAGCCACTGAGACCAAAACCGCCAAGAAGTCCGTCGGCAAAAAAGAGGCCAAAGACCCGAACGATCCGCTGATCCAGGAATTCAAAGGACACACGGGACCGGTCACGCTGCTGTCGGTTCCGTCGGCAGCAAAGTTGGTGGCTTCGGGCAGCTCCGACAAGACGCTCCGAATTTGGAATCTGACATCGAACAAGCTGACGGCCACGATTGACATCGCCTATCCCGTGCTCGCGGCGGCGTTCTCACCCGACGGCAAAGTCCTGTGTTCCAGCGGCGCGGACGAGGGATTGAATTTCTGGAATCCCGGCACCGGCAAGTCCCTCAAATCGACTGTCAAAACTAACTCGCATTCCACGATCTCGGCGTTGGCTTGGTCGCCAAACGGTTCGCTCATCGCCGTGGGACGACAGGGACACTCGTTGCAATTGTGGGACGTTCAAACGGACAAAGCGGTCCACACGCTGATCGCGATGGCTCCCGTGACCTCGGCGACGTGGACTCCCAGCGGGCAAACAGTCAGCGCCGGCTGCCAAGATCGCACGGTTCGATTTTGGAATGCCGCCAAGGGTGAACTCGTCGGCCACTTGATCGCCGAGGAGGGCCAAGTCGCGGCGGTCTCTGCCGACGGACACTTCAAAGCGGAACCCGGAATCGAAGCCGAATTGTTCTACGTCGCTCAAACCGACAAGGCACAAGAGACGCTGTCGATCTCGGACTTCGCTGCCAAATCCAAATGGAAGAACAATCCTGCGCAAGCAGCCGTCATCGGGAAGTGAAATTGATCGACGCAGTTTGCCACCAAAGATCCGCCACACTCAGCAGCAGCAGGCCGACGCCGATCACCGCGTTGACATCGAAGAACGCGACGCCGACTCGGCTGAGATCGTCGGGACGTACGAGCCAATGCTCGTAGGCCAACAGCAGTGTCACACCGACGATGCCGACCAAGAAAATCGTCCCCAGGCCGGCGACGTACCAAAACGCGAACAGGCTGATCGCAGTCAACAGGTGGCTCAGCGCGGCGAGCTTCAACGCTCGCGGAATGCCCCAGCGAGCCGGGATGCTGCGAAGCTGAGTCGACTTGTCGAAGTCCGCGTCTTGGCAGGCGTACAAGATGTCGAAGCCGCCGACCCAGAAGAACACGACCGCCGCGAGGCTCACCGGAATCCAAGCCACCTCGCCGCGAATTGCGATCCAGGCTGCGATCGGCGAGAGCATCAACGCAGCCGACAGCCAATAGTGACACCAATTCGTGAACCGCTTCGCGTACGAATAGCCCAACAGAAACAACAGCACCGGGACCGCCAGCCGGATCGGCCAGAGGTTCGGCAGGAACAACAGCGTCGAGGCGATGAACCCCGCGCTGCAAACGACCGTGAACAGCACGACCGTCGTGCCACTGAGCAATCCGGCGGGGAGATGCCGAGTCGCCGTGCGCGGGTTGGCAGCGTCAAACTTCCAATCCACCAACCGATTGAACGCCATCGCCGCCGAGCGAGCGAAGACCATGCACAACAAAATGCCCGCCAGTTCCCAACCAGCGAACGGCTCCGTTCGCCCATGCCAAGCCAGGATCGCGGCCAGCAACGCAAACGGCAGTGCGAAGACCGTGTGGCTGAAGCGGATTAGTTCGAGGAGGTGGCGGAGCATGAGGAAGTCGGAATTCGGAGGGCGGAATTCGGAATGCGGCGTTTCACTGCGTGAAGTTATGGGGTTCGGGCAACTTCGGAAAGATTCGGACGGGCGAACTGAACTCAGTGTCATTCATTCTGACTTCCGCCCTCCGACTTCCCCGTTCCAATCCCTCTGGACCCATTTCAGCGACCGCTCCTATAACCCCGCCCCCTTCCGGCGGCAGACTTTGCCGCAGGTGTGCCTGTCTTGTTTCCTCTCGTGAGTTGTTCCCGCCTTTGTTGTCTTTGCCCATCGGGAGTCCCCGTGCCGGGCCAGCGTTCCTCTGACCGCCTGCGATGGTTCGCCGTGTGGTGCGCACTGGGTTTGTGCGTGCTCGGTGTGTTGCTGCGCGCGGAGTTGATCGCAGACAACGGACTCGCGGAGGTCGTCACCGACGATCCGATTTTGATCTCGGCCGACTATGCAACCGAGGGCAAGACCGACGACGGCCAACGAGTGCTCATCCTGCGAGGTCACTGTCGCTTGCAACAGGCCAGCACGGTGATGACCTCGCGACAAATGGTCGTCTGGCAGACGAGCCAATCGGGGACAGAAAAACTCGCGCTGTATCTTGAAGACGATGTGCGCGTCGAACAAATTGGACAATCGGATCAGCAGCCGAACGCTTTCGTGCAGTTGAGCACCCGCGCGCGAGGTGTCGCGTCGCAGTTCCGCTACTCGTCCACCAGCCACAAAATTGACGAGGAGGCTTTGTTTCAACGAGCAATGACGCGGCGGCGAGCCGTGCAGCGTTCGGCGCTGACTCAGACGCAATTCGTCGTTCCCTCGCCAGAGCCGTCACTGCCGAGCCTGCGTGCCCCCGCCTCTCGTGACGGGATGCGACGCATTCGCGTCTCGCCGCGCACCTCCAAAAACTTTCAGCTCGACACCAGGAAATCCGACAACACCGTGCCTCCGGAACAAGTCACGATTCTGACCGGCGGCGTGAATTTAGTGATCGAAGGGGACGATCGGTTCGACATCATTGATCTCTCGGCCGACCAGGTCGTCATTTGGACGGACACCACTGCCTCCGGCGATTTCAACGTGGAAGCACTGCAATCGAAGGACGCGAAGTATCAAGTTTATCTCGAAGGCAACATCCTCGTTCGACAAGGAATCAGCGTGCTGAAAGCCGAGCGGGCGTACTATGACGCTCGGGAAGAGCGAGGATTGCTGCTCGATGCCGAGTTGTCTTTCAAGCCGCCGGAGTTGGGTGGGCAGCGGATTCGCGTGCGTGCGGAAAAAATACGGCAAAGTTCGCGCAGCGAGTTTCACGCGTCGAATGCCTGGACCTCCGGCAGTTCATTTGGGCGGCCCGGTTATCGCATTCAAAGCAGCGACATCTTCGTCGAACCGTACTTCGCTCAGCCGCTCGATCTGCCGCGGATCGGCGGAGGATTTGATTCGAGCCGCTTCGACCCCGCGACGGGAGCGCCGATTTATCGCGAGGTGCCGTACATTACCTCGCTCAACAATACCTTCCTGGTCGATACGCCGTTCGCCAACGACGTGCCGCTTGGATATGTGCCGTTCGTGGCCGGTCCCGCCGATGCTCCGAACATTCCGATCCGTCGCGTGGAATTCGATTCGGATCGCGTGCTCGGCGTGCAGCTCCGCACGTCTTGGGATTTGTTCTCGCTGATTGGCGCGGAAGAGCCGCCGGGAACGAAGCTGAACTTGGATCTCAATTACTTCTCCCGGCGCGGACCCAGTGCCGGGCTGAGCGGCAACTATGTGGCCAACGACCTCTTCGGCTTACCGGGACGTGCGATCGGCGAGGGACTCCTGAACTACATTTACGATTCCGGCAAAGACAACCTCGGCCTGGACCGACGCGGGCTCGATGTTCCCGAAGACAATCGCGGGCGGCTGACCTGGCGACACATGCAGGATCTACCCGATGGCTTTTTGCTGCGTGGGGAATTCGGTTACCTCTCGGATCGCAACACTCTGGAGCAGTACTACGAGAGCGAATTTGACACCGGCAAGGACATCGAAACACTCGCCGGGTTGCAGCAACAGCTCGACAACTGGCAGTGGAGCTTGCTCGTCCGGCCGCAGCTCTTCAACTTCGAGAACAACACTCAATGGCTGCCGCGCGGCGACGTCACGTTCCTCGGCGAGCCGCTGCTGGGAGGCTGGCTGTCGTGGTCAAGTCACTCGATGGCCGGCTACGCACAGCTCCATCAAGCGAACCCGCCGAACATCGCCGGTGATCTTTTCAGTCCACTGCCCTACTACGGCGACATGAACGGCGGCCTCGCGATGACGCGGCACGAGCTGTCGGCACCGCTCAACTTCGGGCCGTTCAACTTGGTCCCGTATGTCTGGGGTGAGGCGGCCGGTTGGAGCAACAGCTTCACGGGCAACGGCATCGACCGCTTCGTCGGCAGCGTCGGAATGCGCGGCAGCATTCAATTCGCGAAGTACATGCCCTGGGTGCAAAGCAGCATCTTCGGCCTCAATGGTTTGGCTCACAAAATGGTCTTCGATCTCGACTGGTCGCTCACCGAATCGAATCGCAGCTTGAACGACAGCCTGGGAAATCCGATTCTCCCGCAGTGGAACGAATTCGACGACAACTCTCAGGAACGATTCCGCCAACGGTTGCTGATGAACACCTTCGGAGGCTCGTTGCCACCGCAGTTCGATCCGCGTTCGTTCGCGGTTCGTTCAGGAGCCGGCAGCAGCGTGACCGCTCCGTGGCATGAACTGGTTGATGATCTGCACGTCATCCGTCTCGGCTGGAGAAATCGCTGGCAAACCAAAGTCGGCCCGTTGGAACGACAACATGTGAAGGACTGGATGACACTCGATTTGGAGATGTCGTTGTTCCCGAACTCAACCCGCGACAACTTCGGCCAAACAGCCGGGCTGCTTGGAGGCCAATACGCCTGGCATGTCGGCGAACGCACTTCACTGTTGGCCAACGGCCTCGTCGATGTCTTCAGCGGCGGGATGGAGCTGTGGAACTTCGGCGTGCTGAATCAACGCAGCACACGTGGCAGTCTCTATGCCGGCGTCCGACAAGTGAAAGGCTCCGGCTTGGACAGTCAGATTCTGACAGCCTCGGCCAGCTACGCGATGAGCGACAAGTGGATCGGCACCGCCGGCACGGCCTACGATCTTGCCGAGAAACGCAATCGCGGCCAGTCGTTCACGCTGACGCGCGTCGGGGCCGACTTCTTGTTCCACTTCGGCGCGAACTTCGACGCCAGCAAGAACAACGCTGGCCTCGCGATCTCCGTCGAGCCACGCATCGGAGCGTTCAACTCGCAAAGTACGCAGCTCAGTAATCTGCTGGGGATTCGGTAGCGCCGGCGAGACGATTTCCAAACCGTGCCACGTTCTGGCGAACGTGGCGCCGATCTTGAATCAGCGCCCAGTTGCCTTCCGCCGCACCACGCGAGTAACGGCTTGTTGCACGCGCCGAGTCAGCGTCTCGCGAAGCTGCAAGACCATCATCGACCGTGCGGTGAGCTTCAACGTGGCTCCGGCCGCTTTGTGGGACGAACGGACCTTGGTGTTCGCGGTGTCGAGAACGACGTCCCAAACTCCCGCCGTCGGTGCATCGGGCAACACGAACGAAACGTCGCCGGGTGAGGAATTGAACAAGACTAACATCGTGTCATCGGTGACCGGCTGACCTTGCTCATCAGATTCATCAATCTGATCGCCAGACAACAGAATCCCCAAACAGCGCGCGTGTTCCGAGTGCCAATCGGCATCAGTCATCGGCAAACCTTTGGACGTCAACCAGGTGATGTCGCGGACGTCGCCGCCACGGATCACTCGGCCTTGGAAGAAGTGCCGACGTTGAAACACGGGATGCGATTGCCACAACGCCACGACCTTTCGGCAGAATTCCAAGAAGTCCCATTCGAGCGGCGAGAGCACCCAATTCAGCCAACTCACTTCGCTGTCTTGGCAGTAGGCGTTGTTGTTGCCCTGCTGCGAGTGGCTCAGTTCGTCCCCGCCGCGAATCATCGGCACGCCCTGAGACAACAGCAGCGTCACGAAGAAGTTTCGCTTCTGGCGTTCGCGCAGGGCGATGATTTTCGGTTCGTCGGTTGGGCCTTCGACTCCGCAGTTCCAAGTGATGTTGTGCTGCTCGCCGTCGCGATTCTCTTCGCCGTTGGCGTCGTTGTGCTTGTGGTCGTAGCTGACCAAATCTTGCAGGCTGAATCCGTCGTGTGAAGTGACGAAGTTGATGCTGGCATACGGTCTCCGGCCGTTGTGACCGTATAAGTCGCTGCTACCCGTCAGCCGTGTACCGAACTCCGACACCGCCGAGCCGTCGCCGCACCAGAAGCGGCGAATGTTGTCGCGATACTTTCCGTTCCACTCGGTCCAGCCAACCGGAAAGTTGCCGACCTGATAACCGCCGGGGCCGAGATCCCACGGCTCGGCAATCAGTTTCACCTGCGACAGCACCGGGTCTTGGTGAATGATGTCGAAGAACGCGCCGAGCTTGTCCACCTCATGCAGCTCGCGAGCCAGTGCGGCCGCAAGATCGAAGCGGAACCCATCGATGTGCATCTCGGTCACCCAGTACCGCAGGCTGTCCATGATCAGTTGCAGCACGCGCGGGCAGACCATGTTCAACGTGTTGCCGCAGCCAGTGAAGTCGACGTAGTACCGGCGATCGTGGGCCAGTCGGTAATAACTGGCATTGTCGATGCCGCGTAACGACAGTGTCGGGCCGAACTGATCTCCTTCGCCGGTGTGGTTGTAGACCACGTCCAGAATCACTTCGAGCCCGGCTCGATGCAGCGTGAGGACCATTTGCTTGAACTCGCGCACCGCCTCGTGCGGAGTTTTCGCCGAGGCATACCGCAGATCGGGCGAGAAATAGTTCAGCGTGTTGTATCCCCAATAATTCGTGCGGCCTTTCTCGATCAGATGCCGGTCATCGACGTGATGATGCACCGGCATCAGCTCGACCGCCGTGACGCCGAGCTTCTGCAGATGCTTGATCGCCCCCTTCGTGGCGAGTCCGGCATATGTGCCACGCAGAGCATCCGGGACATCGGGGTGCTGCTGCGTGAAGCCACGCACATGAGTCTCGTAGATCACCGTCTTGTGCCACGGCGTGTTGGGCCGCCGATCGCCACGCCACGAAAAATCATCGTTGACGACGACTCCCAACGGAGCACCCTCGGCATTGTCGCGTTCATCCTGCGACAAGTCCTGAGCAACGTGACCGACGACGTAGCCAAACATCGCGTCCGACCAAACGACATCCCGGCCAATCGCCTTCGCATATGGATCGAGCACAATTTTGCTCGGATTGAATCGATGCCCGGCCGACGGGTTGTAGTCGCCACTCACGCGATAACCGTAAAGCTGGCCCGGCTGCACGTCGGGCAAATAGCCGTGCCAGACTTGATCGGTCTGCTCCGGCAACTCGATGCGGTGCGACTCTTGTTTTGCATCGGGGGAGTCGAACAAACACAGGTCAACGCTCTTCGCGTGCTGCGAGAACAGAGCAAAATTGACCCCCGCACCATCCCACGTCGCTCCCAGCGGCGACGGCTTTCCCGGCCAAACTCTCATGCCCGCTCTTCCTCCCGATGGCGACGACTCTATTCGGCCACACGAGCTGCCGAGTCCGTCAATCCCTTCACGATGACGGATGGTGAGAGAGAGCGAGTTTTTCGACAAGTCACCGCGTGCGCCACGAGTCAATCGACAGCTCAGGCTTCCTAGATTTCCCAATGCGTTCAAGCGGTGTGTTGAACCACTGGCATAGCTCGGCAATCCCGAATGACCGGCGCGTGTTGATTACTCGTGTGCCATATTTGGAGACGAGGATTCAAGAAATGTCTGGAGAGGCGAGCGTCTGCCGCGTGCATCACGTCGCGTTGCAAACGGCGAATTTGGACCAAACCGTGAAGTTTTACACCGAGCTGTTCGGTGCCGAACTGCTCTCGCGGCGTCCGTTCAAGCGGCGCGAGATGGCGTGGCTGAAACTCGGAGACCTTCGCCTCGAACTGTTCAGCACTCGTTCCGGCGAGCGACTGCACGACTGGAACGATTTCATCCCCGGCCCGGTGCATTTGGCGTTCGAGGTCGCTGACCTCGACGCCTTCTTGAATCGAGCCAAGTCCCTGGGAGCACAACTGCATCCGTCGCACCCCGAACCGTTCACGCCCCCCGTTCCGAGTGCCGGCCGCATCGCGTACCTGCTCGGCCCGGATGGCGAGGAAGTCGAGG
This sequence comes from Candidatus Kuenenia stuttgartensis, assembly GCA_945861865.1. GTDB lineage: Bacteria > Planctomycetota > Planctomycetia > Planctomycetales > Planctomycetaceae > SXKJ01. The sequence goes on along the minus strand of CAMAWN010000060.1, from coordinate 17,480 downwards.
TCCGCGAGCCGGATTGACCTTGAGGGTTGTTTCGTAATTCCGATATCACCCCAATCCTTTCCCTTGGCGAGCGGAGGGTTGACACCCACCGCTCGCCGAATCCACGGAGACTTGCCATGCGAACGATCGTCATCGCGCTGATGTTGGTCACGTCGCTTGCGGCTCTCACCGATCAAGCGACCGCTCAGTCTCGAACCGAAAAATTTCCGTACGACGCGATCATCGCGGACGACGAGGTCTACGCGCGCAGCGGGCCGGGCAACAAGCCGTACTACCCGACCGCTCGGCTGCGAAAGGGAGACCACGTCACGGTCATTCGTCACGACCCGGGCGGCTGGTACATGATCGAGCCGCCGCCGGGCAGTTTCGCGTGGGTCCGGGAAGAACTCGTAAAACGTCAAGACGACCGCGGAATCATCGCGGGCGACAGCCAAGTCGTGGCTTGGGTCGGCACCTCGTTCGGCGACGATCACTACGTCGAGCAACGTCGGCTACAACCCGGTGAAGAGGTCGAAATCCTCGGCGAGAAGTCTCTCAAGGACGAACGGGGCGAGGTGAATTACTTGCGGATCAGATCTCCCAAGGGACACTTCCGCTGGATTCCGGGAGCGAAGGTCGTCACGTCCGACAAGCAATTGGCAGCCGCGAACGCGCGTGCTCGTGCCACCGATCCCTTCACGGGCGACCCGAAGTCTGCACCGATCGACATGGCCAGTCACGAGCCGACCGACGATGGATCAGTCGCGACCGACGGCAAGAGCGTCCCGGCTCCCAGAGATCCCGGACGTCGGCCAGCTCCGACACCGAAAGACCTCGAAGACGAATCACCTCCATCGCGATCGACGGCACCATTCGCTTCGTCGAGCGGCGGCGACGCACAGCAGCGACTCGCGGCCATCGACCAGCAGTTGCAAGAGATGCTCAAACGCGAGACTCGCGATTGGAACTTCTCGGCCATCGAAGCGGAACTGCAAGACCTGCAAACGAACTCTGCCACCTCGACGGCGGCGGCTCGACGGCTCGCGTCGCTCAACAAATACAAACAAGTCAAAGCGGACTACGACGAGTTCGCTCGCCTGATGGAGGAGACGAATCGCCGAGACGCCGAACTCGCGGCGGCTCAACGAACGCGGCTGGTTCCGGGAACAATCGCTCCGGCGGCGCGACCGCAAACTTCAGCGTCATCGAACAACATCAGGCCAGCGCCACTGATCAATCCGAACAATCAGAACCGCTCGGCCCCGACGATTCAAACTCGCCCCGCTCCGGAAAAAGGCCGCTTCGGCGGAGCCGGCATCATCCAACGTTCGGGAGCGAATCAGCCCGGACTGCCGAAGCATGTCCTCGTGCATCCGAACGGCCAACGCTTGGCATACCTGCAAGGCGAAGGGATCGATCTCGACAAGTACCTCGGCGAGTCGATGGGCCTCGAAGGAGCACGCTACTTTCGCAAAGACCTGAAGTCCGACTACATGGTCGTGAAGTCGCTGCAACCGGTGACGCTCAAGCCGTGAGTGTCAGTAGATCGGCCCACGTCCGAGCTACTGCCGTCCCAATTGCAGCGAGAAGCTGCGGGGCTATTGGCCCATGTTCGATCCCGTCAGATCGAAGACTGGCCGGTCGAGTGCCCCAGCAGCCACGATATCCGCTTCGCGCACAGCACCATCGGCGGGGTCAACTTCAGCAAGATCACTCGCTGACGCAGTGCCGACAGATCGCGCGGGCTTTGCACAAGAAGTAGGGTCGGCATGGCTCACCATCCAACATGTGGCCATGGTGGGCCGTGCCCACCCTACAAATGGGCGGCTCCGTGATTTCTTGTGCAAAGCGAGCGCAGCAGCGTCGTCTTGCCCACTCCGTTCACGCCCAACAGCGAGATGATCTGTCCCGGTTCGATGTCGAGCGTCACGTCATCCAGCGCGTGGACTCGGCCATACGACTTGCTAACGTTTCGCAGTTCAATCGTTATGGCCGCATGTTGGCCCGCATCGTTGAGCCTTTCCAGCCTGCGACTCTTTTGGGAGCTGCGATGTTCCGAACTCGGCTGCGATTAGCAATCACATTTTTCGAGGAAGTTCCAAGAGCCGAGATCGTCGTCGCCACGTTCTTGAAACTGATTCTGGCTTTCATGGCGATCACGGCGGTGTCACTCGCGGACTCACCGCAGCCTGAAGATGTCGCTTTTCAAGCCGAATGTGACCAAACGGAGCAGCGCTTCGTGCAGCTCATGCCGGCCGACTTTCAACCAGCTCAAACCCACGACGTGTTGATTGCGCTGCATGGCCACGGCTCCGATCGCTGGCAGTTTGTGCGAGACACACGCGATGAATGCCGAGCCGCACGCGACGTCGCCGCCAAACATCGGATGATTTACGTCTCGCCCGACTACCGAGCCAAGACCTCTTGGATGGGACCGAAGGCGGAAGCCGATTTGGTCCAGATCATTCGCAATCTCAAAAAACGTCATCGCGTCGGCCGAGTCTTCGTGACCGGAGGCTCGATGGGCGGCACCGCCGCGCTGACGTTTGCCGCTCTGCATCCGGACTTGGTGGCTGGTGTGGCCTCAATGAACGGCACCGCGAATCTGTTGGAGTACGCCAATTTCCAGGACGCGATCTCCACATCATTCGGCGGCGTGAAGTCTGCGATCCCCGACGAGTACAAGAAACGCAGCGCCGAGTACTGGCCGGAACGATTCACAATGCCGGTCGGCATCACCATCGGCGGACAAGACACGCTCGTCCCGCCGCACAGCGTCGAACGACTCGCCGGAGTGCTCAAGCAACTCAATCGCCAAGTCCTCTTAATCCGCCGTGACTCGACCGGCCACCAAACAAGCTACGAAGACGGCGTCGCGATTCTGGAATTCGTGATCCAAAAAGCCAAACCGCTCGACGCCGCCAAGTGATACCGCGCGTCGTCCCAATTCTCTGGAAAGAAGTCCGATGCGTATCGCGTTGATTGGAGCCAGCGGCCAGCTCGGCAGTGACCTGCTTCCATGTTTGCAGGCCGCCGGACATGACGTCGATCCAATGAGACACGCCGACATCGAAATCACCGACAAGGACAACGTCGCGGCAGTCCTCGAACCGCTGCGGCCGGACTTGGTAATCAACGCCGCAGCGTACAACTTGGTCGACAAGGCCGAAGACGAACTCATCACCGCGATGACGGTTAACGGGACTGGCCCGCTGATCCTCGCCGAACTGTGCGAGGCCTACAACTGGCGGCTGATGCACATTAGCACGGACTACGTTTTCGGTTGGTCACCCGTGCCACCCTCTCGACCTTGGACAGAACTCGACCGCGCAGATTCGAGCGGACGATATGCCATCACCAAACGGACCGGAGAGCAATTCGTCCAGGAAAAATGCTCGCAACACTTCGTCGTGCGGACCTGCGGGCTGTACGGACTCGCTGCACTGCGCGGGACCGGCAAAGGAAACTTTGTTGAGACGATGCTGCGACTCGGCCGCGAGCGCAAACAGCTTCGCGTCGTCGATGATCAACGCTGCACACCGACCTCGACTGCGGATTTGGCGGACGCTCTCGTGAAGCTGATCGCAACGGACGCCTTCGGGCTGTACCACGCAACGAATTCCGGCAGCATGACGTGGTGCGAGTTCGCGCGGGAGATTTTTCGGCTGGCGAAAATGGATGTCGAAGTCATCCCGATCACGACAGCGGAGTTTGGTGCGAAGGCAAAGCGGCCAGCGTACAGCGTGCTCGATTGCAGCAAACTCGCGTCGGTCATCGGTGGCCCGTTGCCGGATTGGCACGACGCGCTCGCGAGGTACTTGACCAGCCGCCCGACATAGCTCAGACGCTCCCCGGCTTGCCCAGATTCGCACTCCTCGCTGTCTTCACACGCCGCACCGCTGGGTTTGAAAAACTCCTCTCCGCGCACTTGCTCAAGGGTCTTACGATCCCGCGCGACTCGTACTCCGGTTGGAGTTTCGGAACTCGCAAGTCGATGGAACTACTCAGTGGCGAAAGGATTCGCCGCTGCGATGGCTGCCTTCAAATTGGCCGCAACAAACTCGGGGAAGGGATTCCCAAATGGACCGACGGAATTTTCTGAGTCTGGGATTCGCGATGCTCGCCAGCGGCACGGCCGGCTTGGCAGGATGTCGCGGCTATCAGCACGCGCATGTGCTCAAGAGCAGCGACAAAGACCTCGTCGGCAGTCACGCCGCCGGAGCCGAAACGTATCAACGGCTGATCGACGAGTCGGTTGCCAAGCTGTTGGGTCGCGGCTGCGAGCCGCCCGAGATTCAGCCCGCTGGCATGGTTCTCGGCGAAAAGAAACGGATCTGTTTCATCGGTGTCGAGAACTGCACCGCCGAAGAGATCGGCGACTTCAAGGAACAAATCTACGAGCTGATCGACTCGGCGATCAACGAGTCGCAGCAGTACCACGAGATCAGTCGCCGCTACGTCGATGCCGGGTTGAAGCAACTCCGCCTGCCCCCCGATCAACTCTTCATCAAAGAGAACCAGCGCAACTTCCAAGCGGTGATGGAAGAGATGGGACAGCCGTTCGACTTCCTGCTGTACGCCAAGCTGACCTCCGGCACGACCCAGCAGAACAAGGACTACCAGCGCGACTACTTGCTGACGCTGGAGTTGGTCAACATCCACAACGGCGAGTTCCTGAAAGAGTCCGCCAAGCTCCGCAAGGGTTACCACCAGTCGTGGCTCGGCAAGATGTTCAAGTACTAAAAGTAGACGAAGTCACTCCGTGACTCGAATCTTCCGGTCACGGAGTGACCGGTCTACTGAGCCGCTCTGCGAAAACTCAAAACTCGAATGAATGACGCAAGACCGATCAGCCGTCTTTCTGTGTGGATCTGTCTCGCGGCGGCGGCTGGTTGTTCGAGCTACGCCGATCGTCTGCGCGATGTGCGCACCGAGTTTCATTCCGGCAATCTCGTCGCTGCCGAGAAGTTCGTCGGTAAAGAGTTGCCCAAGAAGCGTCGGGCCAAAGAAGCGGACGTCCTCAAGCTTGAACGAGCGATGATCGAGCTGTCGTCCGGCAAACCCGCGGTTGCCGAGCGGACGCTGCGTGAGGTTCGCGATCGCTTCGACTTCCTCGAACAGAAAGACCTCGCGGAACGGGCCGCGTCGTACCTCACCGACGACACGCATCGCGGCTACGCCGGCGAGGACTACGAGAAGGTGCTGATCCGAGCGTTCCTCGCGCTGAGCAATTTGATGCACGACGGCGGCGATGCGAATGCCTACGCCCTGCAAGTCAACAACAAACAGCGTCAGATCATCGCGGAGGACGGCGATGACGCCGACAAGAATCCCAAGCTCGCGTACAAACATGTCGCACTGGGAGCATACGTCAGCGGGATGCTCCGCGAGGCGACGCATCGCGATTACGACGACGCAAAGCGGTCGATTCAACTCGTCGCCAATTGGGAGCCGGAGTTCGCTTCGGCGAAGCAAGACCTCGAACGAGTCACCAACGGTCGACATTCCGCACCCGGCAACGGCGTGCTGTACGTTTTCACGCTCGTCGGTCGCGGCCCGTACAAAGAGGAGCGGTACGAACAGCCGACTCAAGCCGCGATGCTGATCGTCGATCACATTTTGTCGGCGATCGGCAAACACACCGTCACGCCGACGTTCGCACCGGTGAAAGTCCCGGTCGTCGTCGTGCCGCCGAATCGCGTGCAATCGGTCATCGTTTCGATCGACGGCAAGCCGGCCGGGCTGACCGAAACGATCACCGATGTCGGCGAGTTGGCGACTCAGCAATACGCCGCGATCTTACCGCACGTCCTCGCACGAACGGTCGTACGTCGCAGCATCAAAAAGGGATCGCTCTATGCCGCGAAGGAACTCGGACAGGTCCAACATCCGCTCGGCGAACTCGCGATCGACGCGGTCGGAGTCGCGTGGGAAGCGACCGAGAACGCCGACACACGCTGCTGGGGACTGTTGCCAAACAAAATCCAAGTCCGCCGCATCGAGCTTCCCGCCGGCACGCATCAACTCGCGCTGCAACCTGCTAGCGCGACTGGACAGCCGCTGGGAGCCGCACAGCAAACCGAACTGCGAATTGTCGATGGCAGCAACGCGTACGTGCTGGCCAACTTTCCCGGCACAACAATGGTCGGCCAGATGCTCGTCAACCACGACTCGCGTGCCGGTCAATTGGACTTGCCAGACCCGATGGTCTTTGGAGAAGGAGTCTGCTGGCCAAAAAAGGTCAGACCGGCAGACCTTCCGGAGCCTCCACGGGAAGTGTCTCCGTAACCGTGATCGTCGGCAATTCGGCCACATCGGCGACGGACTCCACAGGAACCGGCGCTGCCTCTTCCGCAACGACAACCTCTGAGTGTGTCAGAGCAACGACATGACTCGTCGAAGGCAACGAGCCGGCACCGGATGCGAGCCGTTCCCAATCGATGGACGAGTTCATGTTCAGTCGCGGCAGGTCGGAGCGGATCGCTTCGACGTACTTCTGAGCGGCTCCCGTGTTGAAGATCACGACCCGGTCGTTGCGTTTGATCCAACCACGAGCGGTCAGTGACTCCAAAGCTCCGACGCAAGCCGCCGTTTCGGGACAGACGGCAATCCCTTCGAGGCGACACGTCAGTTCGAGCCATTCGCGGATGCGAGACTCTTCGACCGACAACGCCAGGCCTTTGCTGGCTCGGACGGCGTCGAGAATCATGAAGTCGCCGACCGCTGCCGGGACGCGAATGCCGCTGGCGATCGTTGCCGCGTTCGGGAACGGTTCGGCAAACCGCTCGCCACGATCGAATGCCGTCGCGATCGGAGCACAGCCAGTCGATTGCACCGAGACCATGCGTGGCATCTTCTTGCTTTCGAGCAATCCGAGTTCGCGGAGTTCCTCGAACGCCTTCCACATGCCGATCAAGCCGGTACCACCGCCGGTCGGGTACAGGATCACGTCGGGCAGCTGCCAATCGAATTGCTCGGCGAGTTCCAAGCCCATCGTCTTCTTGCCTTCGATGCGATATGGCTCCTTGAGCGTCGAGAGGTCGAACCAGCCCATCGCCTCTTTGCCCTGCCGCACGATCTTGCCGCAGTCGTTGATCAGCCCGTTGACGAGAAACGTCTTCGCGCCTGCGAGCTGGCACTCGTACTGATTGATGACCGGCGTGTCTTCGGGCATGAACACGAAGCATTCCATGCCGGCCCGCGCGGCGTACGCGGCGGCGGCTCCACCCGCATTGCCGGCCGACGGCAGAGCGACTCGCTTCACGCGGAAGTGCTTCGCCATTGTGATTGCCATCGCCAAGCCGCGGCTCTTGAAGCTGCCGGTCGGCAAGTGCGATTCGTCTTTGATCCAGACATCCCGCAGCCCGAATTCTTCACCGAGCCGTTCGCATTCGAGAATGGGAGTCATCCCCTCGCCCAGAGAGACCGGCCGCACACCGTTCGGCAGCGGCAGCAGTTCGCGGTACCGCCACATGGTCGGCTCGCGATCACGGAGCTTCTCTTTTTCGAACCAACGGCCGACGGCGTTGAGGTTGTATCGCACCCACAACGGCCGATCGGCGTGCATTGTTTGAAGTTGATTCGCCGGCAACTGCGTACCGTCAATCGCGCTTTCCAGATGTGAGACGAACAAGTTGGGAACTCCTCAGTTTCGTGGTGGATGCGTCTCGCAACCGGCCGACGCGAGACACGCCGACCACAATCTTTTTATCCAGCCAACTCCGGAATCGCGTCGCCGTGATCGACAATCGGGACGGGGCGGCCAGCAAAGTTGGTCACGGCCGCATTTTTGTAGTCGATGCCGAGATGCCGATAGATCGTCGCGAGAAAATCGCCGGGGCCGACGCGGCGTTCGACCGGGCCTTCGCCCCGCTTGTCAGTCGCGCCGATGACCTGTCCCGTGCGAATGCCTCCGCCGGCGAAGAGCATCGAGTTGGCTTGCGGCCAGTGATCGCGACCCGGCTGAACCGTGCCGGCCGGAGCACTCGCGACTCCCTCACCGCTACTGGCGACGTAGCTGATGCGCGGAGTGCGGCCGAATTCGCCCGTGACGACGACGAGCACTCGTTGATGGAGGCCGCGAGCGTAGATGTCTTCAATCAACGCCGAGACCGCTTGATCGAGCGTTGGCAACCGGAACTTGAGCGCATCGAAGACGTGCTGATTGACGGCGTGATCGTCCCAGTTCTGAACTCGGCCGCACATCGGACCGTCGAATTCGGTGGCGACGATGTCCACACCCGCCTCAACCAATCGCCGAGCCATCAGGCATTGCTGGCCCCATTGATTGCGGCCGTAGCGATCCCGTATCGCGTCCGGTTCCAGCGACAGATCGAACGCTCGCCGAGCCGTCGGGTTCGTCAGTAGATCAAGCGCCTGCTGGTCGATCCGATCAACGGCGGTCATCACTCCCGACTGGTCGGAGACTCGCGGCAGACGATCGAGGCTCGCCTTCAAAGTGCTGCGAGCGTTGAGCACTTGCAACTGCCGCTCATCCTTGAGCCCAACATTCGGGACTGCAAACGTGGGCGAGCTCGGATCGCCGAAAATCTTGAATGGCTCGACCGACGGCCCCAGATACGTCGAGCCGGCAATCGTGAAGCTGTCGTAGTTGTCGATCGGATTGACCGCGACATAATTCGGGATGCTGCGCCGCGAGTCGCGCCGCAGATGACTGGCAATTGACATCCAGTCGGGCAACTCCGGCTTGAGCTTGTCCTGCGGATCGGGGTCGCCGGCGAGAATCTGCAACGATCCCGCCGGATGCCCGCCTCCCGTGTGAGCCATCGAACGCAGTAGCGCGTACTTGTCGGCGATCTTCGCCAGCCGCGGCAGCAGTTCGCAGATTTGGATGCCGGGGACGTTCGTGTCGATCGGCTGATACGGTCCGCGAAAATCGGACGACGCGAGCGGCTTGCAGTCGAAGGTCTCCAGATGACTCGCACCGCCGCGCAGCCAGACCAGGATGATTGCCGTGCGTTCAGAGGTTTGATTGGCCGGCGCTTCGGCGGCACCGCTCCGCAGTTGCAGCAGTTGGCCGAGCGTCAGGCTGCTGAAGCCGGTCAGGCCGATGCGCAGGAACTCGCGGCGTTCCAATTCGGTTCGAGGCGGTCGGCTCATGGGTTCACTCGTGAGGAGGGCTTTCGGGCGGATTCGCGAACGTCATGCTAGCAATTTCGTCGCTCGGACGCCTACGTCCAAACGGACCCCGGATGTAGGCGTCCGGGCTACGATTCGCATTCGAGCAACTACACGAACGGCCTCGCGAACCGTAGCATCCCGCCGCAAATTCCAGCATCCCGGAGGTTCTGCCATGTTGCCCACGATGTTCCTGATGGTGACTCTGCTGGGAGCGGACGCTCCCATTTCAACTCCCGCCGACAAAGCGTTTCATGCGGCGGCCGATGAGTTTCTCACCGGCTATTTCGCCTTCCGACCGCACACGGCATTGGAGCTGGGCATTCACGAACACGACGGCCGGTTGGCGGACTATGGCAAGGACGCACTGGCTCGCGAACAGGAGCGGCTCAAGAAGTTCGAGGAACGGTTCGCGAAGTGGCCGGTCGCGAAACTCACCCCCGCCGCACGAGCCGATCATGCGGTGCTGCTGGCCGGACTTCGCAAGTCGACGTTCGAATTCGACGGCTCCGAAGCGTTTCAGAAGAACCCGATCACCTATTTGCTGGCCGTGCAGATCGACAACTATTTGCTGCGCGAGTACTCGCCGCTGGCCGACCGAGTCCGTTCGATCATCGCGGTCGAGAAGCAGCTACCCCGATTGCTGGCCTCCGCGCGAGAAAACCTACAGCCGGTACTCGGAAGACCAATCGTCGAGACCGCGATCAAAGTCGCCAACGGAGGTGCCAACTTTCTCCAGAATGATCTGCCCAAAGCGATCGCCGATCTGAAAGACGATGCGCTGCGAGCCGAACTGAAGATCGCGAACGACGCTGCGATTGCGGAACTGAGTGGCTACGCGAAATGGTTGGAGACCGAACGGCTGCCGAAAGCCGATCACCGCTTCGGACTCGGCAAGGAAGATTACGCCCGGATGCTGCGCGAATTGGAATTGGTCTCGCAGTCGCCAGAAGCAATTCTGGAACTCGGCATGAAGGAACTGCGGCGCGAGCAGGCCGTCTTCGCCGAGACGGCCAAGCAGATCAATTCGACGAAGCCGGCGATCGAAGTCTTCACCGCGATTCAGGAAGATCACCCAACCGCCGAGGGGTTGATTCCCGACACAGCTCGCGGCCTCGAAGCGATCCGGCAATTTGTCATCGACAAGAAGATCGCATCGATGCCTTCGGACGTCCGCTGCAAAGTCGATGAGACTCCGCCGTTCCGCCGCGCCACCAGCTTCGCCTCGATGGACGCCCCTGGCCCGTTTGAAAAAGGATCAACCGAGGCGTTTTACTACGTCACCCCGGTTGATGCCGCGTGGACCGCGACTCAGAAGAACGAATGGCTGACCGCGTTCAACTACTACACGACCGATGTCGTCTCGATCCACGAAGCGTACCCCGGCCACTACCAGCAGCACCTGCATTTCAACGCCTCGCCGCTGAGTCGGACTCGCAAGTGTTTTTCGAGCTACGCCTTCGTCGAAGGCTGGGCACACTACACCGAGCAGATGCTGCTCGACGAAGGCTTTCCCGGCACTGGCGACCGCCTGCGAACGGCAAAGTATCGGCTCGCTCAGTCGGACGAGGCACTGCTGCGGATCTGCCGCTTGTGTTGCTCAATCAAGATGCACTGCGACGACATGACCGTCGATGAAGCGACGAAGTTCTTCCAAGACAACTGCTACTACCTGGAGCAACCTGCTCGGCAAGAAGCGGTGCGCGGCACCTACGATCCTGGCTATCTGCACTACACGCTGGGCAAGCTGATGATCCTGAAGCTCCGCCGCGACTGGCAGCAACAGGAAGGCACGGCGTACTCGTTGCAGCGTTTCCACGACACGATGCTGCACCACGGCTCGCCGCCGCTGCCGCTGCTGCGTCAGATCATGCTGAAAGACCGCAAGCTGTGGGAGCTGGCGCTGTAGCAGTCACGGTGGCTTCGGCCCCAATCGGCTGTATCCACATGGAGCGCCCCGCGCCTTCGGCCGGAGCCGTCCATCTGCAATCTCTTGGAAGTACTTCCAAGCCCGTTCCCCGCGGCCTTCGATCGTGAGCAATGCTCTCACGACATCTGAGGGCGTATCGGTAGGGATCACCTGGACCGTTCCATTCAGCAACAATCCCGCCGGAGGGTCTAGCCAACTGCTAATGCCGTTGGGTGCGTTGACCGTGAAGTTCATCGAATCAAATGCCAGGTCGCGTGGCTCCATCCAATGCACACCGGCGTCGATGTTCTCAACGATGAACAACGGGCTGAACCACTCATCGGTGATGTCACGCGGCTCAAAGGGGCGGCTTGGTGGCGATGCGGTCTGATCGCCGACGACTCGCAAATAGTTGGTCGTCACGTTCCCCGACTTCTCACAGCCATGTAGCGCGTATTGCGTCGGCATCTGGTCGGCGAGCTTACGGTTATTCGGCCCGTCCCACGGTTCGTCAAAGCGATATTGTTGATACAGATCGTTCCGTTCCAAATAGGGCAGCACCAAGATTCGCCAACTGTGCATCGGCTTGCCGTTGGCATCGGCGATGAATGGCGGCGGGTAGCATTTGTAGGTGTCATGATAGTTGGCGACCGCCAACGCAAGCTGTTTGAGGTTTCACTTGTCCTGCGACTTCTTCGCCGCATTTCGTGCGTCCTGCACCGCAGGCACCAGCATGGCGACGACAATCACAGTCAACAACGTGACACTCCCCAGCAGCCATTGGCTCCAGCGCGGAATGCGGAACATGACTCACCTCCCTATCGTGACGATCCCCGACTATCCTCCCAGAAGAAGCCGTCCGGCTGCACTCGAAATCGGGGCGCGGATGACTGCTTGGCGAAGATTTCACGCGTGACTCGAAATTGTTTGAGCAAGTCGTCGCCGTGAATCGTCTGTCCGCCGCCCGTGACTCCGCCAACGATCGTGACTCGACGCGGAGCGATCAGACCGGCGATGTGCGAGATGTCACCGACGTCGCGCAAGATGCCGGGGACCATCAGGCCAAGTCGCTGATTGCGGTACGGCTCATCGGTGACGTAGCTGGCTAGCGAGTTGACCGTCACTGCGTGCGTGATCCGCTCGTCGAGCGCGGCCGTGCAGAACGCGACCAGTCCGGCCGTGCCATTGCCGACCACCATCACGTCGGCCGGAAGTTTCGTGAACCGTCCAGAAAGTTCATCGAGCGCGCGGCGAACATCCCACGTCCATTGGCCGAGCAACGGGCGGCCGATCCACAGCGACCATTCGGTCGAATTGTGGTCCGGTGCGTGGCCGATCTTGTCGCTCGGCAGCGCCAGCCGACCGGTCGCTCGCAGTTCCGGAACGGCAACGGTCCAACCATCGGCCAGCAACTTTATTGCTTGTTCGCCTCCCAGAGTCTTGTCGGTGCTTTGTTCGAGGTCCAAGAGGACGGCCAAGCGTTGAATCTTCGATGCGGACTCCTCTGGCAACCCCCGCAGCTTGACCAGCAGAGTGAGGCCCGGCTCACTTTCAAAGCTCCGAGTCACCGTCTCGCCTTCGACGAGTTCCAGACCGCTCGTCACCTTCGCTGCTCGCGGAGTTGTCCCACCCAACGCTGTGTCGAGAGCTTTGAGTCGCACCACCTTTTCTGATTTCCAGGCGTCGAGGTTGTCGGGAGCTTTTCGATTCTGCAACAGCTTGCGAGCTTCAGTCCCGGCGAATTTCGGGATCGTCATGTAGTCATCCGGCCGCGAGTCGCCGGGAAAGCAGCGGAGCGATTCGGGTTCTTCGGTTTTGATTTCGGGATCGGGCAGCGGTGAGCCGTCGCCGATTCCTTTGAGATGCCGCGTCATCCAGCCGTACAGGGCTTCGCGCATCGGCTGGTTGTAGTCGTGTCCCGATTCGATGATCGTGTGCCGGACACCGTCCGGTTTGCCGAGTAACTTCGCGACAGACTCGACGCGAGCGAACGTCTTCTTCGCTTCACCAACCGAGAACTGAAAGGCATCGCGTGTCGCGCTGGTGATCATCGCCCCGCGACCGGCGGCGAGACCCAGGACATCCCCCTCTTCGGTGAATCGCACAGCACCCGGCACAACCTCGCACATGCAGCAGGCAGCTCCGAGATACGAATCGTATGTGCCGACCGAGCAGGTTGGGACGACGCAGCCGAATCGCTCGTCGAACGCTCCGGCGTACATCGTTTGATTGCCGCCGCCGCTGGCTCCGGTGATGCCGATGTGCTTGCCGTCCACTTCCGGCCGAGTCTGCAAATAATCGACCGCACGCATGTTTTCGTAGACCTGTAATCCAGAGAGCGGCAGTCCGATCGGGAACAGCGTCGCGCCGGTCATCTCGCCGTGATACTCGCCGAGCTTCTTGCCGATGCCGCGTTCGCCGGCTCCGAAGGCATCGACGACGAGGACAAAGAAACCGTGCTTCACCGAGCCGATGCAGCGCGACTGCACGACGCGATCTTGTTTCGCACCGGCCCAGTGTCCGTGCACGTGCAAGATCGCCGGCACCTTCTCGATCTTGGCTTTATCTGGGACGTAAGCATTCGCCGTCATCCACACACCGGGCCGCGTCTGAAAAATGAGCTTCTCAACGCGATAGCCGTCCCGCTGAATCTCACCGAGCTTTCGCGGAGCCAGCTCGCACGGCGTCTCCGGGAATCCGCCCCAGGCTTTGAGCAGATTCTCACGAAGTGTCGTGCGGCGTTGCTGCCACTCGATCGCATCAGCGGGAGGCCGATCATTCGCTCGCAACGCCGCCGCTTGCGACTTGATGAACGCCAAGAACTGCTGCTCCGGTTTGGGAGCTTCTTGAGCCTGCGACGCAACGCCAACTCCAAGCACGAGACCAATCATTACGAGCCACGAGTGCCAGCGCATGAGGTTGCTCCTTCCGAGGACGGGATGAAAATCCGACTTTTTGTAGCGGTCTCGTTCGTGAACGCCAACCAGAACGGGACGTGAGGCTCCTCGAAACAGGCGAGCGGAGCGCCGCACCCTCCCAATTTGAGATCGGCAACACAATCATGCCGACGTATCACGCGTCAGTCAGTATTGCGAAGGAACCATTGATGTCTTCTGAAAGTTGTTGCGGCGGTTTGAACGTCGAAGCCGCCGTGCGTGAGCGATACAGCGCGGCAGCCAATCGTTCCGAAGCGGCGCTGTGTTGTCCGGTCAGCTACGACCGGAAGCTGTTGGAGATCATCCCGCCAGAGATTCTTGAACGTGACTACGGCTGCGGCGATCCCTCGAAGCATGTGCGAGCCGGCGAGACGGTGCTCGACCTCGGTTCTGGCGGCGGCAAGATTTGTTACATCGCGGCCCAAGTCGTCGGCGCGGCTGGCCGAGTCATCGGTGTTGACTGCAACGACGAGATGCTGAATCTGGCTCGCGAGTATCAAAGCGTCGTCGGCGATCGGCTCGGCTTTCACAACGTCGAGTTTCGCAAAGGGAAGATTCAAGACCTGCAGCTCAATCTGGACTGCTTCGAAACATTCCTCGCCGAGCATCCGATTCGGTCCAGCAGCGATTGGCTGCGAGCGGAGGAACATGCGAATTCGTTGCGAACTTCGGCACCGCTGATCGCCGACAGCTCGGTTGATGTCGTAGTCTCGAACTGCGTGCTGAATCTGGTGCGCAGCGACGATCGGCGGCAACTCTTCGCCGAGATCTCCCGCGTGCTGAAGCCCGGCGGCCGAGCGGTCATCAGCGACATCGTCAGCAGCGACGATGTGCCATTCGAACTGCAAGCGGATGCGAAACTCTGGAGCGGCTGCATCAGCGGAGCATTTCGCGAAGACCGGTTTCTCGCCGCATTCGAGTCGGCGGGGTTCCACGGCGTCGAGATTCTCGAACGGCAATCGGAGCCGTGGACGACGGTCGGGCCGCTCGAATTCCGCAGTCTGACGGTGCGTGCCTTCAAACCGCAGCCAACCACCGCGAGCGACTTCTGCCACGCGGTTATCTATCGTGGGCCGTGGAAAAGCGTGACGACCGACTTTCGACAAGATTTGACTCGCGGTGAACGTGTCGATGTCCGCGCTGCGGAATTCGCGATGCTCTCGCAGACACCGTATCGGGATCAGCTCGTGCTGCTGCCGAACGCGAACATCGAAATCGGAGCGGCTCCGAGTGGCACGATGTTCGTGTCGCTTGATCTGGCGGCCGATGCCGGCGGATGTTGTTCTCCCGGATCGAAGTGCTGCTGAGGTTGGTGATGTCGCAGGATGACGCTGTCTTGGTGCGAGACTTTCGCGATGCGTGGTCGCGCATGTCGGCAGGATCGAACGACCGAGTGGACGCGGTCATGTCAGCGCTGCTGTCGGCAACCGGTGCGCGGGCAGTGGGCTGGTGGCGGCGAGTCGGTGAGGAACTTGAACAGCTCAGCTTTCAAGCGGTCGTCGACATGCCGGAAGAAGTGCGTCTGGGCTTTATCGCGACGACCGGTCGAGTGGCGATGTCGTGCATCGAACTTGGCTGCGTACGAGCGGCAGTCGAACTGCGGCCGGTGGTCGCTCGCGAGGACGCGGCCCAGCGAGGACTGACCGGTTCGGCGTCCTGGCTGGCTCGCTTCGGGACCAGTCAATCGCTGGCGCTGCCGATTATCCGAGACGGTCTCGCCATCGGCGTGCTGGCGATCGCAACGGCGGAAGTTTTTGACGAAGACTCGACGACTTGGCGGACGATGGCGACGATCGTCGCGGAACTTTCCCGCTAAACCTGCTCTTGGCGAAACTTCCTGGCTGGGCTACATCGCCGCCGCATTTCTCTCGGGAACAGGTCGATCGACCTCTCCCGCCCACCTCAGATCACTCTTCCCTCCGATCTTCTCATGCCAACGCTGGACTCTCGCACCGCAGATGGGCGACCGGCACCGCTGTCGGTGCGGAGCAACTTCGTTTGGTCGCTGGCCGGGAATGTGCTTTATGCTTTCTGCCAGTGGGGCGTGTTGGTCGTGCTGGCGAAGATGTGCTCACAGGAAACGGTCGGGACGTACGTTCTGGGGATCACGGTGACGTCGCCGATTTTTCTGTTCGCAGGGTTGCAACTGCGGCGACTGCAAGCGACGGACGCAAACGATGAGTTTCAGTTCGGGCACTATCTCGCCCTGCAACTCGTCGCGTGCGTCGTAGCGATGCTGGCGTGTTGGGGGGTGGGTTGGTTTTCCGGCTATCACGATGCTTCACTGGCCGTGATTCTGCTGGTCGGATTCAGCAAGACGATCGAGACACTGTCGAATACGTTCTACGGATTGTTTCAGCAGCGCGAGCGATTGGACCGGATCTCGAAGTCGATGGTTTTGCAAAGTGTGTTGTCGGCAACGGGGCTGTGCGGCGGAATCGTTTTGACCGGCGACATCGCTTGGGCCTGTGCGTGGTCGGGGATCGCAAGGCTCGCGGCCGTCCTGTTGTATGACGTGCCAAGTTTGATGTGGTTGGCGGGTGATAAGCTCATCGTCCCACCCTCAGGCGGAACGTTCCACCTGAAGGGGGGACTACGAGCTTGTCGGCCGCTGTGGGAACGCGGACCGCTCTGGCGACTGGCGATGTTGGGGGTGCCTCTTGGCGTGACTGGCATGTTGGTTTCGCTGAACACGAATTTCCCGCGTTACTTCGTCGAGCAGTTCGGCGGTCAAGCGGCGTTGGGAATCTTCGGAGTGCTGTGTGCTCCACTGTATGTGATGCACACCCTGACGAAGTCGTTGGAGTCTTCGGCCAGCGCTCAACTCGCGCGGTTGCACGCGAGCGGCGACATGCGAGGTTTCCGGAAACTGCTCGGGCGATTGATGGCGACACACACGGCGGCCGCATTGTCCGGAGTCGCGATCGCCTGGCTCTTCGGTCGGCCGTTGCTGACGCTGCTGTTCAACGCGGACTATGCCGAGCACGTCGATGTCTTCGTGGCGATCATGTGGGCGACGCTCGTGGCGACTTCGGCCGGAGTGATGATGACCGCGATGATTGCCGCTCGATTCATTCAGATTCAACTGCCGCTGATCGCGGCGACGTCGTTGACCGCACTGGCCACCTGCTGGTGGCTCGTGCCGAGCTTCGGGATGCACGGAGCGGCTTGGTCGCTGGCCGTCAGCAAGCTGCCGTATCTCGCCGCCGGGCTGTGGATGATCGCACGGATGCCCGACAGGCGAACGGAGGGCGTTCGCCCTCTGGCTGATGACAAAATGGCCCCCGCTCCGTCAACCAGAGGGCTGACGCCCTCCGTTCGCCATGAGGAATTGCTGAAAGGAGCGGCCTGATGCGCGACCTCGCAGGATTGCCGGTGCGGCATCCGACTTCGGTTGCGGGGCCGTTCGTCGCCGACAGGACCGACGCGATCGCGGGGACCGCATCGACCGGTTCGGCGCGGCCGAGCCTGCCGCGTGTCCCGCACTTCATTGCTGGCTCCGCGCCGCCACTGACTCC
>CAMAWN010000059.1 GCA_945861865.1 Candidatus Kuenenia stuttgartensis | reverse complement strand
CGCTGCTCGACCGTCCGCGTCAGCTTCTCCACCAACGCTTCCAGCTCGCCAACGCGCCGTCGCAACCCTTCGACTTCTTCCATGATGCCCGGAGATTACATTCCCCACGAACAGGGCGCAAGTTCAGTCACGCGGTAATCAATCACATTTTAGCTTACCGCCGTTGCAACAGCGACTCGCACCCGACGGCGGGATTCTACCGACTGCGGCACGCATCAATAGAGAACTAGCTGGCATCCAATGGCCAATCACCAACGCGACGTCGCTCGATTCGTCGCCGCTGGCCGAAGCTCTCACTCGCTTCTTGCTCCGATGTTCTCAACACTCCGTACTGTCGCCCGCAGAGTCTGTGTTGTTCACTGGCGGGTCGAGCCAAGGGCACTGCTGGAGTCAACGGCGTGATTTCCACGCAAGGATAGGCATTCGAATTTCGCATCCGTTCAAAGGTGTCTGCCGCTGCATCGGCAAGAACGGATCTTCGCACGGCACGGCGTGCGGTTCTCACGACAGACGATGTGCGACTGGTGCGCCGGCTGCGCGAAACTCTTCGAGCCGCTGGTGTCGTTGATCAAAACGCAGGTGCTCGGCTCGCACGTGCTGCACACGGACGAAACGCCGGTCGACTTCGCTGTTGCGTGGATTCACTGGGCGACGACGGTATCGCTAGCTGCCAAATTACAGACTTCAGAGGGATGCGATCAGGTCCGCGAGGTTGATGGTGAACGCTTCGTTGATCTCCTCGGTTGCTCCGACAATTGTGTCAGCGTGAGGTCCGCCGCTGAGTGTGTTGAAACCGGCCTCGCCGTTAAGCGAGTCTTGTCCGGATTCACCCAAACAGATGTCGTCGTCGTCGCCGCCCAGCAATGTATCATTGCCCGAAGCCGAACGCCGAACATCTTGAGCATTCTCGAGACCGACACCGCCGAGCAATACGTCGTTGCCGGAACCGCCGGTCAACTGATCGTTGCCAGTTCCCCCCAACAGAATGTCGCGGCCGTCGCCTCCTTGGAGTTGGTCGTTGCCGGCGTCACCTTGCAGGAGGTCGTTGTCCGCGCCGCCGTCAAGGTGATCGTTGCCCGATCCGCCGCTGAGCTGATCGTTGTCGGCTCCGCCCAGCAAAATGTCATGGCCGTCTTCGCCCTGGAGCGTGTCACGACCGGTTCCGCCGTCGAGAACATCGTTGCTACTTCCACCGAGCAGTCGGTCGGCTCCGGAGTGACCGATCAGACTGTCTTGTCCACTTTGCCCACTCAGCGTGTCGTTGTTCGATCCGCCGTGGAGCACGTCGTTGCCAGTGCCTCCTAGCAGTGACAGCGGCAGTCCGGCATCAATGCCCGACGCGGCATCGAAGCCGGTCAGAATATCGTTGCCGCTGCCGCCGTCGATCAAGGCCGACGTCAGATCCTCGACCGTATCGAGACCGTTCAACCGCACGGTGTCATTCCCCGCCTGTAACTGGACTTGCAGGTGTTCCACACCAGCCGTCACGGTGCGTGAGTCGGCGCTGGTGGCCGTCATTTGCAATTGGCCGAAGGAGTCGGCGGTGAACGAGAATTGGTCGCCGACGGAACCCTGGCTCCCCTTGACGATCAGCGTGTCGGTGCCGAGTCCGCCGTCAAAGAGGACACCATTCTGTGGCAACGGACTGCCGCGGTAGCCCAGATCAACGGTCAGCGTGTCCGCGTCGAAACCGCCACTGAGGACGATTTGCTCGATCCCCGCAAATGAGACTTGGCTGACGATGGAGTTCCTCGGCGTATCGCGAATCTCCAGACGCGTACTGTTGAGCAACAGCGTGTATTTGTCGGCGACTCCGTCCGACGTCGTCGAGAAGCGGAATGTCGAACTGACGTTGAGCGTGGTCGTGTCCACCGCCGTGCGGCGGCGAGTGTCAGTCACTTTCAGTTTCGGAGTGAAGGTTCCGGCTCCGATGCGCGCGTTGACCAGCGTCAGCCAGGGGATCGTGGCTTGCGCGGTCGTGGTGGTGAAGTCGAAGCGGCCGTCGCCGTTGAAGTCCCATTGGAACTTGCTGAGGTTGCCGTTCGAGGCACTGGCATCCAGTTGCAGATTCACTCCCGCATCAATCGCGTAGGGCCCGCCCGCGTCGGCGATGACCACGTCACCAACAAAAGTAGTCACGACTGTCGTGCCACCACTGATTCGAGTGGTGGCGTGTTCATCGGTAGCTGAGACCGTGAAGTTGGTCGTCTCAGTTGAGCCCACCGACAGATGGCCATCGGTGGGATTAAAATGGAGCGTGCGAATGGCGGCAGTGGCGGCTTCGGCCGTGCCTGTGTACGAGTACTGGCCGTTCCCCTGATCGGTGAACGATCCCAGATTTGTGAGCACCCCCTGCGCGGGAACATCGAGCGTGACGAGGATCGACAGGGAGTCCTGCGGCGCGTCGGCATAGCTGATGGTAACTTCACGAAACGGAGCGACGGTCGCACGGTCGGTGACGGTTTGATCCTTCAGGACACCGGTAATCTCCGGATCACCGTGTATGGCGGCAGGTGACACGGCGACGGTTACCAACGCGGTGTTGCTGGCAAAAAAGTCGGAATCCTCCACCTGCACGTTGATGTCTGTGCTGGTGGAACCGTCGAGAAACGTGACATCAAAACTTCCCGATCCCGTCGTGGGATCGAATGTGGCGGCGGTAATTGTGCCACCGGAACCACCGTCAACCACAAGCAAGTTGAACGTGTCCAAGCCTGGGTCGCTGACAGTGAAGCTGTAGCTCAGGACGTTTCCTACGTTGGCTGACGTTGGTCCGCTGAGAATGACCGTCGGCGCGATATTATCGACGATCAAGTCGAATTCGATAAAGCTGGAGCCGCCATCCTCGTCGCGGGCCGTGATCCGGACACGCTGGCTTTCGGCGGGACCATTGATCGTGTCAAACGACCAGGCCCAAGTCCCGTCACCGTTGTCCGTGATGCTTCCAATGGATGCCGACAACGCGACAGAATCAGGTCCGGAATCACCAAACGTCCCCGTATTTTTGGCCGTCTGGCTTTCGTTGACCGTGATGGAGTTGCTCTCTACGGAAATATCGGGACCAACGTTGTTGACGGTCAGCGCGAGCGTCTCAACATCGAAGTCGAGGTCGTCGTCCCGAATGCTGACGGTGACGTTGTACAGACCGCTGTCGCCATATTCGTGACTGCCGTTGAACACACCTTGGGAATCCAAGCTCGTCGTTCCGAGGTCGGTGAAGCCATCGCCCCAGTCGATGCTGAACGTGAACGACTCCGTGAGCAGTGTCCGTTCCGCGTCGGTGAAGGTCACCTGAAGGGTGGTGGTCTGATTCTCTTCGCTCGCGCCAACGAGCGTCAGGACACCGATCTCAGGCGCAGCATTGACGACGTTGATCGTTGCCAACCCCGAGTCGGTCTCACCGTGATTGTCGGTGACCTTAAGCGACACGACAGCCTGCGTCGGGCCGTCGAGGCCCGCAGCCAAAAACCTCGGAGTCATTCCTCTCTCATCACCGTATGCCGTCTCCGCCTCGCCAAAATTGTTGTCGCCGTCGAAGTCCCAGGCGAAGGTGAGCGTTGTCGTTTCCTGATCCAGATCAATCGTGTCTGCTGCATTGAGTTGTACGCCGCCACCCGCCGTGACTTGATACGGGCCGCCCGATTCGGCATTCGGTGCCTGGTTCGCGAGTCGCAGGACCACATCGTTGCCGTCCCCACCGACATAAGTGATGTTGAAAAAGAGGGACACCTCGACTGCATTCACATTGAAGCTAGCCCCTTCAGACAGGCCAGCAAAAGTGTTTTGAATACCGTCGTTGCTGTCATTGTCGATGATCGTGTACTCGGCACCACTCACAGGAATCACGCCGAGGATGACGTTCAAGGGAGCGTTACCCAGGTCCACTGTTCCTGTCACGACAATCCGGTCATAGTCGCTACCGACTTCACTGCCGCGCACTTCGATGTCCAGCGAAGAACTGGCATCCAAAACCAAATTGCCCTCATTGTCAAAGATGCCGGGACTGGTGCCGGGTGAGTAAGTTCCGCCGGGAGCCACAATG
Organism: Candidatus Kuenenia stuttgartensis; assembly: GCA_945861865.1. Lineage (GTDB taxonomy): Bacteria > Planctomycetota > Planctomycetia > Planctomycetales > Planctomycetaceae > SXKJ01. The sequence goes on along the minus strand of CAMAWN010000059.1, from coordinate 26,214 downwards.
ACGGAGGCTTTGATCGTTCCCTTTCCTCCAAGCGTGGCTCCGTCATTCACGTTGATCGTGCTGGCACTGACCGATTGCTCTTCAGCGACGCGAAAGATGCCACCTTTCAGGTCGATCGTTCCCGTGCCGGCCGAGCTGTCATTCCAACTGAGTAAATCCGCCTCCTGCAAATACTGATCGCCGTTGTTGCTCACCGTGTTGGTACTCAGGTGATCGACATTGACGGTCAGCGGGTTACTGGTTGTGCCAATGCCGTTCGGCGCGGTCAAATCCAATTCCGACACGCTGATTCCCGTGCCACTGTAATCCTGTTGGATCGCGCCGCCGGTGACTAACTCCATGTGGCTGATCCCGTTCGGAGTGATGTCCGAAAAGACGGTGATCCCTCCGGTGTGACTGGCGGAACCGAGGACGAGCTTGGAGGCTGTGATCCGATCGAGCACGGCATCCGACAAGCACAGAACGTCGTTGTTTCCAAGGGCGCTCAGACTGATCAGCGTAGACGCAGACGTCGGCATCAGCGTGACCGTGCTAAGTGGCGCACTGATTTCCGCTGTGCTGTTGAACCCCATCCGGTTTCCATGGATCGTAATCGGGGCCGTGCCGGTTGATTCCACACGTCCATTGTTGTTGACGACAACGTGTTGGCCGAGCACTCCAATCCCGGTGAGATCAATCGCCCCACTGACCGAAGTCACCCGTGTTCCAACGCCATCGACAACCACCGCGTTGAGCGTGTTGAGACCGGTGCCAATACCATTGATCGTAATGGTGGCAGCGTCGGATGACGTCCCCAATGAGCTCACCGTGGAGTGGCTGGCGATATTCACACCGCCGTTATTCGTTCCGGTCACATTGGAGCCGCCCTGGCCTGTGATCAGCACGTCGCCACTGATGGATGTCACCGCCGAATACCAATCGACCGTCACTCCGACGTTGTTGTTCGTGCCAGACCCACCAGTGCCATCGATTGTGATCTTGGCGGCGTCGCTCGTTGTGCCCTTGGAGCGGACCTGTGTCCCATTCAAAATCGCCACTCCCCAGTTTTTCTCGCCCGTCGCCAATTTGCCTCCCTGACCAGTGATCTGAATGTCGCCATCGACGGAAGTCACTCGGGAGTTGTCGGCTGTCAGCACAACACCGTGGTTAAATCCGAGTCCGTTTCCCCCAGTGCCATCGAGTGTAATTGTGCCGGCGTCAGCTCCCGACGCGGTAGACTCGATGGAACTATTCTCGAGCAATTCGATCCCATACAGGTCATTTGACGCCGCATGACCGCCAGTGCCCTCGAGTTCGATGTTGCCGCGGCCGGTTGTGGTGATCGACGCCGTCACGAGGGAGATACCGGCAAATGGTCCGGTTGCCGTTCCCGACGGATTCGCCACGAGTTGCACGCCGCCATGCTCAGTCGTGAGATTCGACCTGAACCCAATCAAGATGCTTTGTTCGGCGGACATCTCGATCCGTCCCGTCCCGGATGTGCTGACATTGCTCGCAACCTCCGTCGTGATCGTGTCCGCTGCGACGATGAAATTCTTGTCCGCAGCCAACGGCAGAGTATTGATCAGATTGAACGAATCGTTTCCTCCTTGGCCATTCACGATGAGCGAGGCCGCGAAGCCCAAACCTAATCGCTCGACCTCGATGAGGTCATCGCCAGCACCACTTTTCAGATCCAGTGTTCCAGTGGGGTTGGTGAAAACGAGTGTTTCACCGGCAGTCGAAGTGACTTGAGTTTGTGGACCCGCCGCAGCGAACGTGATGGTTTCCGTCGCCCCGCTGTAGTTGAGTGCCAGATCGCTCACATTGAGTTCGGAATTGACGTCCTCCAATCCGACGTATTCGACCGAGCCGCTGCCGGCCAGGTCGATCCGGCCTTGGTCGGCATTGGTAAAAGCAAACGCTGCGCTGGTGACGGTACCACCGGTCAGCTTCAACCTGTCGCCGATCCGCGAACGCTGACTGCCACCGTAGACATTGATCGACGTCGGGAAGTTGCCCAGTGAATAATCGATGACCAGCGAATCGTTGCCTCCCTGCAACTGAACGTTGATGTTCGAGCCTGTCACCGCGAAGAATGGCACTCGAATTTGAGAGGTTCCCGACCCTTTGGCCGTGGGAATTGTTGTCTGCAACCACGAGGTCGGATCGGTGATGACATATGTGCCATCCGTCTCATCGAATTGCACCGTCAGCGAATCGTGTTTACCTTCGCTGGCGACGTCGTTGATCACCAGATTGCCGGAAGCATCAAGCACGACGTCCGTCGTGGTGGTGATCGGTGACTGCATTGTGAGCACGATGTCATTGCCTGTCCCACCTTGATAGGTGATCGTGAAACTCGTGCTGCCAAACAGACACGTTGCTCCCTCCGGCATCTCCGCAAACGTGCCGATCACGGGCAAGTTATTATCCTCGATGGTGACAATGGTGAATTGGCTGCCGTCAACCAGTCCGAGTCCCAGCACCAACCAGAGACGGGCGTCATTCAACGTCAAGCGACTCTCGGCTCCGGTGATGCGGAGTTGATCATACTCCGTGCCGGCAGTTGTCCCCCCGAGCTCCACGACAAACTCACTGGTGCTTGCGAGCGTAAAGCTGCTGTTCACGTTTCCGATGCCCGGTGAACTGCCGAAATTATTTCTTCCACTTCCCGTAATTCCACCGGAGATATTCCCGCTTCCCGTGAGGGTTGCATACTGACCAATCACGACCGCGCTCACCAACGAACCATCGACGTCCAAAACCCCTGCTTCGGTTATGTTGTCTGGACCGATGTTGGTTGTCCCGGTGTAGGTGTTATTTCCGGTGAGCGATTGAGTCCCTAAGCCGATCTTCGTCAGTGCGACCGTTTGGGTACTACCATTCTTGATGGTTCCGGAAAATGCCGCATTCGTCTCATTCCCGTTTCCGATGGTCAGTGTGCTGGCGGACGTACCATTGTTGGTGATTGTTCCACTGCCACTCAGGCCGTCGATCGTCTCGTTCTGACCATTGAGATCCAACGTTCCTTTGGACTTAATTTCCACGTCGCTCAAGTCGTTAATTTGCGGGCCGCCCTCGAGTTTCGTGGTTACGGTGTTTGTGCCATTGCCGATGACCAATATCCCCTTGATCGCGATTACGTCTGTGCCGGTCTTGCTCAAGACCAGCGTTCCATTCTGGACCGTGGTTGTACCGGAGTAGGTATTGGCCTTGGTGCCTGCGAGGGTAAACGTGTTGCTCCCGTCCTTGATCAAGCTCACAGTCCCGCTGCCGTTTTCAATGACACCGGAGAAACTGGAAGCCCCGTTGTTCGTACCCACCGTCAGAACGGCGGTTGTTCCGGCCAGATCACTCTTCACACTCCCCGTGCCAGTCAGCTGGTCGATTCCTTCGCTGTAGCCACCGAGGTCGAACACGCCGATGAGGCTCAGCGTCACCGTCGTCGTGTCACTGATCTGATTGTTGGCGGCAAGTTTCACGGTGTCTGCCGGGGCGCTGTCACTGTTTGAGTCGCCAACGGTCAAGCTGCCAGGAATCGCAGTGATTCCAGCAGTTTTCGCCAAGACCAACGTGCCGCCGTTGACGGTGGTGGTGTTATGAGAATTTGCCGTTCCACCAGAGAGCGTTTGGCTGCCACTGCCAGTCTTCACTAAATTCAGCGTACCGCTGCCGTTTGTCAGGATTCCCGAAAAACTAGCGGCGGATTCGTTGTTGGCACCAACCGTGAACGCCATCGTTCCGCTTTGGTAAGAGTTCACGGTGCCGCTGCCATACAACCCGTCGATCGTTTCGCTAAATCCACCGAGATTGAACACCGCCCCAGAAGCCACCGTGATATCGGTGCTGTCGGACAATCGCTCATCCGCACCAATCCGAATGATTCCAGCATTGATCGTCGTCGGGCCGGTATAGGTGTTGGCTCCGTAGAGCAAGATTCTTGAAGTCCCTTGTTTGGTCAGCCCGCCACTGCCACTAATGACACCGGAGTAACTCGTGGTGGTGCTGTTGCCGGTCGTCAGCGTTCCAGATCCCAGCGTGACACCTCCTCCGTTGGTACCGCCACCAAGCAGATTCCCGATGGTTTCATTGAAGCCGTTCAGATCGAGAAAGGCGCCAGAAACATCGGCCAACGTGACCTCACTGGTGTCGGGAATGACGTCCGCCGCACCCAGTTCCAACTCGCCGGTACTAATGGTCGTGGTCCCTGTATAGCTATTGGTCGTCTTTGTGAGTTGTAGCTTACCGCTACCGGTCTTCGTCCAATTGGTCCCGGTGAGCTTTCCAGAAAGTATGAGAGTCGAATCCGCTTCTACGTAGAAGACGGCGGTGCTGACATTGATGTCTCCAGACCAGATGTTCGTGCCGCTGACATTCGTAAGCGTTCCTGCCAATGACGTGATCGGTTCGGCAACCGTGATGTTGTTCGACACCTGCAGTGTTGCGCCGGAAGCAACCGTGGTTCCAGAAGACGTGCCGCCCAGAGCCTTGCTGTTCCCCACTGCCAGCGTACCGGCGCTGATCGTGGTGGTCCCAGAGTAGGTATTCTCTCCATTGAGCGTTTGAACGCCCGACCCAGATTTCGAGAGATTCAAGAAGCCCGTGACGGGCCCGCTCAACGTCGATGAACTCTGGTTATTCGCGCCCACGGTCAGTGTGGCGATGGTGCTACTCGTCACCGTTCCCGCACCATCCAGCCCATCAATCGTCTCGCTTTTGCCATTCACATCAAATGTCGCACTGAGAGCGACGGTGAGATCGGATGCGTTAGGAATCACGTTGCTCGCACCAAGTTTAAGAGTACCGGCATTGATCGTGGTGGAGCCGGTGTAACTGTTGGTGCCACTCACTGTCAGCGTCCCAGTTCCCTGTTTCACTACGCTGCCCGTGCCGCTGATCACACCGCTGTAGGTCGTGCTGGTTCCGTTTCCGAGCGTGAGCGTTCCGCTTCCGAGTGAAACATTTCCGCCGCTGCTTCCACCACCGGACAGAGCCGCAATGGTCTCATTGAAACCATTCAGATTGAACAACGCACCGGACGTGTTCGCCAGATTGACCGTCGTACTGTCGGAGAGTACTCCTGCGGCCCCCAACTGCAGCGTGCCCGCATCGACCTGCGTTACGCCGGTGAACGTGTTGATCCCCTTCATCGTCAATGATCCGGCCCCCTTCTTGGTGAAGCCTCCGGAGCCCGAGATGACACCGCTCACTTCGGCACCGGAATCGGCCAAGCTGATTATCGTGCCGCTGGAACCGTGGTTGATCGCTCCGGCATAGCTGATCCAGCCATTGCTGTTGGAGTCATCGTCGGCCGTCAGCGTGACAAGGCCACTGGTGGTTGTGATCGAACCGGCCGCTGAAGCCTGGATGTCGTTATCCGCTCGCAGCGTGATCGCACCACTGGCCGAGGTGAGCGCGGCCGCCACGTAGATATTGCCGGAATCGGCACCGTTCGCGTCCAACGTAATCGTGCCAGTACCGCTCACCGTGATCGCGTCATAGACCGCGATGTTGTCGGCCGAAATCGAGACGCTCGCCGCCGTGATTGTGTTCGTGATGCTGACCGCGTCTCCCCCTCCGTCACCCGAAACCGTGAGCGTCCCCGATGTGTTGGAGAAACTGCCAACTGTGAGCGTATCGTTTCCCCCGCCCCCATTGAGCGTGGCACTTCCGCCCCAGGAATTCAGGCTGATGGTGTTGGCGCTCGTGCCGCCTGTTAGGCCGACCTTTTCGAATCCCGCCAGACTCAACGTGCCACTGCTGTTCGACCGAGTCAGCGACGTGCTGGTCAACGTCAAGTTGGCATCTTCAGTGACGTTCAGAGTGTCCGTACCATCGCCGGCATCCAAGGTGGCCGAGCCTTGCCAACCATCGACCTTGAACGTGTTGGCACTGCCACCGCTCGTGAAACTCACCGACTCAACCGCGACCAATGATGCGGTACTGGTGGTGGATCCGCTCGATAACTTCACGGAGCCTGCATTCAACTTGTAATTCGCGTCGTAGGTGAACGTGAGTGAGTCTGACCCTTCACCGCCGTCAAAGAGCAACGGCACTTTAAAGAGTGTGGTCGACGTGTTTGTCATGCTGTCGTCGCCACCATTTCCGTAGATCTCAAGACTCGTGATGGTATTTGTACTCGGCGCTTTCAGTTGGATGGTGTCGTTGAATGCGCTCAGTTGGACGGCGAGTTTTTCAGCCCCTGTCGTGTAGCTGAGCGTCAACTTATCCAATGTCACGCTGCTGTTACTCAGAAACGTCACGGTGTCGCTGTCACTGCTTGCCGTGTCATCCACAGTGACTAGATCTTGATCGGTTGCAGAACCACTGAACACCGAAAAGTTCCAGGCGTTCGTTTGGTCCGATTCGCTCGTGGGGAGTTTGATGCCAATGGTGTCGTTATCGGCGTATGTGGTGACACCCACCGCCACGGAGGAAGAACTTGATGTGTAGTACTTGAGCACAGGCTGATTCACGTTGACCGTACTTCCAGTGCCGGCATCGGCGTCGCTGTAGTCGCCGATTAAAGTCAACGACTTGCCTGTTCCCAATTGAAGGGTCGCGGAACTATTGAGGGTCAGATGATCGCCCGATCGCAATCCGATCCTGCCGGCTTGCGCTGTGATGCTGTTATTGACCGTCAAATCCTGGCCAGTCCCTGCGGCATCAACCGTCGTCAGCGTGATGTTTCCGGTGACGGCCGTAATTGTGTCGTACACGGTCAGCGAACCGCTGGTGGTCAGGCCGACTGAACCATTGGCATAGGCTCCGGAGCCGTCGAATGTGCTCCCGTTTGTTCCCCCGCCGACCTGCAGGTTTCCCGCATTGGTCACGAACAGGTCGCCATTGCCTGCCGACGCTTCGAGGAGGTCGATGTCGGTTTCGATGGATGCCGCGCTAGAACTCCCACCAATGCTAGTTGTAGCATCCACAAACAACTTGGTGCCGATGATGTCGGGATCACTATCGCCATAGGCATCGAGGATCGCGCCTCCCGAAGCCGAGAGCCACACTTCGCCTGCAGAGGTCAACTTACCCAAAGGCATACCGCCGTTTGTATCCTTCAAATAAATGCCATTGGGAGCCGTGACGTCGAGCGACACGAAGGCATTCAACTCGAGTCGATCCGTAGAACTCGTCCCCACGGAGGTTGCCGCACTCAGGGTAATCTCCCCTCCATAGACATCGCGCTCAGAATCATTACCGACGTCGATGATCGCGCCGGTCGTGCTCGTGAGTGAGACGTCTCCCAGATTGCGTGCGTCCACATAAGCGACGTTGAGGTCACCCGTCGTTTGAGTCACCGTGATGTCGCCACCATCATTGACAGCAACCGATCCTGTGCCCTTGTTGGTGATATCCACGGTGTTCGCGAAGGTGTTCAAAACCGTGTACCAGTTAGCCGGCTCAGTGGTCACATCGATATCAATGTAGGGCGCGTTCGTCGCTGCTGTGCCACTGCTGTCAGAGGGACTGGCACTACTGTCGATGACGAGGGATTTATTCGAATTGTTGACGACGGTCAGTTCGTCGATCGCCTGGATGTCGAAGGTGGCCGTGCCCGAGAGTGTGCCCAATGGGGAATCAATCGTGATCCCACGTGCCGTGGCTGTGGAGAGCCCTACTTCGGAAACTGTGATTACCCCCGTTGTGCCATTAAGTGTCGCCGTCACGTTGTTCTTCGTCAGACCGCCATCCGTATCAATGCTGAGGCTCGCCGTCGTGTTGTCTGGGGCGAGCAGGATGACACTGGAGTTAAAAGCGACCGTTTGGCTGGGAATAAATTGGCCGGTTTGGTTTTCGTCTTCGCCGGCCACCGCGACCGTGGCCACCACTTTCAAGATGTCTTTGCAAACGGACTTACGGGTCTTCTTGCCGAACCCCAAGAACTTGAGGACGGTGCTGCAGGATTCACCCACCTTCTCCGTGATGTTCCGAAACACAGTCTTGTTGTCGGCGTCCGCTTTGTTGACGTAGCCTTCCTGTGACACGGCACCCGACTGCACATACAACAGCTTGGTGGTAAGGACGGAACCAGTGCCGGTTTCGGCCTTCGTTGTCGGGTAGAAGTCGTTCTTTGAATTGGCGGTGAGATTGCCCGTCACACCACCATTGATTTCGGCATCTGAGATCGCGCTTGAGGAAACTCCGTAGAACGTAAAACCCCCGTCAAATATGTCGTTAATGTCAGATATGTCGTTAATCACGTCGAATTTTACCCCGCTCTCCGCTTGCTTCGCAATAATCTTGATGCTTGTGGGGGCGTCGATCGTCGTGTTAGCCCCCACAATGGCCAACGTCTGTGGGGAAAACGATGCGCTGGAAGTGGCTGTACTAAAGCTCACACCGGCTTTGGTGTCCGACTCGCTCTTGGCCTTAGCTTGGGTGTAAAAATTCCGTGCCGCCACTAGAACCGAGTCCGCCGTAAGGGTGGCATTCTCTCCGACATCAACACGCGTCCGCGTACTCGTGTAGCTCTTGTGACTTCCATTGACGAACCGACTGTCTTTCACATTCGCTTCGACCTCGTTTCCGGTCCCTAGGCCGGCTGTTCTTAACTCCGCCGTGGCGTTGAAGGCTGACTCTGAGTCCTTGGCAGAAAGATTGATTGCTCCGGTCGCCGTGAGGATGTTGTTGTCACCCACGAAAACGTCGATGACGTGTGACTCAATAAAGACGTTTGCCTGCGTCCCTCCTACAGCGATCACACCGCCATTGCCACCGTTCGCGTTGGCGGCCACGGAATTGAGGACAGAACCTTCGAATGAGATGTTGGTGGCACTGAGTTCCACGGCGTCGCCAGTTTGAATGGTCTGAGATGCGGCGAATCCGACCGTGGCGGCTGTCTTACCAACTGAAGCAAAGCCACCGACGGTGGCATCAGCTTCGGACTCCACATCGCTGTAGGATCTGGAATTGATCGACAGATCACCAGTCGCGGTCAGGTGGGAATTGCTGCCGACATCGATCCGTACGGTCGGTTTGTGATACGCATAGGTCGTCACCCCCGCGCCACCACCTAATATTCCCCCCGTTGCACTCTCCGCGATAGCGTGGGTGTAATTTGTGAAGTCGCTGGCACCTCCAATGTGATTACTGCCGGCCTGCAGCGAGAGATCGCCTCCGGCGTTGATCACCACATCACTTCCCAGCGACGTGGTCACTTTGGGCGACCATTCGGCAGTCGCAACCGAGGCTCCAATTGCGACACTGGTCGAGAAATTGCGACCAATCGCCTTGGAGTCCGCCGTGCCATAGCCAACTGCCAGAAGAGTCACGTCATTGGTGACATCCACTGCGGAAGACTTACCCAGACTGGCAGTGATCGTCGGGTTCGCCGTGGCTTCGCTCACCGAGCCATTCCCGACGAACCCCAGACCACCTGTCGTGGCAGTGCTTCGGGCGGTGACGGTCTGATCGGTCGTCGCACTGACCGTCAAGTTGGTCACTGTGGAGCCATCCTTCTGTCCAACTTGCGTGTAGTCACCAAGGTAGGCTGTCGTCGAACCACTCTTGCTGACATCGGCCCAAGCAATTCCGACAACGTAGCTGCCGCCGGTCGACAAGCCCTTCGTCGTCGCCTGAAGATCACTGGTGTTGGTGGCCAATATCGAGACGTCGTTAGCCTTCACGATCAAGGCTCCGTCCGTGGAGGTGGTCCCTTCATCGTTGAGCGTGGCATAGGTGCCGTGGTCGATGAATGCGGACTGCCGGCTGTTGTCCGTGATGATCGCCACTTGTGCACCCAACGAGCCGACAAACAGCCCGGCAATTCCGCCATAGGCGTCGGCGTTGGTGGTGTTTGTTGAGTTGGAAGTCACGGCGATGTCGTCACCGGCGGAGAGCGTCGTTTGACGACCGACTTTGGCCGTGGTGGTGCTGCGAATATCCACCAGCACCACCGAGCAACCGATGCCCCCGAACAAACCGACCGCGACTCCCCCGGCAAGTCCATCTACCGTTACGTCTTCATCGGCCAGCACGTTGATGCTGCCGGTTGTGGACGTGATGGTCGCACCTGAGTCGACATAGGCCGTTGTGCCTGAGGTGCTCGTATCCTCATTGAAATTAACTGTGGTGCTGTCTTCTTCGGCAACGGCCGCCGCTGCGGCACCAGTGCCGTCTGATGAGCCATTATTCACGGCCGAGCCATCACTGTCGGAACTGTCATTGGTCATCGTCTTCAAGCTATTGGAAGTCTGACTCTTCGATGTGCTGGACAATCCGCTGCCGATGCTGATGATCGAGACCGCTCCAGCGACGCCGGCTACAGCACCCTGCCCCAACGTCACCACCGTCGAATCGACATTGCGATCCGCTGTCGCATTGACCGTCACGGTATGGCCGGTGACGGTCGCATTCGCCCCAATATGAGCATCCACCGAATTCGTCACACGGATAATATCGATCGACCCGGCGACCCCGACGACGGATTGACCAGCGATGGTGCCGACGACGTCATCCACTCGCGAGTCACTATAGGCCTGCACGACCACCACGCCCGTGGACGTGACCGTGCAAGCCTCTTCGATGGCTGCCAGCGTGGAAGTGGCGAGAGTGACCACCGCGACCGCTCCCGCGACGGCCGCGCCGCCGCCGGAGCTGGCCGTACCGACCAGAACGCGGATGTCTTCGGCCGAGTCGGCTTCTACGGTCGTGGAGCCTCCGGTGGTCAGCGTGGTGTTGGCGAGATAGGCTTTGGTCGTCGTGAGCACCTCGGCCACGGCCACCGCAGCCCCCGCGCCAACCGCCACTCCCGCCGTCAGCACGCCATCATAGAAGTCGATCTCCGTACGACTGTCGGCGCGGACGAAAGCGTTGCCGACTGTAACGGTCGCTTGATTGACGAACGCTGTGGTGAGTGACGTCGACTTCACGCTGGAGCCTGCGCCAGCGAGTGCCACACCGCCGAGTCCAGCTCCATTGGCGCTGGTCAGCACGGTCTCGCGAGCCACTGCGGCTACCTCGAAAATGCTTACCGCAATCACATCGCTCCGGTTGCTGGCCGTGCCTGTCACAAACGCCTTGGTGACGTTCGAGATGACCGCGTGATCGGCCGCCGCGCCGACGCCCACCACGCCACCTCCCAGAACCCCAACGGCACTGGTCAGATTGGTGTCTTGATGCGCGCGCACCCGCACGCCTAAGCCGCTGTTCATGTCCGTATTCGCGATGGCGGCCACAGTCGTATCGGCGATCCGATTGACGCTGGAATTCAGGCTCACGCCGACGACTCCAATGCTCCCCGTCACTCCAATGACATCGAGATTCTCCGTGGCCGTCGCGACCACAGCCACCCCGCGCGCGTCTTCGGTTGTTTGCGTACCAGCGGGGTCGTCGGCCCACGCCTTCACTTTGGTCGTGTTGCCATTGCCCAGCGCTTCAACCGTCGAATCTTCAATGAGCGCTTTTGTCTGATTCTTCGTTTGATTGACCACCACCGCGCCGCCAGCGGCCACCGAGATCACTGTTTCAGCCGGGACCGCTAAGGCAGCCGCTCCCGCGAACGCTTTGATGGCGTTGTCGGTTTCGGCCAGCAGCGTCAGGTTGTCGTCCGCCGTAACGGTCGAACCATTGATCTGAGCGATCACGACATTTTCGATCAGGTTGGCGACCGACGACCCCGCCAGCGCCAAATTGCCCGCCCCCGCGATGCCAACAGCCAGTGTCTCAATGGTGGCATCCGACTGCGCCTCGATCGCGATGCTGCCTGCGGACGACGTCACGGTCGAGTTCACGATGGAGGCGTGAATGTCGTTTTCGATGTCGTTGTAGGCGACCGCCGCGCCGGCTGCGGCCTCGCCGCCTCCGCTGATCTGCCCAGAGTACGAATGGATGATCGATGTGTCGTGAGTCATCAGGGAGACCAAGTCCGTACCCGACACGTTCACGCAATTCTCAATGAAAGTCTCGGCGCGGTTCTGAATGCGGTTCAGTGAAATCGATCCGCCAAACGCAAACGTCCCCGCACCGGCACCGCCTTGAGTGACGGCGTCGATCGTGCCGGTGTAGGTGGCCTGCACGTCGATCGTGTCGGCACTGATCACGCCCGAAGAATCTTCGATGCCCGCCCGCACCACGTTCTGGCCCGTGGCGGCGGGATCGTTCGGATTGCCGCCGAGAAAGTTGTACGCCACCGACGCGCCGATGGCTGCTCCACTTCCGGTCCCCGCGACCGCACCGGCCACTGAGTTGATCGACGAATCGTCCGCCGCGTGGAGTTGGATCGACCCCGCATCGGCGCGGATGCTATCGCCAACACCCACGTCGCTGATCGTCGATTCGACCGTGTTGCGAATCCAGTTGAGGGCAAACGAACCGGCCACGGTGGCCGATGAGGACCCAGTGACGGCACCGCTCACTGCCAGCGAGGCGATCTGGGCGTCGAGTCCCGACGGCAGGGAATTGGGTTCCGCGAACCGCGAATCGAGCACGATGTCGCCGGTCGTTGATTTCACCGACGAGTCCTCAATCTTAGCCCGCACCGTGTCATGCACATTATTGACCGAAAACGCCGCACCAGCGGCCACCGTTGACGAGGACGCGTACACGACGTTCCCGGCCAACGCGGCGATGGAGGCGGTGTCTTTGGCCCGCAACGTCACCGGACCTGCGGCCTCGACGTCTGAGCCGTTTCGAATTTTGGCCTCCACGGTGTTCGCAATCTCGTTCGAGACGACGGAACCGGAGAAGGCCAGCGCGCCGGCACCGGCGGTCGCAGCGACTCCCATCGCCGCATTGATGGTCCGCGCGGTCTCGGTAGCAATCACGTCCACCGCATTGCCCGTCGAACGCACGACGGCGTTGTCGATCGTCGCCGTGATCGAGTTGGCGACATCGGTCACGCCCACTGCCGCACCCACGGGGACCGTCCCTTGAATCGCAAACCCGCCGACTCCGACATTGAGCTGCGTCGAGTCTTTGGCCAACACTTGAACGGCCCCCGTGCCCTCGACAGCCTTGCCGTCCGGCGTGTTCGAGATGTGCGCATCGACTCCCGCACGGACATAATTCAGCGACACTGCGGCCCCCAGAGTCAGCCCCGTGCCGGCGGATCCAGATCCCGCGCCCGCCACGGTCACATTGGTGAGTTGCCCCGTGACGGTGGCCGGTCGCACTTGCGTCACCACGAAATCCAGTTGCGGACTCAGGCTGTGGCCATTGCCACTTCCCGCGCCGGTGAGTTCGAGCGCCGTCCCCTCCGCCGCGTCTTCCGCCGACGCCGCAAGATTTACCTCGGTGTCACTGACGCGGAGCACATAGTACGTCGTGCCATTGGCCAGTCCGCCGACTGCCGTGTTGCCGTTACCGGCGTCGTACACGACCGCATCGCCGGTTTCGAGGCCATGCGTGCCGAGCGTGATCGTATCCGTGCCGCCATCGACGCTGCTGGAGTCGAACGATTCCGCGGCCAATGGCACGAGCGCGGGCGCTTCGTAACCCGCTGCGACGATCACCCGCCCGCCGGCATCCACGGCGGAGTTGTCAATGTATGCGGTCGTGCTCGATTGCGAATCACCGCCAGCCGCCGACGGATTCTTGCTGCCGTGGTTGCCATCGTTGTAGCTGATGGCGTTCGGATTCTCGGGATCAAAGCTGCCGCCGACGTAGTTGTACGCCAGCGAGGCTCCGATGGCCGCAGTACTAGCTCCCGTCGTGACCGCGACCGCACCCGCGATAACGTACATCGACGCTTTGTCGGCCGCCGTCACCGAAACGTCGCCGCCAGCATTCACCGTCGAACTGCTGGTCGAGCCGGCGATGTGCGCGTCGACCGTGTTGGCGATCGAGTTCACCGTCACTGAACCACCAAAGGCAAACGTCTGCGCCCCGGCCCCCGCAACCGCGATCGCCACCAGCAGTGGTTCCGAGGTCGCGCTCACCGAAACCGAACCACTTGTCGAAGTGACCGTCGAGCTGTCGATGAACGCCGTGACGGCATTCGAGACCAAGTTGTAGCTCACCGCCGCGCCCACCGCGCTCGACCCGCCTGTGGACACCGCCGCACCGCCGGTGACCGACACGATCTGCGAGCGATCGGTCGCTTGCACCGTCACCGCGCCACCGGCGGTCACCGACGATCCGCCCGCGATATACGCCTCGATGGTGTTGGTGATCTGATTGACACCCACCGAACCGGCACCGGCGATCCCGGTCCCCGTGCCGACCGCCACTCCGACGACGGCACTGGCGATCTCGCTGACCGAATCCGCCGTGACCGTCACCGAATCGCCGAGCGTCACGTCGGTGTCGTTGAGGTACGCGCGGGTGTTGCTGTTGATCTCGTTGTACCCAATCGCCGCGCCGAACCCCGTCGCACCGACGCCCACCGCGCCGCCGATCGCGTGAATCCGTGAATCGTCTCGCGCGTGAATTTTCAAACTGGCGATGCCCGAATCGCTCGTTTCGGTGATCGTCGAACCGCGGACGTAGGCCTCGGTGCTCCCCTTGATGATGTTGACCGCGACCATGCCCGCGCCGCCGGAGCTTCCTGCGCCGGCCGAGACGCCGGTCGAACCGGCGATCGACACGATCCGTGGCTCGGACGAGGGGTTGTCCGCTGTGGCCTCAACGGTCAGCGTTCCGGCCGTCAGCGTGATCGCCGAGTCTTCGATGTACGCCCGCGTCACGGCCGGCTGATTCGGAATCGTCTCGGTGTCGTTCGAGAAGCCAACCAGGTTCAGCGCGATGCCGACTCCGATCCCACTCTTACCTCCGTAGCCGACCGCGCCGCCGATCGCCCAGATTTGCGTCGTGTCGCTGGCCGTGACCGACGAGGCACTCGCCAGCGTCACGTTCGCGTCGGAGACATAAGATTCAGTCGTCGTCAGCACGATATTGACCGAAACCGAACCGGCGACATTCGAGTTGACCGCCAGTGCCGATCCCGAACCACCTGCTGAAATCGCCAGCACTAAGCCCGTCTGATCGGCTGTCACGTTCAAGCTCTGGGCCGTGACCGTCGCTCCTTCGATGAATGCCCGCGTGTCATTGTCGATGCCGTTGGAACTGAACGACCCGGCGATGCCAGTCGTCGGTGCCGAACCGGGAGCCGTCGCCGAGACCGCTCCGGCAAACGCCGCCGTGTCCGTGCGATTGTCCGCCGCGATCCGCAACGCGCCCGTGGCCGTGACCGTGCCGACATCGCGCAGGTACGCCTCGGCCGTATCCCGTGTGACATTCACGACCGCGTCACCAGCAACACCAACTCCCGTGGATGGGGCAGGAATTCCGTTAAACGCACGAGCAACTATGCCCCGAATCGCTCTGGGTGAAGCGCTTGTTACCGGCGCAGTCACGGTTGCCGCCAGTGCGATTCCCAGCACCAGACCGGTGTTCTCCGCCGTGACGTCGATGTCGCCGCCGGCGGTGATGGTCACTCCGGTCGTGCTCAGCCCCGTGCCGGACTCGGTGCCGATGTACGCCACGGTCTCGCGTTCGAGCGTGTTGACGACGAACGACACGCCGGCCGCTGTCGAACCATTGGCCGGCGTGGTCGTCCCCTTCACAACCGTGCCCGCCAAGTTCATCAAGAATGCGTCGTCGGTGGCTTTGACCAGAATGTCTCGCTCCGCCGTGATCTGCGCGCCGCTCTCGATGAACGCCTTCGTCTCGTTCTGAATCAGACCCAGCGCGCCGCTGCCGCTGATCGCCAGTCCGGACGAGCTACCGCCGGACACGACGAACGACATGTTGCTCGTCTGCGTATCGGCCTTCACCGTCACGTCGCGGGCCTTCACCAGCGCCGCGCCGATGCTGGCCTCGGCGGTGTTCTGGTAACTGAGCGACAACAGCGAGCCGCCGATGGCCGCCTTGTCCCCGCTGGTTCCGAACAGGTTGCGATTCAAACTCCCCAACACCTCGAAGAAGAACCGCACCACGCCCGATAGGTTGACGGTCTCGATGTGGTTCGCGGCCGTAACGACGACGTCCTGCGCGGTGGTGCGATAGTCCTCGTCCTGATTGATCTTGGCCCCCGTCTGAATGCGGGCCTTGGCGTTGTTGGACACTTCGAGCACGTTGACCGAAAACGCCACCGAAACATCATCGCCGTCTGCTGACGCCTGGGCCCACGAACTGAAGAGGCCTTTTTGGATGCCAGCGTTCGCATTCAGCTTCTCGTCCAACGAAGAAATTCGGTCATAGGTACTTGCGTGTGGGATCGCGAACGTGAAGTAGTCTTGGCCGTACGGATTCTCGGTGAGAGCGTTGACGGTCAACGTTAGTCCCGCATCGACCGTGGCCCCGGACTCGATCACAGCAGTCGCGTCGTTGTGGAACTTCCCGACCATGATGCCGGCCGCCGACGCGTTCTTGCGGCGAATTGGAACCGGGTTGTCGAGCACGCCCACGAAGCCTACCTCACCCGCGGCGGAGGTCTCGAAATCGTCCGTGACGTAGGCCTCGACCGTGACGTTGCCGTTCGCCTGAACGACCGCCGAACTGCCGATCGTCGCGGCGGCTCGGTTCGACGAAACCACGATACCGATCGCCGCCGCCGCGCCAGATGTGGTGATCGCCGTCTTACCGAACCGGCCGAGCATCTTGAACAACAGCCCTGTGGTCGCTTTCCCGACCGCCTTGTCGAAGATGTTCTGAAAGAAGCTGTCCTTGATCGTGGACGTGGCGGCGGTCTCGTTTTCGATGGTGTTCGATCGAGCCAGCACATCGATGTCGCCGCCGGCTTGAACCGTGCCGTCAATGGCGACATCGGCTCGGCTGGCCGAAACATTGACGACGACGGTCAGCGCCAGCAGGTTCGAGCCTGAGCCACCGCTGCCCGTCGTGGAGATGTCCAGCACGTTCTTGGCTCGGGCCGAGAAGTCCGCACCGGCCGTGATCGTCGCGCCGGCCGCCACCTCGGTGGTCGCGGTCGAATACGTCTCGGCGACCACCACGAACAGGTCCAATGGAATGGGCGTGGCGGCCAGCGTGCTCGCGAAGGCATTCGTCGTGTTCTCGGTGTTGGCGTCCAGAGTCACGTTCCCCGCCGCCGTGATCGTCACGTCCGACTCGATGGCTACTGTCGCGTCCGCTTGGGACCGCGTGTAGGCGATCCCGAACAGAAACCCCAACACGAAAATATCCGACCCCGAGTTCGCACTCGCGGTGATCGACACGTCTCCCGACGACACGATCGTCGTCCCCGAACTGACTTCGACGCTGGCCACCGCCGCCACGTCGTTCACGCCCACCAGTAAGCTCAAACTGGCGAGCGAATCGAGCAGCGTCTCCGCCAGGGCCTCGGCACCGCTGGGGTCCTCCCCGAAGAGGGCTTCGTTGTCGGCAGTCGCCTCGATCGTGATGTTGCCGCCGCGCAGCGTCGCTCCGTTGATGTCGATCCGCGCGCTCGACGTGCCAAACAGCAGGAAGTCGATGTCGCTCGCCTTCAGCTTGATGTCGCCCGCCCCGAACACGCTGCCGGTCTCGACGTGCGTTAGCAGACTGGCCCCCGACGGAATCGTGATGTGCGTGCCCGTGATCGTCAGGTTCCCCGAATTGCCGTCCGAAACGGAGTTGAGTTCGTCGAGGCCGTTAATCTGCCGCGTGCTGATCGTGGCGTTCTCTTGAATCGCGACGCTGCTGGCATCCAGTGTGATGTTCGCCCCGTAGGTCGCCAACGTCGTGACCGTGATCGCCCCATCACCATTCACGGTCACCGAGCCAGAAGGACTGGGGATGAAGATCGAATCGGTGGTTTCGTCGATCGTCGCGGACACACCACCGGTCGCCGTCGCCAGCGTGACCGAACCGCTGACGGAAACCGTCGGATCGTCGTCCGTTGAGATCGTGTCCTGGCCCCAGCCAGACGCAAACAGATAGCTGTCGCTGCCACCGTTGCCGTTGAGTGAGTCGTTGCCCGGCCCGCCCCCCAATCTGTTGTCGAGCGAATTGCCGATCAGCGAATCGTTACCGGAACCGCCGATCACGTTTTCAATCGTGTCGCTCGCCGAGAGGTCGATCGTCAATCGGGTTGTCACGGCCTGACTGGCCGCGTTCGACAAGTTGATCGTGACAGCGGCGGTCGTCAGCGAAAAATCGAGCGTGTCCGAACCGCCATCCGCTGTCTCGGTCACGCTGTCGGTTTCTGCACTCGTCACATCGCCATCGAAGAAATAAGTGTCGTCACCACCGAGTCCAACGAGGCCGTCGCTGCCCCCGTTACCTGTGAATTGGTTCGCGTTGCCATCGCCGGTCAGCGTATCGCCCGCACTGCCGCCGATCACATTCTCGATCTGGCTGACTCCGGCTGTGCCCGTGGCCGCGCTCGTGCTCAAGTTCACCGTGACAGCAGTCGTGTACGCTGAGTAATTCAGCGTGTCGGAACCGTCACCGCCATTCAGTGTCCCGAGACTGGCGGCGTGGGTGGCCGCTGCTTCGAAGACGAACGTGTCATCCCCCGCACCAGTGTTCACGACTTCCACGTACGTCGTGCTGGTCACGGTGTCTGTCCCGTCTGACACCGTCACCGCGCCACTCTTAAATGTCACGGCCAGCGCGTCGCTCACCGAAGAGAAATCGAGCGTGTCTGTCCCAGCACCGGAAAAATCGAGAAGAGTGTCGTTCCCAAATTCGGCGGCGAAGACATACAGATCGCTGTCAGTGCCGGAGCTCAAATAATCATTGCCCGTTCCTCCTTCGATGCGGTCGGCACCCGGCCGGCCAAGAATTGTGTCATTGCCAGCACCTCCGATCAGCGTATTGGCGATACCGCTCCCTTCGATGGAATCTGCCCCCTCTCCCCCCGTAACATTCTCGACAACCTCACCGGCCGAGTACGCCAACGTCAACATGCCGCTCACAACCGTTTGAAATGTCGTTGTCGACGACTGATACAGACTGATGTTCACAGCTGCTTGCGTCGCCGAAAAATCCAATCCGTCCGTGCCGCCCCCCGAATACACCTCATTGATCGTGTCGTTCCCCAGGGCCGTGTCGGCATCGAAGAAATACGTGTCGTTGCCAGTGCCACCGGTCAGTGAATCGTTGCCGGCTCCTCCGGTGATCTGGTTATCCAACGAGCTGCCGGTGAGCGTGTCGTTGCCAGAACCACCGATCACGTTTTCAAACGTTTCCGTCGCCGAGACCGTGTCATTGTCCGACAAGGTCAGCGAGAGATTTGAACTCACGGTTTGCGCTGTTCCATACGTCGCCAGGTTTAATGCGACGGCGGTCGTCCGGGCGGAAAAGTCGAAGGAATCTGAACCCTCGTCGGCCGCCTCAACCAGCAAATCGCTGCCGAGACTTCCTGATCCAGTAAAGACATACACGTCATCCCCATCGCCGCCGGTGATCGTGTCGTTGCCGGCACCACCTTCGAAGCGGTTGTCTCCGTCGTCTCCTGTGATCGTGTCATTGGCGGATCCTCCCACCACACACTCGAAGCGAACTTGCCCGCTGCCTAGTCCCGTCGCGAATCCGGAATCCAGGTCAACCGCGATCGATGTGGTGTACGCCGAGTAATCCAGTGTGTTCGATCCGCCTCCGCCATCGAACGCTCCACTGGTCCCGGCAAATGCGGACGCATCTTCGAAGACAAACCGATCGTCTCCCTCGCCACCGACAACCGTTTCGACCTGATCTCTTTCGGGTGTCGCGACGTTCGTGCCATCAGTCACGATTCCCGTCGCGGCGGTGACCGTGAGCGCGACGGTCACACTCGAAAAATCCATCGAGTCCGTTCCCTCGGACGTTAACTCCGCGACCGTGTCGGTCCCCCAAACATTCTCAAAGAAGTAGCTGTCATCCCCGACTCCACCTGCCAATAGATCGTCAGCCGTCCCGCCCGCCAGCGAATCGTCCCCTGCACCGCCGGTGATCGTGTCGTCGCCGCCACCACCATTGAGATCGTTGTCCGCCCCGTTGCCGGTGATCGAGTCATTACCCGCTCCGCCAATCACGTTTTCAATCTCGTCCCCGGCCAAGAGCGTCAACGAGAGCATGTCCGCGAGAACCGTCTGTGCCGTTGACGACGACAGATCGATCACCAGGCCGGCGCTGCTGGTCGTGGTGGTGGAAAAGTCGAGCACGTCGGTGCCGCCGTCATCCTCTTCGACGATCGTGTCACTACCGATCGCTGAATCGAGATTGAAGAGGTAGGTGTCGCCGCCATCCCCACCGACCAAACTATCGTCACCAGCTCCGCCAGTAATGGAATCCTCACGTTGACTGCCGATGATCGTGTCGTTGTCCGCCCCACCATCGATGGAGACCGAGATCAATCGGATGAAGCCCGAGCTGTCACTGACGCCGCTCAGATCGATTGCATTAGCCCCTGAACCACCGGTAATGACAATTCGCTGAACATCTTGCGTTGCCGCCGGTTCGCTCAAGCTGCCGCCTGCCGTTGAGCCGTTGATGGTGACAAACGCTTCATCGACACCGATCGTCACACTGTCGGTCGCTTCACCAGTGACGGTCAACACGCCCTCGGAGAAGGACGCCGACACCGTCAACATGGTGCGGTTTTCCAAAAACTCAATTCTGGAAGGTGGCTGCTGCGTGGCTCGATCTGGCAACGACTGATAGGATCGAGTTCGGCCGGAAAATCGCCGGTTTGAGCGATACCATTTCCACAGATTGGGGATAAATCGTCTCACAAAGACCTCCTTTGGGCGTCTTGCGCCTATCTTCTAAACCTCCCAAAGTCGTTCTCGATTGGACCGGTAAATTCGAAAACTCGTTCATTTTCTCCGAAATTGACGCTGCCCCCTGAAGGGATATGGTTGTCATGCCGACGCCGACAGACATTGCGACGGATTCTCCAACATCTACGCCAGGAGACGAAAAGACTCTTCTGGGTGAGACGCTACGCAACATTCAGCCTCGATTGCGGCGTTTGGTTCAGGCGCGACTGGACAAGCGATTGCGGGGGCGAATTGATGCGTCGGACGTTGTTCAAGATGGCTTCGTGGAGGCAATTGAAAAGCTCCAGACCGGTCGTGAGTCGAAACTGCGGATTGTCCTGTGGCTGCGGCTGATCATCAAAGAACGATTGCAGAAGCTCCATCGGAATCATTTGAAAACTGCGCGACGTGATGCCACTCGTGACGTGTCGATGTCGCAGTGTCCGACCCTGGATGCATCCGGTGCGGTCCCAACGAACCAGTTCATCGATCGTTCAGCGTCTCCCAGCAAGTCCCTCCTGAGGGAAGAGCGGGCTAACCGACTACGAACCGCAATGGAGAAGTTGGGGCTGCAGGATCGTGAGGTGCTGTGGCTGCGGCACATCGATGAGCTTCAAAACTCGGAAGTCGCCTTCAAATTGCAGATCCAGGAAGCCGCAGCCGCCAAGCGCTACATTCGAGCCATGAAACGCCTCAAGCAAGTTCTGTCTGATTTGACCGCTGATCCCCAAGGGCTGTGATGTCCGACGACACTCAATCGCAGGATCTGTTGCTGAGCCAACTGGCGGACGAATTTGTGGGGCGAGTTCGTCAAGGCGAACGACCTTCGGTGACGGAGTACGTTGCTCGGCATCCGGATCTGGCGGATGATTTGCGAGATTTACTGCCGACGATGGCCGACCTCGAGCACGCCAAGGAAAGCGTTTCCACAGCGCACTCGGAACCATCGGTTGTCGGCACGCTTGGGCAATGGGGCGACCTGATCATTCGCCGCGAAATCGCTCGCGGCGGCATGGGGATCGTTTACGAAGCCGAACAAGTTTCGCTCGGCCGTTTGGTCGCGGTCAAAGTGCTGCCCCGCTCGGCGGTGTTCGATCCGATTCAGAAGCGACGCTTCGAACGTGAAGCCCGAGCCGCCGGACGCCTTCATCACACCAACATCGTTCCCGTCTTCGGAGTCGGTGAGCATGAAGGGCTGTCGTATTTCGTCATGCAATTGATCGACGGCCAGCCGCTCAGCGAGTTGCTGCAGCACTCAACTTCAACGACCGCAGTGTCGCCGAGGCCAGCAGGACCAAGCACAAAATCACCCGACACAGTCGTCAGTCGCCCGACCCCTGATGGGTCGGATGATTCCTGCAAATCGGGTGAAACATTCAAGCAGCAGAGTTCTGGAATAGCGGTTCTGCATTCACTCGGTGACCACCGACAACTGGCGGAGTGGATCGCTCAAGTCGCCGACGCGCTGGAGTGTGCTCATCGGCAGGGCATTTTGCATCGCGACGTCAAGCCGTCCAACTTGCTGATCGATCGCGACGGACACATTTGGATCACCGATTTCGGACTGGCCAAAGCGATCGACCAACCGGAGGAAACTCGGACGGGAGACCTCATCGGAACGGTGCGCTACATGCCACCGGAAGCGTTCGCGGGCCAGCGCGACGAACGCGGCGACATCTATTCGCTTGGCCTGACCTTGTACGAACTGCTGGCGCAACGGCCAGCGTTCGAGGAGACCGATCACAGCCAACTGCTGCGTCAAGTGACGACCGCCGAGCCACTCCGGCTCGACAAGCAGCAGCCCGACCTGCCACGCGATCTGGTGACCATCGTTCAAAAAGCGATTGAACGGGAACCGGCCCAGCGATACGCGTCCGCGGCGGAGTTAGCCGACGACCTGCGACGCTGGTTGCGCGATGAGCCGATCTTCGCACGACGTCCCTCGACGCTGGAGCAATTGGCTCGCTGGCGACGACGCCATCCCGCTGTGGCCGCGTTGCTCGCGCTGATCCTGTTGATCCTGATCGGCGTGGCGAACGTGGCGAGCATCACCGCCTGGCGGTTCAAGCAACTGGCAGAAGATCGCGAGACCTCGCGGAAGCAAGCCATCGGCGCGCGAAACGCATCTGAAAACCACCTCGCCGAAGCCAACCGGCAGCGTGATCAGTCCGAATCCGCGCTGTACTACGGACGCATCGCGCAGGCCTACATGCACTATCGCGCCAACAGCTTCGACAAAGCCGAGCAAGCGTTGCGTGGCGCCGCTCCAAGCCCCGGCCAGACGGATCGACGCGGCTGGGAATGGCATTACCTCAACACGCTGTTTCAGTCCGAGACAATCAAATTCGATGGACATCAATCGGGCGGTCGGCCCGGTTGGATCAGCGCGTTGGTATTCAGTCCGGACGGGCAACAGTTGGCCGTCGGCACACGGGCTCCGAACTTCCGGAGTTCCACGCTCGGAATGCACGGCGACCTGCGCGTTTATGATCTCGCTTCAGGGGAGTGCCGACACGATCTGGGCGGTGCCAGCGGCAATGTGCTCAGCGTTCACGGCCTCCGCTTTACCGAGTCCGGACGCCGCCTGGACGCGAGTACCTTCAACTTCAAAGCCGATTCACGCAAGAAGTCGTTGTTGAGTTGGGAACTGACGAGCGGGCAGTCAACGTACCGGCACGACAGCCCGCACGATTGGCAACTCGACGGCGACCACTTGATGCGATGGACGAACGCCGAGTTGACCTTTGCCGATTTTCCGTCCACGCCCCCAGCGAGTGAATCGACGGACATGGCCTCTGCCGCCCTCGTGACGACGTGGTCGGTCACCCAGGCGGACGTGCTGGCTTGCCGCGCCGTGCCGGATAAGCCGGGTCACTTTTGGGTGCTGGTTCGCAACGGCGAACTGATCGTTTGGGATGCGGCGACGCAGCAACGTCAGCGCACCGTCGGTCAACTCACTCTGCCTCCCGGTGGCGGAGCTCTGTTCGCGTTGTTCAGTCCCGACGGTCGCATCGTGGCGGTGCGAAGAATTCGCGGCCACGTCGTCGAGTTCTGGGATACCGCCACGGTGCAGCGACGCCACATTCATCACGATGCCAATCGCGCGGAAGTGCTGGCCTGGGCGTTCAGCGCGGACAGCCAACTCTGGGCCTACGGCAGCTACAGCCACGCGATCCACGTTTTCGACACCCAACGTTTTGACGAGCAGGTGGCCTTTCGCAGCTATCACGGCCCCGTGTCGGCGTTGGCGTTCAGTTCCGACAGTCGCCAACTGGCGGGCGGCGACTGGACCGGAACCGTCAAAGTCTGGAACGTCGTTCGTCGTCCCGAATACTCCACCGTTGGATCGAAAGCCTGGCCCGTCGATCTCGCCTGGCAAGACGATCCCAATGCGTCCAGCGTGGTCACGACCTCGATCGTTGGCGTTCCGGGCGACCGCATTCAAGACATCGTTCTGGAGGCCTGGGACGTGTCCGATTCGCGACTGCTGTGGCGTCGCACGCACCCGTGGGCGAAAAAGATTCGTCTGGTTCCCGGCCGCGAACACATGTTTGACGCACGCGGTGAGCGAATCTTGCACATCAACCACAATGGGCTTTCCGCCGGAGTGGTTGATGTCCGGAGCGGCGAGCGACTGCCCGAACTGACCGGCCATCAGCATCCCATCCACGCGATCTCCCTGTCCTCCGACGGGCAACGCGCCGTCACCGCGGCCAGAGACGTGACTCGTCCCGCGATCGAACGCCAGACCGAATGGAAAGTCTGGGATGTCGCCACCGGTCGCGTCCTCGCCGAGCACATCGAACCCGGATCGACTTTGCGGTTGGCCATCAGTCCCGACAACCGGCTGCTGGCGACCATCGGAACGAGCGCGACTCGCACCGCAAGCGACACAACCGTGCAACACCAGCTTCACGTTTGGAATCTGGAGACGAACACGGAACTCTGGCACGCGACCAATGATCGTTCAGTGTTTGCGAATCTCACATTTCGCCACGACTCGCAAGAGCTGGCCACGATCGACGACCACGGACTCGTCACACGCTGGAACACGCGAAACGGCCAACCAGTTTTTCAATGGCAAAGCTCCGGCGAGGTTGCCGCCTTGGCCTATTCGCCCGATGGCCATCGTTTAGCCGGAACCTCTCGTGCTCAAGTCAGTCTCTGGGATCCGGCCACTGGCCACGAGATCCTCACGCTCCCATTGATTGGTTCCGCAACCGGCTCGGCTTACGTTCCGAGTCTGATCTTCAGTCCCGACGGCAGCCACCTCGCGGCCACCCATTCGGACGGCCGAGTGTTCCTCTGGGAAGCGACTCCGAAGCCGCTGTCGAAGGCCGTCCTCGATTGATGTCCGAATTCAAGGCACGCCGCTCATCGGTCAGTTCGTGTCGGCGTCGAATGCGGAACTCCTCCTTGAGTTCCAAAAAGACTCCTCAAAAACACCGTGCTCCCCGCCGGCTGACAGCGTTACTTCGAGGGAAAGCTGTCCCGCCAGCCTCGCAATTGCGTCACGCGCGTCTTCGGGGAGCGTCAGCCAAGCGTCGATCAACGCGAGCAGTCGTGGATCGTCCGAGACGCTCAAGACCACGTTTTCTGCACCAACTGCACCGGATTCCGCACCGCCTGATTCAACGGCGACTTGCTCTGTTTGCCACAACTCAAGACTATCGCGACTTGTTACGGCGATTTCAGTGGTAGGGGAATCGAATCCAGTATCGCCCATCTGAGTGGAAGTAACCCTGCGGAAACGTGGGGTTTCTTCATTTGTGGGGACTCGGTGCGTCTCAAAATCACCAGTTGTCGGAACTGTTGGGGGCTTCGAGGTCCGCATCGAAAGGGAACTCGATCAGGCTCTCAAGGCCGCGCTCAACAACGAAGACAATTTCAGCCTGCGGAACATTCACCTGCAGTCCAACGACATCCGCCCGGCGTTGTCTCGGTTGGCGAAGCGGTGGTCGAAGCGGCTGTCGCCCTGCCCGCTCTGCGACAGGACCGCCGAACTCCGCCTGCGCCGCCGAGGCTGAAGCGGCGAGTGTTGGTCGCTACTCTAGGCTCGATTGTCTCCACGGAATCCTCTTCCGTGTCGGTGACAGATCGACTCTCAAGGAGATGACATGTCCGCATCGCAGTCGGATCGGAATGTGTTGTTTGGCGTCTTGGCCTTGCAGATGGAGTTCATCACGCAGGCGGGGCTGATTGCGGCGTTGCAGGCGTGGACGTTGCAGAAGACTCGGCCGCTGGGGGAATTGCTGGTGGAACTCGGCCACATGTCGGCCGAGGACCGCGCGGCGCTGGAGCCGATGGTGGACCGGCATGTCGCGCGACACGGCGGCCGCGCGGAGCAGAGTTTGGCCGCGCTCAGTTCTCTGTCAGAGGTCGCCGCGGAGTTGCGGGAGCTATCCGATGTGGACGTGCAACACAGTTTGCAGCACATCGCCGCGCCAGAGTCGCGCGAAGCGGGAGTCCTCTCGGGCGTTCGGGCGGACGCGGACGACGATCCGCAGCATCAGCCGACGATCATTGAAACGCAGCAGGACGCGGCGCGGCCGGGCATGCGGTTTCTGTTGTTGCGGCTGCACGACGAGGGGGGCTTGGGGAAGGT
>CAMAWN010000058.1 GCA_945861865.1 Candidatus Kuenenia stuttgartensis | reverse complement strand
GAAGTTTGAAAGGTCTTGGCGCCAAGACCAATTGAGTTTTCAACATCATCTTGAACTCGCTGGTCGCGACGACGCCACCGAACTTCTCGAATGGGCGGCGGAGTCTTGCGAGCGGTTCGGGATTGCGTATCAGACCGCTAAGAATGCTGTGATGGTGTGCCGGAAGTTTGAAAGGTACCTACGTAGGTACGATTTATCGTTTCATCACCACAAGGTGCTAGCCGGGTGCGACGACGCCACCGAACTTCTCGAATGGGCGGCGGAGTCTTGCGAGCGGTTCGGGATTGCGTACAGCACGGCGCGAATGGCGGTAAATGTTTGCCGTGAGTTTGAAAGTGATATGCGCATATCAGATTTGTCGTTCACGCACCATCATGTCGTTGCCGGGTGCGACGACGCGAAAATCTGGATCATCAAGAACCAGTTCGGCCGGCGGAACCTCGTTGCCGCAATGCGTGTCGCGTTGGAGTTGAAGCTCAAACCGCTGATCGCGGCGAAGGCGAAAGCGAACCTCAAAACATCGACTGGCGGTGCTGATCCCCGGCCTTCGACAACATTGTCGAAGGCTGAACCCATCGACACGCGGAAGCAAATCGCGGCTTCGGCCGGCGTCTCCGAGGGTACCGTCCGCAAGGTCGAAGCGGTGCTCGCTTCCGGCAATGAAGTCGTCAAAGCGGACATGCTGGCTGGCAAGATCACGATCAATAAAGCCTTCAAGGCGACTTTCGCGATGACTTCCCCCCCCAAGCGATTCGCGGTTGGTGTTCAAGAGTCACTACCACACTTCTACCACATCTCCGACGCTCAACTGCGATAGACCTACTTTCGCTCGTGCGCTTATCAGGTGGTCAAAAGTTACTACCACACTTCTACCACTCTGCTCGTAAAACAATCAAAAACACCGATAAACTGTGAGCGGTATTGAAACGCTCGCGACACGCGGTAGACTCACGAAATCACGGGGTATTCGCAACTTTTGCCACTCGCCCGGATTCGGCTGTTAACCGCTAGGTTCTTGGTTCGAGTCCAAGTCGAGGAGCCTTTTGACCGAATTGGCGAACCAACGCCAAATCGGTTAACACTCGACCGGTTTTCCCCTTCGGGAGACCGGTTTTTTGTCTCTTGCGGTCGGGAAATTTGGTGCCCTTTGACCGGTTTATTGCCATCGTCCGGCAGTAGCGGCCCGATTTCCGGAAACAGTCCCAGCATAGATGTTCCCGTCTTTTCCACCCGAACGGTTACCTGAAGTTTGACGATCTCGATCAGGTGTTGCAGGATCACCCGCTGTTCTTCCAGGGTGGCATAGTCGAACAACTGGCCGATGTCCGACCACTGTTCCACGAACTGTCGGGCTTGAGCTTCGATGGCGTCACGCGGCGCATTTTCCAGCTCCAACTCCTTGATCGGTTCTCGCAACCGGTCACGCTCCGAGTTCTTCCTCCACCAACTCGGCAGCCGCTTCGCCAAGACGGGCGATGGCCTTCGTGAGGTTGTTGATTTCCGTTTGAACAACGGTCATTCGTTGGCGGATCAGGCCGAGCTCCCGCTCAACTCGTGCAGTGTCATCTCCCAAGTTCCGTAGCGCTTCTTGGACAATCCGTTTGCGAGCTTCCGGCGTTGTCGCAATCCTTTTGAGTCGTCCGATGACCACTGATTCGAGAGCTTCGGTAGGGATCGGAGGATTCGTGCAACCGGATTTTCCATTGTGGTTCTGCTTCGTGCCGCCATCGTAATGGTAGGTGCCGTTCCGACCGGTTCCGAAGATGTCCCCTTCGTAGTTGAAGAGTCAGGTCGGTTCCAAGAAATGATGATGATGTCAGCCAGCTTGGCGTTGTGATGCAAGGGTGGCGGTGAGGGCGGTCGTCAATTGCGAGATTTCACGATCACCCTTGATGCGTCAGAAGCGTTGTTTCGCTCGGGGCAGGCCGACGCTGCACCAGCGGATTTTCCTGTCACCGTCGCGCTAGCGTCGGGTACCGCCGCCATGCGGTGGTCGCGGCGAGTCAGCATTCGGGTGGTGTGGAACGCGGACTCAATCGGGTTGGTGGTGGCCAGCGTACGGCGTCAGCGGTCGGGGAGTTTCCGCCGCACGACGGTCAGGGTTTCGGCGAGTCCCTCGCGGAGCGACGCGGTGGCATCGGGGCTGAGCTTGTCCGGCCAGCGTGCCGTTTTCCGCAACAAGTCGAGTGCTGCGTCGTGATAGGCCGCTCGTAGTTGTTGCAGCGTTTGCGCCGGATGTTTCTCCGGGACATGAGCCAGCACGTTGCGTTGCTTGTGAACTTGGCAACGCTGGATCACGGCGAAGCGTCCCCACACGGCAGTCACGGCTTTCGTGAGAGTCTTGGCTCCGTCGAGCATGAACAGCGTCGGCTGATCGGTGGGCCACGCTCCGCGAGTTCCGACAACAGCGACGTCACGGCCTCTTTTTTCTCGGTGGCTCCTTGCCGCAGGCCGAGCACCTGCTTCGTGCCATCGTCGCGAAGTCCCAACGCGCAGACCGTCAAAGAAGATCGCCACGAAGCGACGGCTCTCAAAGCGACGAGCACTCAACTCGGCAACCCGCGCCGCCGACACTCGACTATCTCAGCCGATTACGAAGCGTGACACGCCGTCGGTGCTGTATCCGGCCGAATTCACGCTCCACAAATCAGGGGGAAGGTCAAATCAACGATGGCGTTGCCGTCTGTATTGGACTATGGCGTGTCGAATGGCTTGTCGGCTTCTTCGAGCGGAATGTTGTTGAGCTTGAAGAGGCGAATCTTTTCGCCCTTGTCCTCCACCACAACGATGCCTCCGGTCATGGCGTCGTAGGCATACAACTGATATGGCGGCAGTGTGGCGGCCAGTTCGATGTTGAGCTGCTTCATCAGCTTTTGAGCCTCTTTGAACGTCGGATACTTGTCGTCGTTGGTGGCTTTGAGAATGTCCATCTGATGTTTGAAATTCAGGACGCTGGCCCGCGAGGTGATCGAGACATACGCGTTGAACGTGACCGTCAGCGGATCGCTGCCAGTCACCTTGTTTTCGACTTCGACGATCTTGGGATTCTTCTTGGCTTCGGCGAGATCCACGAGCGTCTTGGTCGTCTTGCCAATGACAGCCGCCGTTGATTGAGCAGGTGCAGCAACGGGAGCATTCGCATCGGGCGTTGCCACAGGTTGTGGGTTTGTCGCCGGTGCCGCAGCTCCACCTCCGGTGGCATTCTGGACGGCCGAGACATCTCCGGCGGACGCGATTCCCTCAGGAGCCAACACTGTTTTTCGTGCTGGCTCATTCAGAGCTTTGTCGAAATCGTCGCAACCCAGGAATCCGATCGCTGCCAAACACACACATAGCTGACGCATGGCAAAACTCCTCGTCGAGGATGATCTGTTTCCACAACCGCTGGGATTGTCCAAGCGATTCTGGGCCGGCACAAGCGAGTCTGACGAGGGTTGCTGTCTCGGTCCGCTTCGGTCGCGTTTGTCCCTACAATCCGTCGCGATGTTTTCGACCCGAAGGGACAGCATGAGCCGAATGTTTTCCACCGCTGGCGTGACACTGGTCACGATGTGGGTGGTTGGATGCGGATCGCCTGCGGCGGTCTCGCCGCCAACGGTTGCCGCACCGGCGACGAACGCGATCACGCCCATCAGTTCGCCCGACGACGAAGCCTTGCTCAAGAAGCTTTGCCTGCAATGCCATCAGTTTTCCGACCCAGGCACACTGACGAAATCCGATTGGGACAAGGCGATCCCTCGCATGGTGTCGATGCCCGGCTACGGCAAAGTCATTGCCCCCAAGCGATTCGAAATGGGAGCGGTCAAACGCTGGTTTGTCGATCGGGCTCCCGACTCGCTGCCGCTGACAGACCGAGTCGACGTTGCGGAAAAAACTCCGCCGCTCCGCCGAGTCATTCTGAAATCGCCGCATTCCGAAAAGGTGCCATTCGTTTCGCAGGTCAAGCTGTTTTCCGCGCCGTTCGGTGAGCCACGACTGCTGACGTGTGACATGCGGAATGGCTGGATTTGCGAAGTGACCGCCCTCGACCGCCAGCCACAACTCCGATTGCTCAGCGAGCAAGTCTCGAACGCCTGCCGGCTGGAATCGGTGGTCTTGAGCGAATTGGGTGGCAGCGAGTTGGTTGTCGCGAACCTCGGCACATTCGTGGCGATGGATCACAACCTCGGCAGCGTCGATTTGCTTCGCCGGCAAGAAGACGGTTGGGAGCACCGCAGCCTCGCCAGCAATCTCGGTCGCGTTGCCGATCTCAAGCCACTGGACTTCGACAGCGACGGCGATGTCGATTTCGCCGTCGCGGAGTTCGGTTGGCGAACGACCGGTCACGTGCTGCTGCTGGAGAATATGACTCGCAAATCCGCCAAGCAGGCCGAGCCACAGTTTGCACAACGCACGCTCGACGAACGCCACGGAGCCGTTCAGCTTGAGATACACGACATCGACGGGAACGATCGCCCCGACGTGATCGCGCTGCTGGCTCAAGAACACGAGATGCTCGTCGCGTATCTCAATCAATCAGATGGATCATTCGTGGCTCGCGAATTGTTTCGCGCGCCGCATCCCACATGGGGCTACTCCGGGTTTCAGTTGCTGGATGTCGATGGCGATCAAGACCTCGACGTGCTGCTGACCAACGGCGATATGATGGATGGCCCGACACTCAAGCCGTATCACAGCGTCACTTGGCTGGAGAACGTCGGCGAGTTGAAATTCGAACCGCACACGCTGGCCGAACTTCCCGGAGTGCACCGTGCCGAAGCGGCGGACCTCGATGGCGACGGCGATCTCGACATCGTTGCTTGCACGCTGGTTCCGATGGGAACGGAAGAGCAAGCGAAACGTCAGCAGAGTTCCATTCCGCCCGCGCTCGTGTGGCTCGAACAAACGGCCCCGGGAAAGTTCGACTTCCACGTTTGGAAACGTGGACCGGGCCGCTATCCGACCCTGACCACCGGCGACTTCGACGGCGACGGAAAATCGGACGTCGCACTCGGCATCGGCCTGTGGCAGAAGCCCAGCTCTGTGGACGTGGACACCGGCTACCTGGAACTCTGGCTGAGCAGCCCGTAGCCCGACCCCTTGTGGGTCGGTTGATCTGTTTTTCTTTGTGAATCATCCAGGCCACAAGAGCCTGGGCTACAGGAGCGTCAATGGATTCACTCGCGTTTTCAGCGGCAAATCGACCGGACCACCGACTCGATGTGATTCAAAGATTGCAGCAATCATTTCGATGATCGCCCGCGAGTCGGCTGCCGAGCACCGCGTTTGACGATCCTTTTCGATGCAGTCGATCAGATCAACAATCGCAGCGATGTGGCCGTTCTCATAGGTCAAGTCTTGCCGCGGCTCCGGCTTGCCAATGCCAGCCGAAGTGACCGGCTCCCACTTCTTGCCCGTGCGACCAGGAGACCAACTGCTGTCCTTGAGAATGTGTGTCTTCGCGCCGTAGCCGCTTTCGGTTTCGATGATCCCCTTGCTGCCGAAGATTTGCAGAGCGAACCGCGTCGGATTGCCACCCGCGCCGCGATGCGAGCCGAAGTAGCCCGTGATGTTGTTTGCGAACGAGTACGTCGCGTCGATCGCGTCGCCGGCCAGCGGGCCGATCCCTTCGTTTCCATCGGCGACATCGGCCTTCGTGACTTTGTGCTTCTTCTGCAGGACCGTCGCATAGCAATTGGTCGCGTTGCCGCCAATCGCTCGCATCAGGCCGAAGATGTGCGAACCGAGCACCCACAGATCTTCGCCGCCGCCGCGACTCGCGTCTTCTTTGCCGCGGCCACGCAGTTCGAGCACGTCTCCGATCTCGCCGGAGTGAATCAGCGACTTCACGACGTCCAACACCGGCGACCACTGGCTGATGTGCGCGATCGCCAGTTTGAGATGCCGCATCTCCAATTGTTTCATCGCGTCATCGCACTCGGCGAGCGTTCGACAGAACGGCTTCTCCATGTAGACGTGGCAACCATGCTCAGCCGCCGTGACGATCATGTCCCGATGCTGGTCGATCCAACGCGGACAGATGGCAACGATGTCGAGTTTTTCTTTCTCGAACATCTCGCGGTAGCTGGCGTAGGTCGTCTTCGGATTCGTCCGCTTCGCGGCGGCAGCTCGCCCCGCTTCGTGCTCGTCGGCCAGAGCGACGATCTCGACGTTGGGCACCTTCGAGATCGCGACGTCTACGCCGTGTCCGTAATCCCCTTTGCCCGTGCGACCGATGATGCCGGCTCGATAAGTCTTCGCCATGAGGATGCTCCTTGGTTTGAGAGGTGCCGGATTATGCCGCGCCCGGCCCGTTGAGTCACCTTCGCGACAGGACTAACATCGGACCATCATGTCCATTCGCGTTGGCCTGGGCCACGACACACACCGATTGATCGCCGGCCGACCGCTGATTCTTGGCGGTGTGCGGATTGAGCACGAACTCGGTCTCGATGGTCACAGCGACGCCGATGTCCTGCTGCACGCGATCACCGACGCACTGCTCGGAGCGGCGGGACTCGGCGACATCGGCGAGCTGTTTCCGAACACCGACCCGCAGTGGCATAACGCCGACTCCGCGATCTTCGTCCGCGAGGCTCAGAGACGACTCACCGAACTCGGCTGGAAGATCGTCAACCTCGACTGCACGATCCACGCCGAACGCCCGAAGCTGTCGGCTCACAAGCCGACCATCGCCGCTCGCGTCGCCGAGTTGCTCGGCCTCGACCACAGCCAAGTGAACGTCAAAGCCAAGACCGGCGAAAAGGTCGGCCCGATCGGCCGACAAGAAGCCATCAACGCGGACGCAGTCGTGCTGATTGAACGAAGCTGACGGACCGCTCCGAACCCGACTTGAACCGCTCGGCCATTTTGCACGATTCTCCCGGCCGGGAAGCCGCCTGCGGTCGGCTTCGGATTTCGAGTTTCGGATTTCGGATTTCTCCACCATGCCCATTCGCGTCTACAGCACACTGACTCGTCAGAAGGAAGAGTTTCAAACGGTCGAGCCGGGGAAGGTCTCGATGTATCTGTGCGGGCCGACGGTTTACAAGCCGGCTCACATCGGGCACATGGTCGGGCCGGTCATCTTCGACACGATCAAGCGGTATCTGGCGTACTCCGGGTATCAAGTGACGTGGGTCGTCAACATTACCGACGTGGACGACAAGCTCATCGTGAAGGCCAACGAGCTGGGGACGACTGTCGAGGCGTTGGCTCGGAAGATGACCGAGGATTATCTCGACAACCTGCGGACGCTCGGCGTGGATGGCATCGACCACATGCCCTACGCGACGCAGTACATCCAGGAGATGCAGGAGATCATCGCCGGGCTGATCGAGAAGGGTTACGCGTACCCGCTCAACGGCGACGTCTATTTTGAATGCACGAAGGACGCCGACTACGGCAAGCTCAGCGGTCGCAATCTGACCGAGATGCTGGTCGGCACGCGCGCGGAGACTCGCGACGGCAAGCACAACCCGGCCGACTTCGCGTTGTGGAAAGGCTCGAAGCCGGGCGAACCGGCGTGGGACAGCCCGTGGGGACCGGGCCGCCCCGGCTGGCACATCGAGTGTTCCGCGATGGCTCGCAAGCTGCTCGGCGACACGATCGACATTCACGGCGGCGGACTCGACCTGATGTTCCCGCATCACGAGAACGAACTCGCTCAGTCCGAGTCCTGCACCGGCAAGCCGTTCGCTCGCTACTGGCTGCACAACGGCCTGCTGCGAAAGAGCGGAGCCGGCGGCAAGATCGGCGGCGAACACAGCCGACATGGCGACCAACCAGCGGCTGGCAGCGATCTGATGGCTCAGAAGGCGGAACAAGAAGAGCAAAAACTCGCCGGTTCGAAGGGAGCCGAATCGGTGAAGACGGCCGTCTTCGCGAAGTTCGATCCCGAAACCGTCCGCTTCTTCCTGATGGCGACCCACTATCGCAGCCCGGTCGATTTCGGCGACGACCGCCTGGCGGAAACCGCCAAGAGTATCGACGGCTTCTATCGGCTGATCGAATCCTTCAGCCGCGCGACCGGGACAGATTTTTATGCGCTGCCCGTTCCAGCAACGCGCGCCGACTCCGAGAAGAATTGGGCGTCGACGGCCTCCGCGAACACGAGCTACGAAACCGAACTCTCCGCGCTGCGAACGCATTTCCTCGACGCGATGGACGATGACTTCAACACCGGAGCCGCAACCGCCGCGCTGTTCGACCTTCGCAAGACGCTCAACAGTTTCATCACCGACGAGAAGCTGGAAGGCGACGGCCGCTCGAATACTGCTGCTCAAGCCGCGCTGCTGCGCGGCATCATGCTCTTCAAAGAATTGGCCAACATCCTCGGAGTGTTCCGCAAGCCGCTCGAAAAGAAGTCCGCTGGCGGAGCCGACGACGAGTTCGTCAACAGCCTGATGCAACTGCTGATCTCGCTGCGAGCGGACGCTCGCAAAGCCAAACAATTCGAGATCGCCGACAAAGTCCGCAAGGGCCTGACCGAACTGTGCGTCACGCTCGAAGACCGCCCCGAAGGAACGCTCTGGCGACGCGATTGAACATCTTGGCGAGCTGGGCGGCTCGTCATGTCCCCAGCAACTCGCGCACGCTCGCGCCGATGTCGGCGGAGCGCATCAGCGATTCGCCGACGAGAATCGCTCGGCAGCCGGCGGCTTGCAGGCGTTCGACGTCGGCTCGCGTGCGGATGCCGCTTTCGGCGACCAGCAGCGATTGAGCGGCGATGCGCGGAGCCAGCCGGATCGTCTGATCGAAGTCCGTGATCATCGTCTTCAAGTTGCGATTGTTGACGCCGATCAGCGGCGGTTGCAGCTTGAGCACGCGGTCAAGGTTGTCCGGCTCGTACAACTCGATCAAACATTCCATGCCCAGTTCGCTGGCATAGAAATACAGGTCGCGCAGGTGGCAATCGTCGAGACACTCGGCGATCAGCAGAATCGCATCCGCTCCCGCCGCGCGAGCTTCGAGCACCTGATACCGATCAACGATGAAATCCTTCCGCAGCACCGGCAGCGACACCGCTTGCTTGATCGCGGTCAGGTATTCGAGCCGCCCTTGAAAATACTTTTCGTCGGTCAGGCAACTGATGCACGCGGCTCCGTTGGCTTCGTAAGTCTTCGCGATCTCGACGGGATCGAAGTGCGCACGAATCAACCCCGCCGACGGCGACGCCTTTTTAACCTCGGCAATCATGCCGATGCCAATTCGCTCGGCGGACGAACTCAACGCGGCGACGAAGTCACGAACCGGCGGCGCGGACTTCAATTCCGACTCCAAAACAGCGGCGGGCCTTCGCTGTTTCGCTTCCGCAATTTCGGTTCGCTTGTGAGTGACGATTTCATCAAGGACGTTGGGCATGTTGAGAAATAACTAGCGGAAGTTCACGAGTTTGCGGAGCGAGATCAGTGACACTTGTTGGCGTTGTCCAACGTAGCAGCCAATGTTTGGCTGCTACGTTCGGGACGGAAACCAGGCCAATTCGGACATTCATTGAGTAATTGGTCCCAGGTTGGTCGCAGCGAATCATCTGGGTTTCCGAAAATCAATGAGGCACGATACCCCATCAGAAAACGAAATGCCCAACTCCCCTGTTGGCGACAAATCGACACGACATCTCCGAGACGTTCATCAGACCAATAAAAGCTGCCAGACATCATCTCATGCCTCGTTCTCGCATTTGGATCCCAGCTTGCCTGTCGCAAGATATCCAGAGCATCTGGTGGGAATAGTCGCTCGTCCATTACGGACCTCGGAGTCGTGTATGAAAACTGTCTTGTGGAGTTGAGGGTAATCGAACAGACCAACGAGGTCGCCCGGACGACCCTTAGAGCCGGGATTCTCGAAACGGATTTTCGACGGCGACGGATTGATCCTGCTTGATGCGAGCCGTTTTTCCCGATACTAATTGCACTCCTACCAGTTGTCCCCGCCTCGTTTTGCCCACCGTTGTCTTGAGGACACGTTCATGGCCGCAATGAATCGCCTCGGTTGCTCCGAGTTTCAACGCACGCTACTCAACCGCCGAAGCTTCTTGAAAGCTGGTGCTTTGGGCTTTGCGGCGGGTGGACTGTCGCTGACAGATGTGCTTCGCGGCGAGGCGGCGAACGACGGGGCGACTCGCAAGAACAACGTGATCATTCTCTGGATGCGTGGCGGGCCGGCTCATCAGGACATGTGGGATCCGAAGCCGGAAGCTCCGGTCGAATACCGCGGCGAGTTCGGCGTCATCCCGACGAAAGTGCCGGGGATCATCCTGTCCGACATGCTGCCGATGTCGGCTGCTTGCCAAGACAAGTGGTCGATCATTCGCAGCCTGAACCATCACGATGCGGGACATTCGACCGGCGATCAGATGTGCTTTACTGGCTACAATTCTGGTCCGAACCCGGACGAGAACATTCATCCGAGTTGCGGTAGCGTCGCCTCGGAACAACTCGGCCACCTGAATCCCGATCTGCCGGCGTATGTCATGATCCCGAAGATGTTGCCGGGAGCGAACTCGGCGTATCTCGGCGTCGCTCACAAGCCGTTCGAGACGCTGGCGGACCCGGCTCAAGACGGCCCGTTCAAGGTGCCGAACTTCGCTCTGCCCGATGGACTCACGGCGGCTCGACTCGGCTCGCGACGCGAAGTGCTGCAAGGCTTCGATCGCATCCGCGCCGAGATCGACCGCTCCGGTCAGATGGTCGCGATGGATCGCTTTCAAAACACCGCGTGGGGCATCTTGAGTTCCAACGCCGCTCGCGATGCGTTTGACCTTGATGCCGAACCGCAGGCCATTCGCGAGCGCTACGGCATCATGCCAGCGTTCGATCCGAAGGCCATCGACCGCTGTGGCGCTCCCGCATGGAGCCAACGCATTCTGTTGGCTCGTCGATTGGTCGAAGCGGGCGTCCGTGTCGTGACGGTTGACGTCCGCTGGTGGGACACGCACGTCAAAGGTTTTGAGTCTTTGCGGCTCGGCTTTTTACCGCGTTGGGATCGAGCGTTCTCGGCGTTGATCGAAGACCTCGAACAGCGCGGGTTGCTCGACACAACGTTGGTCGTCGGTTGGGGCGAGTTTGGCCGCACTCCGCGAGTCAACAACAACGCGGGTCGCGACCATTATCCGAACGTCTTCAGCGCGGTGCTCGCGGGTGGCCCCGTGAAGGGCGGCCGAGTTGTCGGTTCGTCCGACGCCATTGCCGCGTTCCCGAAGAGCAATCCGAAGGCTCCACAAGATGTGCTGGCGACGATCTATCGTCACCTCGGCGTGGACATCGACCGCAATTACATCAACCGCGCCGGACGCCCGATTCCGGTGCTCCCCTTCGGCACGGCGGTTGATGAGCTTTGCTAGTGCAGAAGCGAGGAAACCACCCTGACAAGAGGGCGGCGGATTAAATCGACGGTCCAGCCAGAACGTGGGTTTATCGAGAGTCCGCCCGCTACGGCGACAGACGATCAATCGCTTCGGCCGTGCGATTGGCGGAGCGTGTCGCCGCGTCCATGCCCCACGGCAAATTGTCGGCGAACGAGCCGGCGAAGTGGATGCGGCCGACCGGTTGCAGGATCTGCGGCCAAAACTTTTTCAGAGTGCCCAACGCGAACGGATGACGCTCGCAGCCGAAGGCCCACGGGTCTTTGGCCCAGTTGTGGACGTACGCCTGTTCGAGCGTGTGCGACTTGCCGGGATAGAAACCTTTGAACGCGGTCAGCGCTTCGTCGGCGGTGACGTCGGGCTTGCCGCTGCCCATCAGGATGCTACGGTCGCCGGGAACTTCGTCGGCGGTTTCGTAGACGAGATACATCGCACTGTTGCCCGTTTCGAGATTGATGCTCGGCAAGTCTCCTTTCCAAAATGGCGTGCGCGATTGCAGCAGCACTCGCGACTGCGATCCGAATACGACGTTGTCCAGCACGTATTGCTTCGACTCCGGCCAGGCGGGGGTCACCGAAATCTTTTTCAAGATCGCCAGCGGGATGCAGCAGACGAGATACTCGGCGTTGAGTTGCTTCTCTTCACCGAATTCCTGGAATCGGACGGTCACTTGCGAGTCGCCGTGCTCGATGGCGGAGATCGGACAGCCGAGCCGCACGCGCTCGCCGAGTTTCGCCGCAAACGTGTCGGTCAGCAGTTGATTGCCTCCCTTCAAACGAAAGACTTCGCGTTTGAAGACCGGCAGTCCGCGACGTTTGATGATCGCTTGCTGCCAGAGGCGGAACAACGCCGAGACCTCGCCGTTGCGCGCGGCCGGACTGCCGTCGCCGCGCCGCACGCCGTTGAATCGCAGCGCCGCGTCGGACGCGCCGTCCTTCGCGAACAACTCGCCCGCCGTGATCTCATCGAGTTGATCGATACCCGCTCCAAACGGCTGATACTCGTCCTTGAACGCATCGAGATACGGGCCGAGATACAGCAGCGGCAACTCGGTCCAGCCGCGCTGCACGATGAAGTCGATCTCGCGCGGGTTGAACTCGAACGCCGCGAGCACTCCACGATCTTGAAGTTGCTCTTCGCTGTACCACTTGCCATCGATCCGACGCAGCATGTTTTGCCGGCGTGGATACGGCAGTGCGGGGAGGTTGAACTTCGAGACGTACTTCCAGAATTGGTCATACCCCGGCTTCGTGAAGTGCTCGCCCCCGACGTCGGCATACAGCCCGTCGGGCAGCGGATCGTAAATTGTCTTCACATGCCCGCCCGTCCGGCCCGACGCTTCGAGCACAGTGACGTCGTGCCCGCGATCCATCAGCTCGTAGGCACAGCACAATCCACCGATGCCGGCCCCGACGACAATGATCCGTTTGCGACGCTTTTGGGCCGTCGCATTTTGTGCTCCGCACGCAACCCCATCAACGAGCAGTCCTCCGGCCGTCGCTCCGGCGGCAATCAGCCAGTCGCGGCGGTTCAGCTTCCAAGTGTCTGACATGGTGTGGCTCCGAGTTGAAACTAACGCTTGATTTCGAGTGAGTGCGAAGAAGATTACTGAGTGCTCATTGGATCAACCATCGGGTGCAATTGCTCCACGCGCCGGGATTTGTAATCCTTTCAACCTCTGCGAAAGACTTGTGCGATCGGACGAAACTCAACCGCCTCATCCAGCGGGAAGATCGGCCGAGCACATTGAGTGTGACCCAAGCTCCGCAGGTTGGCGCT
Source organism: Candidatus Kuenenia stuttgartensis (assembly GCA_945861865.1). GTDB lineage: Bacteria > Planctomycetota > Planctomycetia > Planctomycetales > Planctomycetaceae > SXKJ01. The sequence continues at coordinate 17,144 of CAMAWN010000058.1, read as the reverse complement.
GGTCGATCCCGGCGCGTCCACGTTGATCAGCTTCACGCACCAGTTCGCGAACATGTGCGGTTCACAGTGTGGTGATTTCACGACCACCACGTCGAAGTGCCGGGGGTCTTGTCCGTGAGCGTAGAACCACGAGCGATCAAAGAGACTGACCGGACGAGTTCCGACCACGAGCGTGCAGTTGTTGGATTGCAGCACTGCGGTTTCACCGGAGTCCCACGGCCAGCCGAACGATTCACTGCGGAACTTGCCGTCGGAAAGCAGTCGCACTTGAGCTTCAATGGCCAGCGGCTGGAACCGCGCGGGATCGAAGGCTCCGCCGACCGTCGTTCGAATCGTTGCACCGATTCCCGCGTCAAACGCCTGACGAACCGCGGCGGGATCGACGATCGGCGCGAGCACTCGACCGTGATACTGCTGCCGCATCAATTCTCGCAGAATCACATTGCTGTCGCCCGACGCGCCGGAGCTGGTGGCGTCGGCCGCATCCATCATCACGATGGTCCCTGATCGGATCTCGCCAGCCAACCGAGCGGCATCGACGAGGTTGGTCAGAGGCACTTGCATCTTTTCGTGATGCTTCCAGAACCGATTGGCCAGCTCGATTGCCTGCTCACGAGCCGCAGTCTCGTCTCTGTCCATGACGACGAAGCTGTTCGTGCGAAGTTCGGGGACGTCAGTAAACGGATTGCCCCACATGACACCCGCTGAGAGTCCAGCGCCGCTGGCTTCAATCTGCTGGGCCAACTGGATGCACTCGCGAATTGCGCCGGTCCCTGTGATGAGTTCATCGCCGCGCACGAGGGCCGGAATCTTCACGCGGGCCGTCACCGGACGAACGCCGCGAGTCAAAATCTTCATCAGCAGCGAGGCGGTCCGTGCTCCAGATTGAAAGAAGTCAACATGTGGGTAGGTGTGGTACGCGACGACCGCGTCGCTGTGCTCCAGCATCCGGTCGGTCAGAATGCCGTGCAGATCGAGCGACACGACAAACGGAATCTGCTCACCGAGCAAGCGTCGCGCTTCCTGCAACAGAAATCCTTCCGGGTCGTCTTCATTCTCCGCCTGCATCGCTCCGTGCATTGAGAAATAGGCGGCGTCTACCGAACCGACATCGGCTAGGCTGCCGAGGAAGTCACGGCTGAGCCGTTCAAAGCTGTCCGCCGCCAGAACTCCACCGGAAGTGTTGGAACTCGCGCCGAACGTGGGGACAAGTTGGACGCGGTGGTCCGCGTCGAAGATGCTCAGCGCTCCGCTGACTTCCTCGCCGCCGCCGCGATGATGATCGAGCAGCGCGGTGCCGCGCACGACTCGAAAGTCCTCGTAACGGCTCGGCACCGGGTTGAACGAAGAGACTTCCTGCTTGCATTCCGCCACCAGGATTCGAGGCATCGTGAACTCCGCAGCGTGTGATTTGAGGGGAACGTCGTCAGGCCGTGTCGCGAGAGTTCTCGCTTGGCGAGCCGGAATCATCCGAGAGATTGACGAGTCGTGACTCGCTGGCGGAATCGTGGATCGCCTGCATCTTCCGCATGTAGCGAGCAGCTTCGGTGAAGTTGGGGCTTACCTGCCAAGGCTCTCCACGGCGAGCAGAACGGACGGCGGCAAGGAAGTCTGCTTCGACTTGCCACTCATCACCGACCGTGTCGATCACCTCGCCGATGGTTGAGGCTGGTGAGTGCAGCACGATTTGTTGGGCCAGCAGATCGACTCGGCAAGTGGCGGCGGAACCGCAGAGCAGAATCTCAGCACGCTCGAAACCGGCGGCGAGTCCGGTGTGAAACTCGGTGCAAGGAATTCCGCCGCTGAGCGTGCCGGTGATTGAGATCGCCTGCGGAATCTGGATTTCAACCGGCAGCCCTTGAGCATCGTGTTTGTTGAGCGAGATCGACGTCGTCGCCGTCAACGACAAGTAATCGCCGCACCAAGCGTTCAATGTCTCGGCATAAATGCCGACTTGCAGAATGTTGAGGCCCGACAACTCTCGCCGTTCACGCCAACTGATTTGGTGCGGATCACGATTGACCGAACTGGCTGAGATCACCACCACCGACAACAAACGCCCGAATCGCTCGGAGGCAACCAACTCGCGAACCTTGCGTTCCCAACGGACTCGGAACGGTGATGGGCAGACCATCGCTACCTGCTGTGGGTGAGCGTTGGCCTCGGCCACCATTTGGCGTGCCTCCGCCCAATCCATGCACATTCGCGCCTGGCAGAAGACGTGCTTGCCTGCCGTGAGTGTCGCCAGCGAAAGCTCGCAGTGCAGGTCGGGCCATGTGCCGATGAAGACCGCATCGATGTCGCTGGCTTCGATGATCTGCTGCCAGTTGTCGGCCGTGCGGGCGAATCCCCATTTCTCTTGCACGCGGCGACTGCTCTTCGGCGAGCGATTGCAAACCGCGACCAATTCGACGCCTGGCATCTTCGCGAGGTTCGGCAGATGCCGTTGCTCGCAAATGCCTCCGGCACCGATGAAGCCGAGGCGAATTGGTTCGAGAGGATTCATGAAGTCGCTCACTAATTGAAGCCTGAAACGCGAGCGAAGGACCGACGCGATCCCTCGCTCGCGCTTCAGGCTTTAATGGACAAGGCCTGTTGCAGCCCAGCCAATTGCTCGGCCAACGGCGGCGTGCTGCTCGTCAGATATTCGTGCGGTGCTGCACTCACGACCAGTCGGATGAAGCGCGGGCCGGGCAACGCGAGAACGTCAGCCGCCTGCGATTGCCAATCGGCAAGATCGCGAAACTCAGCGGCGGATGGAAAGCCGGCGGCTCGCGCGAGGCCGGCATAATCCACGGCGGAACGTGCGGCGGGTGTCTCTTGCCCACCGGTCACTTCGTAGAGTCCGTTGTCGAGCAACACGATCGTCAGATTGATCACGTCACTGCCGATGACGGTCACGAGTGATCCTAAACTCATGAGCAACGAACCGTCGCCCGAAATCGCCAGCACTTCACGCTGCGGCTGAGACAGTGCCAAGCCGAGCGCCAGCGGAATCGCGCCGCTCATCGTCGACGGGTTGTAATGCAAGTCGAGCGACCTTCGGCGGAGCTTCGGCCAGATGCGCGCCGAACCTTGATTGGTGACGACGATCTGATCGTCGTGGCACAGATCGGCCAGCACCTGCAGCGCGGCTACGACTGGCATGACCTTCGAATTGTCGTTGAGCGTTTGCATCACGGTGCTCCCTCCGCCATCAGAACGACACCTGGAGTTCCTGCTGCCTGACAACGTCGATAATGCTCAATGAGTTTCGGCTTATCCGCCGGCTCTGCAATCCACTGGCAATCGAGTCTCCATGCTCGGAGGATTGGTTCTGCAAACATTTTCGCCGAGTCTCGCGACTGCGGCACCAACCAATTCCGAACGCCGATCAGCGAGAAGATCGGTAGCTTCAAATCGAACAACACATTCCGCAGCGCATCACCCGATTCAAATAGCCCGGTCGTCTGCATGACGACGAGCGGCGACTGGCCTCCGAGGTACAGACCCGCCGCCAACGGCCATGCTTCGCCCTCGCGGCAAACCCGGACCAGCCGCAACCGCGATGAACTCGCCAGCGACTTTTCCCAAGGACCAATCGCCGTATCGGGAACCCACACGACATGGGTAACTCCCAACTCAGCGAAGATCGTTTCAATTTCAGGTCCGGTAAACATCGAGCGTTATTCTCCCAGCCGCGCGGCCGGCAACTGCTTTGGCACGGTGGCGTTCAGGTTGTCATCGAAGTGCATCAGCAACAGGGTTTGAGGATCAGGCTGGAACGGTTCGGTCGGTGGATCGAAGCGAACGGGATTGAAGGTCTGCTGCGGCCCGTACTCGACTTGCAGATCAGCGTAACGGGCGACGTTCGAGATGCGCAGTTCGTCGATCGAGAAGGCGGTCCCAGCGACGGCTCGGCTGACGAATTCCATCAGACGTTTGGCGGTCTTCGGTCTCGACGACGGGCGAGCGCTGCTGTAGCCGTCCCAATTCGCACTACGGTAGAAGGCTGAGTCGCGGCCGTCGATGTAGTTGTAGATCATCGTTCGTTCCGGGTTGCCGCGATACGGTGCCCAGACCAGCGCGACGTGCGTCCATTCGTGGAGCTTCAGTTTGCTCGGCGTTGGAAACGTGATGACGCCATTCGTCAGCAGGCTGGGCAGTTTGATCGGTGTCAGACGTTCGTCCCATTGTTTGCGGACCCAGAACTCGATCGTCCCTTGCCGTTCATCGAAGAGTGGTGACTCGACGTTGCCGAGCAGAACGTGGTCGGGGATGTGCAACGCTCGTTTGGGGACGAGTTGCATGGCGCTGCCGAAGCGTCCTGGAAGAAACGTTTCGTCGCGATCGTTCAGCACATCGTTTGTCGCGAGCAGAATCCTGGGGCCGGCGCGAGCGGCGTCGGACACAGTGGCGGGTGTCACCCAACAAACATCTTCGGGACGATCGGCGATACGGAACCAGCTCGGCTTCGTGACGATCTCGATTCGCACTTGTCGGTCGGCAGCCACGGTCCAGGAGAACTCCACCCTGTTACCGGTGACTTTGCCCAGGACGTCTTGGCCTTCGTGGGTTCGCAATCGCAGCAGCGCAGGATCGGCCGATTCGAGTCTCAAACTTTGTTCGCCCGGTGAGATTGCCAGCCGCACCGCGTCACCTGGCTTGAGCGACAGCGGTTGGATGCCATTCCAAATCGGCGTCGCCGAATCGGTCCAATCGAGCACCGCCAGTTCGAGCTTTGGTGTGAAGATGTAATCTCCCGCCGGAGCCGTCGCGGGGATCGTCACGCGATGCAGATAGACTTCGTACTGCGGCAGAATCCGATCAAACGGCTGAATCTCGGACGCGAATTTGTCGGTCTTCACCGCGAAATCGCGGAACGGCTTTCCGTCGGGGCCGCGAAGAGTCAGGTCGGCATCGAAGCCCCACAACGTCGCGTGCAACTCTTTGCCCGCGAGCTTCTGAATGGCAATCGATGTCCGTTGCGGCGGGAGTGGTCTTGGTCCAACTCTCACTCCGTCCTTCCGTGCGGCATCGAGCGCCCAGATCAGGCGCGGCGTACCGGCAAATGTTCTCGCCGGCGCGTACGGGTTGTAGATCCGCTCGCCGATCTCATCGGGCTTCGACAGCGGGTTGGCATACGGTCGCAGCAGGTCCAACTCCTTCGCAGCCAGCGGCAGGAAGCGCGGATCGCGAGTGAAGTAGTACGCATAGCCGAGATACGAGTTGGAATAGATGCCAACAGTCTCATGTTCGCGAAACGGATCGGCGGCGTAACCGGCGGCGAAGTACCGAGCAAAGATGTCTGGCATGCGCGGGTCGTGAGTGACGCGGCTGTACTTCCACAGAGCCGGAACCCAGAAGTGTCCCATCGACGGAGCGTCGGCATGCGCCGGCAGGTCACTGTCCTGCGGTCGCCAGGTGCCAGTCGCATGTTTCGGGTCGAGAAATGCATCGGCACATTCGCGCAATGCCTGGCCGACGCGCGGATCCCAAGTGTGCTCGTAAAGCGTGGCGAGGCTGAAGAACATCGTCATCTGATGCCGCGTTCCGGAATGAAACGGAGCGTAGTCGCGTATCATCGCCGCCCAACTCTTCGCCGTAGCCTGACTCTCCGAGTCGGGTGTTGTCTCGACTCGGAGAGTCGAGCTACGGAACCACGGCTGCTCGCGATACCACGGACGAACGTCTTTCGACGCGCTCGTCACGCCGGCCAACTCGCCGAAATACGTCCGCCAATACTCAATCACATCGTTGAAGCGTTCGTCGCCGGTCAGGTAGTACGCGAGCGTTGTTGTCTCCAGCGTCCGGTGATAGCTGGCCCAGAACTGTGCTCCGCCGCGGAGCCACGCTTCGCCGCGTACGTGATGGCGAACGTAGTGCGTCGGGCTGTCGATGCTCCACTCGCCCGGTCGCCAGTGCAGCGTGCGATGCTCCGGTTCGCCGCCGCGCCAGTCGCACTCGATGGTTGTCGGCTGGTGTGAGACAGCGACATCAACCCAATGATTCTCGGACGGGATCGCCCAGTCGTAAAACTTTCGCTCGCCGGATCGCAGGTAGTTCCACCAGAGTTGCGTCTCTTTTCCGTAGGTGTGGAACTCAAACCGCCTCGAATCGGCGAAGAATTTCTTCGCATCCGCATCCCAGTGATAGCTGTAATGCGGCCCGGCTCCGAACAGCCACCAGCCGTAATCACCGAACTCGTCCTGGGCTTGCCGAGACAGATCGAAGATGCGATCCACGGCCGCTTCCGCCGGCGCGTCGTTCGGTCGCGAGGCAAGCGGGCCGAAGACATCGGTCGAACAATTCCACGCACCGCTCGCCAACGCCAGTGGCTGTGATGCGGCGAGTCGTCCGTATTCGGCTCCATCATCGCGGCGACTGGCAGGCCCGAAGTGCAGCCAGAACTCGTGGTGTTTGTTGATTCCCAATCCTTGAGCAGCGCCGCGTTTGATCGCCGGGACATCCGCGAACAAGAAGAACGGTTCGAGCGGACTGAGAGCGGCTTTCTCTTGGCCGGCGCGGAGATATTTCGCACCGCCCGCCCCGAAGAACTGCTCGATTCCTGCTGCGCCGAAATCCAACTCGCCGCCACGCGGACTCCACAGATGCAGTGTCAATTGATTTGGCGTGGCTTCCCACTCTTTCGGAAACTGCTGCCAGAACCAACGCAGCGAACCCGTCACGGCGCTGCGGTCGTCAGAGACTTGCAACCACTCGCCCATCCGTTCGGGTTGAGCCAGCGTCTTCGTCTGCTGTGCCGACGTTTGGACGACGGCAGCCTCGTGCTCCAAATTGCCGTAGTGCCGGAACGTTTTCTGAAAGCTGGAGACCGACTGTGTGTCGGCTTGCCACGGCACGTCGAGAGACTGATTACCCGATTCACCAGACGCATCGACGACGACTCGACGGCCGGCGGTTTTTACTTTCAGATCGATCGCAAAGCCGATGTCGGTGAATCGCGTCTGCTTCGTCGAGCCGATGAAGCCCAACTCGTCGATCACTTTCACCAGTGGCAGGCCGGCAAAGAAATGATAGCGCGTCCGGTACTTGGCAATTCGCTCACCACCGGGACCGGTGTAGAAGCCATCGACTCGCACGCAGACACGCACCGGTCCGGGCGATTCGACGACCACGCGACGGTCGATGCCGTCACGAGCACTCGAAAAGCGCTGGCCGGATTGATCGAGGTAGTAGTGCTCTCCCTCCGCCGCACCGGATGCGACGACTTCGCCGGAACTGGTCTGGCCGTCTCCATCGAGATCGGCGGTGATCGTCCGCACTGCGGAGTTGCCGGTCGCCGAGAACTCCACACGCAGCGCTCCGGTCGCAACAGTCACATTGCCATCGCGAGTCTCGACGAGGTGTGTCGCGGTCTGCTGTCGCACAATGTCATCGCCAAATTCCAGCGCGTACTTGCATCCTGGCTCCGCCACAAAGTCGATCGTCATCCACCGCACGCTTTTCTGTTCGAGATCCCAAGTCGCGGAGACTCGTGCTTGCAGCGGTCGTTCCACTCCACGATCGTCGATCAGGCGGCAGTGCTCGGCGCTGGTCAGTTTCCCACGAGGAAACGGCACGCCGGTTGTGATTGGCCAAGCGGCCTTGCGGTCAGCGAACGGTTCGTCGATGACCAGATCCACTCTGGTCGCCGCCGCGGCGAAATCCGGAGGAACGCAAAGTTGAGCCGAGAGGAAGCTGATCGCCATGAGAATCGAAGTGCGATGCGGCATGGTGAATCTCATGAGAACCTCGGTGGGTAAGACGGCTAGAGTGGTTCGGCGAACGCGAAAATTCGTGGCAGGCGTTCAGAGTTCTATCAAATGTTGTGAAGCAGAAGCACTCTTCCGACTCACGAACGCATGGCCATCGTCTGAAGCAGACGAGCCAGTCGTGGTTCCTCCGAACTTGCGGCGATCGCAGCTACAATCCGGCCACTTTTGCTCACCCCCTTTTGAGGAGACCACAATGGACAGCCGCGAAGCGATCAAGGGTTCAATCGACACTGCTGATTTTGTCGCAATGGGATACCTTGCCGATCTGACCGACCAGGATTTCATGCTGCGTCCGCATCCCGGATGCAATCACATCAATTGGCAGATCGGACATCTCGTGACTGCCGAGCATGATCTCATCGAGAAAGTCGCTCCCGGAGCGATGCCCGCGCTGCCAGTTGGCTTCGCGGAGCAGTACACGAAAGAGACAGCGACCTCGAACGATCCCACCAAGTTCGGGAAAAAAGACGAACTGCTGCGAGTCGCGAAAGAACAACGCGCGGCGACGCTCGCAGCCTTGAGTAAAGTCAGCGATGCCGATCTCGATCGACCCACGGGTCTCGATTACGCACCGACCGTCGGTGCGATGTTCTTGCTGCAAGGCAGCCACTGGCTGATGCACTGCGGTCAGTGGGTCATCGTCCGCCGCAGTCTCGGCAAACCGGCCCTTTTTTAGGGAGCCCGCCATTGATGATTTCGTAGCCACGCTCGCCAAGAGCGTGGCTACTCAAAAGGCGACTTGGCTTTCGCCCTTCAGCGCCAGGATCTGTCGCACTTCGGTGGGTGTCGCAACCTCCAACGAAAGCTCGCCTAGGATGCCGCGAATCTTGCGAACCTGGTCGGCGTTCGATTTGGCGAGCTCCCCTTTGCCGAGGTAGAGGTTGTCTTCCAGACCGACTCGCACGTTGCCACCCATGATCGCGCCGGTCGTGACGAAGTTCGTTTGGTGCTTTCCAGCGGCAAGGATCGACCAGACGTAGTCGCGACCGAAGAGCTTGTCGGCAATGCGGCGCATGTGCAGCAGGTTTTCGGTATCGCAGCCGATGCCTCCCAGGATGCCGAAGATCGACTGCACGAAGAACGGCGGCTTGGCCAAACCTCGATCGACAAAATGGGCGAGGTTGTAGAGATGGCCGATGTCGTAGCACTCAAACTCGAACCGCGTCCCGCAGCCTCGGCCGAGCTTTTCGAGAATCGTTTCGATGTCGGCGAACGTGTTCTTGAAGATGAAGTCGCGTGTCCGTTCGAGGTACTGTGGCTCCCAAGGGTGTTGCCAGTCCGAGAATTTTTCGATCGCGGGGAACAAACCGAAGTTCATCGACCCCATGTTGCACGAGCACATCTCCGGTTGCAGCCGCAACGGCGCGGCGAGACGCTGCTCGACCGTCATGTTGTGCCCACCACCGGTCGTGATGTTGATGATCGCGTCCGTGCGCTGCTTGATCTGCGGCAGAAATTCCAAAAAAACTTCCGCGCTCGGAGTCGGACAGCCGGTCTGCGGGTCGCGAGCGTGCAGATGCAAAATCGCCGCACCGGCTTCGGCCGCCTCGACCGCGCTGGTCGCGATTTGGTCGGGAGTGATCGGCAAATACGGCGACATCGTCGGCGTGTGAATCGCTCCCGTGACCGCGCAAGTGATGATGACTTTTCGAGTCGCTGCCATCGTTTTTCTCCCGGCGAACAGGTCTTGTTGACGGCCGCTCTCGACCGCAGGATCGGGCGAAGATCGTAACGGCAAGTGGCAGATGGGTCTCGTCTGCCATCGGTGGATCGGTATCGGGATGTTGTGACCACGTTTGGCAAACTCTGACGGTCGCGTTGACACGTCCGATCCAGAAGATTCTGTGCCCCCCTGATTCGCCTGCCAATGTTTCGCAACCCGCAAGGTCGCGAAGCGGTTTCTGGCGGATACCGACGATCGTGATGATCGGATCAATTGTTCGCGTCCGCTTCGACGATCCCGGAAGAGCTGAATCCCGCGACATTGGTCGCAATCCGACCGGCAAGGATGCCGCCTGTGAGTCGATGCTCGTCGAGACTGACCTGTGTGCCACGCAACTGTCGTCGTTGGCTTGCCCTGAGTATGTGCCTCTGCACGGCACTGTCGCTCGTGGGTTGCTCGCACACGTCGTCCACTACGGGGCATTCGTTTGCAAGGAAGCAGCCAGAAGCCGACGGGGACACGGTGTCTGTGTTTGGCACGGTCGGATGGACCGACACCGGCATCGAGGTCACGGAAGGTGAGCCGATTTCAATCTCGGCCAGTGGCCGAGTGGTCGTGCGACAGTCGGATCGCTGGGGGCAGAAGTTCGAGGCGACCGTCAATCCCGAAGGAACATTCCTCGTTCACGACGGAATCCAAGATCAGAACTTTCCGCTGCCGAGCGGCAATCACGGCCCGGCTCCCTGCTTCTGCTTGATCGGTCGAATCGGCGATCAGGGAAAACCGTTCTTCGTGGGCAAATCGAAAAACTGGCCGGCATCCGCGAGTGGCCGGCTGCAACTTGCGGTCAACGATTTCGACCCCAGCGACAGCGAAGGGGCTTTTCACGCGCAGATCACGAGGCCGAAACTCGTGCAGCCGATGGCCTATGAAGAGGTCATCCCCACAACCGATAACAGCGGCTCGCCGATGCCGAACTGCCAAGCGGTCGTTTTCTATGTCGATGGCCTGCGACCCGACGTCGTGCGTGAGATGGCGACGATGGGACATCTGCCGAACATCAAGTCGCTGTTTCTCGACAACGGCTGCTGGATGTCGAATTGCTTCACCGCGTTTCCGTCCGACACGATCACCTCAAACGGGACAATGTGGACCGGCTGCTTCTCCGACCGTCATGGCTTGAAAGGCCAAGTGCGGTTCTGCCGCCAAGGGCTCTCGTCACAATCCTATCTCGATCCGCTCGGCCCCAGCCGCAGCGCACGATTGCTGTCGCCGCAAGGACTGGATCGAGCGCTGGTGGACGGCCAATCGACCGTGCGAAAAATGATCTACGGTGGCAAGGAAGGTCATCAGTGGAAGCACTCGTTGACGAGCGACATCGCACCGTTGTACGAGATCTTGCGAAATGAAGGCCGCGATTGGGCGACCGGAGTGTTGCCGATCATGACCGAAACCCCGCCGCCGCTGTGGAGCCGCAGTCTCGCTCGGACGGTGCCGTACTTCCAAGCCAATGACGCCTGGAAGTACATCGACGACGCGAACGCCAACTACGCCGTGCGACAGCTCATGCCGCGCGAACAGCCGGTCATGATCGTCTGGCTTCCGGAAACCGACTCGGTCAGCCACAAAGAATGTCGAGGCCAATTCGGTGCGACGCGGCGGACGATCTCGCGCGCCGATCAGCTCATTGGGCAAATCGTTGCCGAGTTCAAAGCTCAGGATCGATTGCGCTCGACCTACTTCTGCCTGGTCAGCGATCACGGGCATCACGGCGGGCGAACCGGACATCTGTCGCTGTTCGACTTTGCTCACGAGCTGTTCTATCGCCCGCGAGAACTCGACGCCGACGGACGCTGGACCGGCGGTGGATTGGGCGTCACGGTGCGACAACATCGCGAACGAGCCCATCACGACGGCGACGGTGGTCGCGAATTCGTCTTCATCGACGGTGACTCCGACGGAGCCGCCCGCATCTATTTTCCGAAGGGCCATTATCGCAGCGGAGACTGGTCCGGCCCGAATCGCCCCGCAGATTTGCTGGCCTATCGGCTCGCCGAACATTTGCCTCCGATCAATTTGGTCGAGTTCCTCGCCCACGCGGAATTCAATAACCCCGACGGCCAACAACAAGAGCGGGGCCGCAATGAACCGGCTCGATTGTTTGATGAGTCCACGAATCGCCAACAAGCGATCGACCTCGTGTTGATGAAGCTCGGCGAGAATTCTGTGCTGGTGGCGACCTCCGATCGCGGTTCGGCGGTCATCGAACGGCAGCCGCTCGAACGGACCGGCGCCGATGCGATTCGTTGGCAACTGCGATACTCCGTTGTCAACAACGTGCAGTCGGCTGCCGATGGTCAAATCACTTTCGATGTCGTCGAGCATCCGCTGTGCGATCCGCTCGGACTCACGCAAGCGGTCGATAGCAGCTTCCTCCGCGAGTGGCACGACGAACGCGAGTGGCTCGAAGCGCAGACTCCGACTCAGTATCCCGATTCCGTGGTCACGCTCTCGCGGCACATGCTCTGGCAGAACAACATCGCTCCGCAAGAGGCGGATGCCGCTCCCGACTTGGTCATCACCGCGCGGCCCGGCTGGTACTTCGGCAACAACAGTTCACCCGGCACGATGCACGGCTACCCATTGGCCGATGCGATGCGCGCCTGCATGTTCGTCGCCGGTCCGAATATTCGCCGAGGTGCCCGCATCGACGCTCCCTGCCGATTGGTGGACCTCACGCCGACACTGCTCGACATGGTGGGGAGCGGCACTCGCATGGACCACTTCGACGGCCAACCGATTCGAGCGATCTATCAGCCCGCAACGCCGCACTTGCCGACGCCAATGTTCTCGCAGCACATCCAACAGACACCGCTGCCGATCCAAACCGCTGCGGCCGATGATGCAAACGGGCTGGCCTCGAAGATCGCAGAGCTCGGTAGCAACGGCGACATCACCCTGACTTCCGGCCAAGTCATGCGTGCCGTCTTCTGGGACTCGGTCGATCTGAAGGCGTGGCAACCGGTCAGCTACGAACCAGTGGCCGAATACCCGGACCAACCGCTGACGATCAACCATCCCGCCAGCCCCTACGACCTCAACAATCTCGCCTACAACGCGGTGCTGCTCACCGAACTGAGCGTCTTTCGCATCATGGACGATGTGATCTCGCCGCTGACTCGCGGCCGCAAACCGTTCATGACCACGACCGATCGAGTGGACTTGCTGTTGCGACACCACCGCAGTGCCTGGGTCTCCGAAAGCGCGAACGTCATCGACCTGACCAACGCAGCGATCTGGGATTACCAGTTCACCTCGCAAACCAACATGCGCCGCATCGACTCCGCCGTCAACTACGTCCAACATCGCAGCCAGGCCGTCGAACGAAAACTTGCAGAGGTTGCCGAACAACCGCAGCTTCCTGGCTCGCGGCTACTGCACGGTTCCGTCGATGCCACGCAAAAAGGCTTCTGGAATTTGTATGGCTTCGGCCAACGCACGCTCGTGCAATTGCTCGACGAGACGCTGATTCAAAGCCTTGAAAATTCGACAGATCGCACGCTGAATGCGGCCCGCCCGATGCCCGCGGAAGTTCGATCTGCTCGCCGTCAGGCACCGGCCGATTCAGAGCAGCGCTGAGTGTCTCCCTGCTCGACCCGCTGAATCGCCGACAGAATTCCATCCCAGGTGTGCTCGGTCGCCTCAGCCGAGATCGGCAACCCGACCTCTTGACACACGGCCGAGGTCACGGGACTGATACTGGCGATCCGAATCTGACCGCCAAGCAATGATCGCGCTGCTTCGGGGATCAAACGCTGCACGTTGCGAGCAATCGCCGGGCTGCTGACCCCGATCCAATCCAGTTGCCCTGCGACGAGCCGTTGATTCACCTCATTCGGCCACGCGGCCACATCCCGATGTTGGTAGACGAGGATCTCTTCAAGCCGCGCTCCCGCCGCCGTCAACTCCGTTCGCAAGACCTCACGCACGCGATTGGCTCGCGCCCACAAGACTCGCTGGCCACTCACCAGCGGGCACAATGCCTCGGCGAGGTGCTCCGCCCGATACGACTCCGGCACAACATCCGCCCGCAATTGGAATTCACACAAAGCGGCGGCCGTCGCAGGACCAATCGCCGCCAGCCGCGCCTTCGCCAGCCGCCGAGCATCGCCGCCGAGTTCCCACATCCGACCCAGTAACGCCCGCACGCCGTTCGCGCTCGTGAAGATAATCCAGTCGAAGTCGTCGATACGCCGCAGCACGTCATCGACGGAGTCCCAAGTTTCCGGGGACTCGATCTCCAGCGTCGGCATGAGGACCGGTTCGGCACCCAACTCGAAGATGCGGTCGATCTGCGAATCCGCTTGCTGATCCGCGCGAGTCACACCAATCCGGCGGCCAAACAATGGGCGTTTCTCAAACCACGCAAGTCGTTCTCGCTGTTGCACGCACTCGCCAACGACGATCAACGACGGCGGACGCAATCCCGCCGATGAAACTTGTTCCGCAATCGTCGCCAATATTGCCGTCACGGTTTGCTGCGTCGGCCAGCTCGCATGACTGATGACTGCGACCGGAGTGCTCGCACTTTTCCCTGCCCCGATCAGCGATTCCGCGATCTGTTTGAGGCGATGCCAGCCCATGTAGAAGACCAGCGTCCCCGGAAACTCCGCCAGCACCTTGTAGTCTAAACTCGGCGTGTCTTTCGTCGAATCTTCATGCCCCGTGATGAAGGCAACTGCCGATGCGTGATCGCGATGAGTCACCGAGAACCCAGCGTACTCCCCCGCAGCGACCGCTGCCGTCACCCCCGGTACGACCTCGAAGGGGATTCCCGCCTCTGCCAACGCCGCCGCTTCCTCGCTGCCACGTCCGAACACAAACGGATCGCCACCCTTCAACCGAACAACGATCTTCCCCAACTTCGCGGCCGCAACCAACCGTTGATTGATCTCGTCCTGATCCAGATGCCGCTCACCGCCTGCCGACACCCGGCACGTTCGCTCGGCTTTCGCTTTCGAGTACCGCAGCAAAATTGGATTCACCAAACCGTCGTACAACACGACATCCGCCCGCCGCAGACATTCCAACCCGCGCAACGTCAGCAGCCCCGGATCTCCCGGTCCTGCACCCACCAAATACACCGTTCCAACGGACGCGGACATGCACAGTCTCACGGGGCGATAGACTTTTTACAGAGCGTATCGGTGTCGCTACCAACGAAAAAGCCCGATGACTTCGCAGCCATCGGGCTTGTTCGGAATTCCTTTATCGACTTACGTCTTGCTCTCGACGGCCAGACGAGTCGGCTCACCGACGAATTCCAAGAAGGCCAACTGGGCCGCATCACCCAATCGACGTTTCGCGATGTGAACCACGCGAGTGTATCCACCCGGTCGATCCTCAAACCGCGGTGCAAGTTGATCGAGCAATAAAAGAACCACGTCATTGCTTCGCAGCACATCGAACAACCGCCGACGATGATGGATGTACTTGCCTTGAGCCTTGAGCCAAGCCTGACCAGCCTCCGTCGCTCGCCAGGCTTTGTATTCATCGGTGCCACGAGCATGCGGGGACGCGATTTGATTGGCGTCATCCCGACACTTCTTCGCTTTCACAGCCGTCGTGACCAGCTTCTCGATAAACGGACGAACTTCCTTGGCCTTTGCCAAAGTCGTCCGAATTCGGCCATTGGCCTTGGCGGCTCCGACCGCTTCTTGGTCACACGTCAGGATCAAACAGCGAGCCATATTGCGCATCAGTGCATGACGATGCGAACTATTCCGTCCCAAATGTCGGCCGCGAAGTCTGTGCCGCATGATCGATCACCAAAATCTTTCTTCATCTCAATGCGCCGGTTGTCGGTTTCTATCCGGCTTGTTCCGACCGATCGTTACCTCGCGGCAAGCGATCGGGACACCTTCATCCCCAGACGGAGACCAATCACACTCAAACGCTCGCGGACCTCAACTAACGTGGTCTCGCCGAAGTTCCGCACTTGCAACAACTGGTCCTCACTGCGAGTGACCAAGTCGCGGATCGTGTTGATCCCTTCCGATTCCAAGCAGTTCGTCGCGCGAACCGACAGGTTCAACTCCGCCAAACTTTGATTGAGCTTCTCTTCCAATTCCAAATCGACGGGTGAGTACCCGGTTGAGTCCAACATGCCACGCAGTCCGCCTTCGGGACTGATCTCAGCACCCGCCTCACGAAACGAAACAAACGGAGTGAGGTGCTTACGAAGAATTTTTGCTGCCTCAACGACAGCCATCTCCGGCGTGATCGTCCCGTTTGTCCAGACCTCTAGGTTCAGCTTGTCATAATTCGTTCGCTGACCGACTCGGCAATCCTCGATCTTGTAACGCACACGAACGACCGGTGAGAAAATCGCATCGAGCAACAGAAGCCCCGGCTCCTCGTCATGCGACGCATGATACTCGGATGCCGGAATGTAGCTGCGCCCATTCTCAACGGTCAGTTCCATGTTGAACGGCACGTCGTCGGTCATCGTCGCGATGATCAAATTCTTATTGAGCACCTCAACCTGGTCGCTGCAAATAATATCACCGGCAGTCACGACACCGCGTTGATGCCGCTCAATTCGCAACGTTTTCTGCGTCGAACTGTGATTTTTTACCACAACCGATTTGATGTTCAAACAAATGTCGGTGACGTCCTCGACCACGCCGGGAACCGTCATGAATTCGTGCTGCACGCCTTGGATGCGCACTTTCGTAATCGAACTACCTTCCAAACTAGTCAGCATGATCCGCCGCAGGCTGTTGCCAATCGTCGCTCCGAAACCGCGTTCAAACGGCTCAGCGACAAACATGCCGTACATCGGAGTGGCAGTCGTCGGGACCAACTGCACTCTGCTCGGAAGCTCCAGACCTCGCCAACGAATTCGCATTGCCAACCTCCAAATAAAACCACTGCTCAATCTCAATCAGGCCGCTGCCCAGCCCATCCAAAAAACGTAACTACACGCGACGCTTCTTTGGCGGACGACAACCGTTGTGTGGCAGCGGAGTAATATCCTCAATCGAACGAACTACGATGCCAGAACTTTGCAATCCCGTGATTGCGCTTTCACGGCCGGAACCAGGGCCATTAACACGCACTTCCATCTCGCGAACCCCAAACTTCGCAGCACGTTCCGCACAGATTTCCGCCGCTCGCTGGGCGGCAAATGGAGTGCTCTTGCGACTGCCCTTAAAACCAGCCGTCCCGGCTGTCGCCCAACACAGAACATCTCCAGCCGGATCAGTGACTGTGACGATCGTATTGTTAAAGGTCGCCTTGATGAACGCGATGGCCTTGTTGACATGCCGCCGCACTTTTTTCTTACCTGCTGCCACTGTTCCACCTCTCTGCTGAGTTCGTTGGAGTTCCACCCTTTGGCGGTCGACCCATGAAGATCAATCCAAAGCCCTCGCCCCCGATTAGTGCTTCATGTCCTTGACGCCCTTCTTGCCGGCCACGGTCTTCTTCACACCCTTTCGAGTTCGCGCATTCGTACGCGTCCGTTGACCTCGCACCGGCAAGTTGCGGCGATGCCGCGTCCCGCGATAGCTTTTAATGTCCTTCAGTCGACCAATGTCTTGCTGGATTGCGCGGCGCAACTGACCTTCGACCATCACTTCCTTGTCGAGGAAGCCGTTGATCTTGGCGATATTGTCGTCAGTCAGTTGAGAAGCCTTGATCCGCGGATCGATGCCAAGTTG